>NZ_JBFAPM010000002.1:534801-658382 GCF_040676695.1 Actinoplanes sp. NPDC049548
GCTGACCGCCCTGCTGCTGGTCGTTGCCGCCCTGCTGCTGGTCGTTGCCGCCGTTGCCGCCGCCGACCTGGATGCGGACCGCGTCGAACGCCGGGGTCTGGTTGGCGCGCTGCATCATGGGGATGCGGTGCGAACCGTCACCGGCCCACGAGGCGCACTGGGCGAGACCCTGGTCCGGCAGACCCGGAACCTGGATGGTCACGGTGTCGGGGGCGCGGCCGCCCTGCTTGTCCTCGGTCGCCACGAAGAACGCCGGGGCGGGAGCCGGGTCCGGCGCCTCGTTGGTGCTGTTCAGCATCCGGCAGGCGGTGTGGAAGTGACCGCGGACGATGCCGTCCTGCAGCACCGAGGACTCCACGTAGTAGCCGCCCTGGCCGGCCGCGAGGAACCGGTCGCGGATCAGGTTGCGCGTGCTCACCTTCAGTGTGAACGGCTGGCCCTGCTCGACCTGCTCCGGTGCCTCGGTGATGAGCAGCGACGGGTTGTTCTCCTGGGCGCCGACCTCACCGAACTCGGTGGAGACGCAACGGTTGCCGTTCTGGAAACCGTCGTGCGGCTGCAGCTGGCTGGTCTGGCAGCTGTTGGTCAGGATGCCCAGACCGGCGCCGGGCGGCGGGTTCTGCTGGCCACCGCCCTGCTGCTGGCCACCGCCCTGCTGCTGACCACCGTTCTGCTGCTGGCCACCGTTCTGCTGGCCGCCGCCGGCGTTGGTGTCGTTCGACGCCGCCGGGCTGGCGCCTCCGCCACCCTGGTTGTTGCCGGCGTTCTGCATCACCCACTGGCGGCAGCGGGCGCGCATCTGCTCGGTGGTCGGCACGCTGCTCGCGCCGTCGTCGGAGTGCTGGGTGACCCGGCCCTTGTTGGTGGTGTACGTGCCCTGCCGGGTCTCGGTGGAGAGCCGGGTCCGCTTCGGTGCTTGGAGGTTGTTGCAAGCGGCCAGAGCGCGCTGTGTCGAACGCTTCGTGCTCGCGTCGGACACCTGCGTGACGGTGACGATGCCACCGAAGGCGACCAGGGTGGCCACCGCGGCGATGATCCGGCGCCGACCGGTGAACCACTTTGAATACTTGGATTCGCGCCGGTACTGCGACCTTCGCATTGCTGACACCTTTCTCTGTCCACACGTGGCGGGCGGTGGAGCCGCCTGGGGTGAAGCCGTACGGCCTGGTCGGCTGGCCAGGTCGGGACCGTCCGCGAGCTACCGCGATCGGAAGATGCGCATGGTGGTGACCACGCCGGCGACCAGGGCGACGGCGAGAACGAGGAAAATCACGGAGGTGTTGACGCCCGGGACCCCGCTCGAGCTGCCGGCCGCGACGAGCATCGCGTTGTCGACCGGGACCGGGCCCTTGTTGGTTCCCGCCGGCGGAGGTGCCGTCGGCAGCGCCGCGTAGTCGACGATGCCGCTGCTCTCCAGCAGGGTCATGTGTGTCATCACGAACTGGTTGGCCTGCTGGGCCAGCTTGCGCACCGAGTCGTTGCGGGTGCTCGCCCGGATGGTCGCGATGGCGGGGAAGATCTTGCCGTGCGCGGCCCGCAGCCGGTCGACGTAGATCTGGTCGAACTGCTCCGGCGATGCCGCATTGCGCATCTCGTTGAGCCAGCCCTGCTGGTCCGTGTTCGGGTCGTTCGGCAGCGCGATGCCGAGCTTCTTGGCGACCGCGATGTCGAGCTTGTCGAGGACGACGTGCTGAGCCGCGATCGACTTGCCGATCTCGCGGATCCGCGGGTCCTCGGACTTCTCGACGGCCATGTTGCCCGCCGGGATCTCCCACAGCCCGGCCAGCCGGACCTTGATGACGAAGTCACGGTCCGACATCGCGACCGTGCCGGTTCCCCGGTCGGTCAGGCCGGTGTTCGGCGGGATGGGCACGCCGGGGGAATCGGCGGCACGGGCGGCGCCGGCAGGGGCCAGCAGGAACGCCAGGGCGGTGGCCAGGACGCCCACCAGCCAGCGCTGCGGCCGGCGAGTGGAGCGAGCGGCGATCATCTTTTCACACCTCCGACGACGTGGGGAAACGATTCCGGCGACTGTTTCGGATACGCGGAAACGCTAGGAGCAGGTGTTGCCGTGTCGCAATGGAAAACGAAGTTCTTACGCCCGACTTAAAGAGAACTTATGGCCGGGAATTCACTACGCCCGGCGGCCGGCCGCCGCCTCGGAAGGCGTCGACCGGCCGTTGTTTCACTCAGTAGCTGTAGTCCGACCCGCCGCTGTCGGAACCGGCGTCGCCGCCGCTGTCCCCGGACCCCTCCTCGTCGTCCGAGGGAGGTGCGACGGGCTTCGACACGGCGGGCAGGCAGGTCAGGTTCTTCTTGCCTTCCGGCGTGACCACGAACCAGGTGGCGGCCACGTTCTGGCCCTTCCACTGACCCGGCTCCTTGTCACCGATGTAGGTGTAGAGCGGCCACTTGTCGAGGGTCAGCTGCAGGGTGCCGTCCTCGCGCTCGACGGTGCCGACCAGCTCCGGGTCCACGCCCTCGAGCTTCGGCTTCTCACCCTTGTTGATCACCGCGGGCGGCCAGATCTTCGCGCAGTCGCCGTTGCAGTTCGAGGCGACCTCGGGCTTGACCTTGTCCTTGTCGAAGCGGTACAGCACCTTGCCGTCCTGGTTCTGGACGGTCTCGCCCATCCGCTTCACCTTGGTGGCCTTGAGCTCGGTGGTGACCTCGTCCTCGCTCAGCTCGGGCGCGTCGGCGCCCTCATCCGCGCCGTCGTCGGCCTCGGCACCGGGGGTGGCGCCCGGCGTCGGCCCGTCGGTGGGCTCGGCGCCCGGGGTGGCGGCGACCTCGTTGGCCGCCGGCTGCGCGCCGTAGTCACTGCTGTTGTATCCGCTGGGGGCGCAACCGGGCAGCGCGAACGCCGCAGCGATCGCGGCGCTTACGACGATCAACTTCCGCTTCTCCGGTACCACGAGAGCCCTCCCACTTATTTCGTCCATCTCCGTGTCCGCGCTGTAGTACGCAGCGGACCGCCGCGGAGGTTGAACAATCGGCCCAATCAATTTCTTGGAATTTCGTTGAACCATCCGGCTCCGGCATCCGTGAATGACAGGGCCCGCGCACGACTCGGCTGCGCGCGGTGAGCGCTTCTTGGACGTACGGTGAAAAGCAGCGAGCCCGGCCGCACAATGGCGACCGGGCTCGAAACCGTTTCGTATTCGTCAGGGCACGCGGACGAGTGTCTTCGTGCTCCCGTCGGGGTCGATCGACTCCACCAGGACGTGGGCGATGTCCTTGCGCGGCAGGGCCGTCGCGGCGATCAGCTGGAGCGGCTCGGGCTGGGCGGCCGTGCCCCAGCCCTTCTCCCCCACGGTCCAGGTCGACAGGACCACCGGATCGCCGGCGGTGGGGACCGCGACCAGCCGGCAGGTCAGCGGACCCTTGATGTTGGAGACCGCGAAGGACACCTGCGTGCCCCAGTCCTTGGGCTCGAAGCCGACGGCCGCCGAGACGCTGGTGCGGTTGTCGGTGTTGGAGTACGACTCGCCGGGCAGCTTGGTACCGCCGATGCCGACGCCGCCCTGGGCCAGCGGCAGCGGGTCGAGCTGCTTGCTCGAACGCTGGCTCGGCCCCTGCTGGGAACCCTGCTCCGGGGCCAGCCACTGGGCGCCGGCGAAGAGCGCGCCGATCGACAGCATGGCGAAGACCACGACCGCCGCGGCCAGCGAGTACAGCCGCCGGCTGTTCGCCCGGCGCCGTTCCCGCTTCACCTCGCCGATCATCTTCTTGAGCATCACCCCGTCGCGGCGCGACTGCTCGGTCGCCACGAGGGCGTCCGCGTCGACGTCCGACAGGATATCCACCACCGGCAGCAGCGACTCCAGCTCGACCGCACACGTGGGGCAGTCGATCAGGTGGTCCTCGAAGCGGGCAGCGTCACGCTCGTCGAGCACGCCCAGGGCGTACGCGGCGACGTCGAAGTGCTGTTCCTGCGTCATTACTCTGTCACCCCCCGCTGCTGCAGGGCCGTCCGCAGGGCCCGCAGGGCGTAGTACACACGCGACTTGGCCGTACCGAGGGGCAGGCCGAGCACCTCAGCGGCCTCCGGAACGGTCCGGCCGCGGAAGTACGTCTCGACGAGGATCTCCCGGTGCGACTGGCTCAGCGTACGCAGGGCATCGGTGACCGTCATCAGCTGGAGGACCCGATCCGTGTCGTCGGCCGTGCTGGGGAAGCTCTCGAGCTCTCGGTCGTACGTCTCCGGCGGGCGGGCGCTGGTGCTGCGGTGATCGTCGATCGCGATCCGCCGGGCCACCGTGACGAGCCACGGGCGCAGCGACTGCTGCCCCTGCGCGCCGAGGCGGTGGGCGTTGCGCCACGCCCGCAGCAGCGTCTCCTGGACGATGTCCTCGGCCCGCTGCCGGTCGCCGCCGGTGAGGCGGAGCACGAACATCAATAGCGGTCCCGCGTGCTCCTCGTAGAGCATCCGGACGAGCGTGTCCTCGTGACTCGCGGTCGCCGACCCGGCCTCATGGCGGGCCTGCCGCGGCATCACGGCGTCATCATTGTCCGCACTACGGCCTCCGTCGAGAGCCTGCCACCGGCCTCCGGATCGCTGCTGCGTCATGACGCGCACCCCATCCGGCGTGAGCCGCTCCATGACCGTCGCATGCATCGATTCCTCCTGCCGGTGCTTTCCCCGTCGCCTGTCATACGGGCGGGGGGCCCCGCCGGGATCAAAGCGATCGGGAAAATTTCCGGACCCCGGCCAGGAGGGGCGGCATCGACGCGCAGTCGCAAGAGATTCCTCCGGTTTCAAGCGCGTTGGGCGCGCTGCACCACCCGCGGGAACGCGGAGGCCGGGCGCGCATGGGGGGCGCTATTCATCCATAGGCGCCGATATGCGCCCAGGGGCACGCGAATAATACTCAGCAAGCCCGCCGAGTCGACAGACGCACAGTGCGGCGTGGGCGGCCTCGGCGGACGCCATGTCGGCGCACTGTCACGTGATCCTCACCGCGAGTCGCAAAACGCCCATCCCGGATGCGCGCTGAGTAGCGTGACGGCAACGGTGAGCAGCTCCGCCACGAACCGCCAAAAGGTATGAATGGGACCCGGTCGCCCACCCTGCCGGTCGGACCGGCGCCGGTGATGTGCCCGGATCGTCCGTGCGGCACACGCCCACCCGCCGCCCCGTTGCCGCCCGCAGCGGCCCGATCGACCGGTCCGCGAGGACCCGGCCGACCCGCTCCGCCGGTCGACGTGCGCGGCCGGCCCACCCGGCCGACCCACCAACCGACCTATCGGCCGCTTTTCCGGCTGCCTACATGCCGGGACGGGGACTCACGAGCCGTCCGGTGGACCCGGCGGCATATCGTGCCGGTTCGACGAACGGGGGGATCGTGCACGGCGAACGCGGTAGGCAGCAGGCGGCCGTCACGCTACTGACGGTCTTCGCGGTCGTCGACGTGCTGCACACCTTGCTGACCATCGGCCACTACGAGCACCGGATCACCGTCGTCACGCACGGCGAGCCGGACCTGTACCCGGCGGCCTTCGCCTACGAGCTGTTCGCCCACGTCGTGGGGCCCTGGCAAGGCGCTGGGGTGCTGTCGCTGATCGTCGCGGCCGCCGCCGTCCTGATGGCCGTGTCCTGCGCCCGGGGAACACCGCCCGCCGACCGAGCCACCCTGGGCTGGCTCAGTGCGACTGCCTTGCTGAAGTCGCTGTCGGCGGTCTACGACGTCGTCGCGGCGCCTCCCGACCCGGCCGTCGACGGCGTCCTGGCCACCCGGCCGATCGCCTACCCGCTGTGGGTCGCCTCCACCACCGTGCTCGTCATAGCCACCAGGCGGTTGGCGCGCGCGATCCGGTAGACGGCCTCGCACGGAACGTCAGCGGCTGCGGGCGGTGGCCAGGGTCAGCGCGCGGTGCAACACCCGGGCGTCCCCCAGCATCCCGCGCAGCCGCCGCTCCAGCCCGGCGATCGGCACCAGGTTCTGCGGCGCCCGGGGATCCTTGTACGCCGACGACGCGAACCGGGGCAGCGTCGCCCCCGACAGCTCTGCGAGCTCGATCGCCTGGTCCGGCGTCAGATCCGGGGAGCACTCGATCCGCACGATCCCGGACCAGGGCGCGCCGGAGGAACCGGGCAGGCGCAGATACCAGGACCAGCCGCCCCAGACCGTGCCGAGCGCGAAGACCGGCGTGCGCTGGCCCGGCCGCAGCGCGGTCACCACCTGGGTGAGCTGGGCCGGCAGGTACTGCTTCTGCTGGGTCTTCACGTAGCCGATCGTGCGGGGCAGCTGGCGGCGGTTGCGCAGCGGCCCGTCCACGACCAGCAGGTCCGCGCCGTCCGAGCCGTGGTTGCGGGCCTCGCCGGAGATCTCGATCTCGAGGGCGGTCAGCGGCCCCTGGACGGCCGCCGGGAGCTTGCTGGCCTCGCCCGTGCCGCTGACCCGGTGGACGGCGTACCGCACCGAGCCAGCCTGCACGTCCTCGGCCGACGGGCTGGCGGTGAACAGGCCCCGGCCCACCCGCGCGCCGGCCAGCTCGGCCGCTCCCCTGCGCAGGTCGCACCGGACCACGCCGGCGGCGTACGAGGCGGCGAGCCCCGCGTACGACTGGCCGTCCTCCTCGGCGGTCCAGAGGCCGGCGTCGTTGCGGCGCACCCCGTCGACCAGGAACACGACGTCCGGGCAGCGCACCCGGGCCGACACGTCGATCGGGGCCCACTGCGCCGCCGGCACCTCGACGTCGGTGTCGACCTGGGCGCTGCTCGGCGAGGCGGGCCCGTCGGAGTCGCCGCCCTCGAAGGACGCCCCGTACGCCGGGTCCCAGGAGTCGACGAACATTTTCACAGGCCGACCCTTTCCACGTGCGCCGTACGCGCGTCCTTGTGCACCTCGAACCGGACCGGCACCCGCTCGGCCAGGGCCTGCACGTGGGTGACCACGCCGACCATGCGATCGCCGCGGGCGGCCAGGTTCTCCAGGGTGGCGGCGACCACGTCGAGCGTCGCCGCGTCGAGGGTGCCGAAGCCCTCGTCGAGCACGATCGACTCCAGGCTCGCCGCAGTCGTGGACATCCCGGCCAGCTGCTCCGACAGGGCGAGCGCCAGGGCCAGCGACGCCTGGAACGTCTCGCCGCCGGACAGCGTGCGGACGCCCCGGCGCAGGCCGGCGTCGTGGTGGTCGACCACGAAGAACTCGCCCTTGTCGTGGATCAGGTCGTACTGGCCGCCGGTGAGGTCGCGCAGGATCCGGGAGGCACCGTCGACCAGCAGGTCCAGCGCCTCCTCCAGCAGCCACCGCTCGAAGTTGTTGGCGCGCAGGTGACCGGCGAGGGACTTCGCCACCCTCCCGTCGCGCACCAGGGCGGCGCGCTGCTCCGCATACGCCCGGGCCTCCTCGCGGCGGTCGACGAGGCGCTGCCAGGCCGCCTCGGCGCGCTCGGCCGCGACCGCCGCCGCCCGGATCAGGTCGGCGTCGGCCCCACCGGCCGGGGCCGGCAGCCCACGATCGGTGAACAGGCCCACCACCGCGGCACGGGTCCGTTGCGTCTGCGCGTGCGCCGCCTCGACCGCGGCCGTCGCCTCGTCCCGGTCCGCCTGCCTGCGGCGCGCCGACTGCTGCGCCCATTCCACCAGCGCCGACCAGGCTCCGGCGAGGTCGTCGCGGTCGGCCGGCGGCGGAGCGAAGCGGGCCACCGCGTCCCGGACGGCGTCGAACGACCGCCACGCCGAGCGCTGCTGCTCCTCCGCGGCGGCGACCGAGCCCTGGGCCTTGCGCTGAGCTTCCCGGGCGGCGCGCACCTCGGCGCCGGCCTCGTCGAGCTTGCGCTGCAGCCGGGTCAGCTCGGCGAGGCGGGTCCGCAGCGCCTCGACGCCGGGCGAGTCGGCGAGGGCCGCCTTCACCTCGGCGAGCCGCGACTTGTGCTGCTCGTACTGGGCGCGCTTGCGGTCGAGGCCGCGTTCCAGCTCGCGGGCGACGGCGTCGCGCTGCTTCCAGGCCGTCGACGCCACGTCGGCCGCGGACCGGGCCGCCTTGCCCTGGCGCTCCGCGGCCTGCACCGCCGACCCCTCCGGCATCGGCGGCACGGTGGTCACCGTCTGCTCGCACACCGGGCACTCGTCCCCGGCGGTCAGGTGTGCGCGCAGCGCGGCGGCCCGGTCGACCGTCTGCGCCTCGGCGTAGTCGAGCCGGGCCTGCTCGAGGAGCTGCTCGGCGCCGAGGTGCGCGGCCCGGGCCAGCTCCGCGGCGGCGAGGGCGTCCTTGTACTCGACCTCGGCGACCGAGACCTCGCCCGCGAACCACTCCGCCTGGCCGGTCAGCCGGTCGAACTCGACGTGCCGGTCCAGCAGCAGCCCCAGCGAGCCCGCGTCGCCGGCGGCCGCCAGCTCTCCGCGTACCTTCTCTTCGTGCTCTTCGGCGGCACGCACTGCCGCCGCCGCCTCGGTGAGCGCTGTCCGCGCGGAGGCCGCGGCCTCGGCGACCTGCACGCTGCCGGCGGGGGCCTTGACCCGGGCCAGTGCGGCGAGCTCTTCGGCGATGGCGTCGCGCGCCGCGGCCAGCTCGCTCTCCTTCTCCCGTACGGTGCGCAGCCGCGGCATCGCCTCCTCGACGGCCGTCGTCAGCTCGCGCATCGCGGCGAGCCGGGCGGCAGCGGCCTCGACCGCCTCGTCGTCGGCGTCGGCGAGCCCGGCCAGCGCCTGGTCGACGACCGTCAGCTGGGCCTCGGCCTTGGTGGCCCGGGTGGAGGCGCGGGTCTGCACCTCCTCGTAGACGTGCAGGCCGAGCAGGTTGACGAGGATCTGCTGGCGGGTGGCGGGCTTGGCGTGCAGGAAGTCGGCGAACTGGCCCTGGGGCAGCACGACACAGCTCGTGAACTGCTCGTACGGCAGGCCGACCGCCTCGACGATCGCCTGGTCCATCTCCGCGGGCGTGCCGGCGAGCACGTCGCCGAGGTCGTCGAGGCTCATGCCGGTGTCGAGCCGGGTGACGTCGAAGCCCGGCGGCATGAGCTGCAGCCCCGCCCCCGCGGTCTTGACGTTGCCGCGCCCGTCGCGGCGCACCACCCGGGTGGCGACGTACCGGGAGCCGGCCGACTCGAAGACCAGGCGCACCCGGGCCTCCGTAGCCGACGGGGCCAGGGCGTTGCCGATGCCGCGGCTGCCACCCCACCGGGGCACGGTGCCGTAGAGAGCGAAGCAGATCCCGTCGAGCACGGTGCTCTTGCCGGACCCGGTCGGGCCGACCAGGGCGAAGTAGTCGGCGTCGGTGAAGTCCACGGTGGTCTCGTCCCGGAACACCGTGAACCCGGCCATGTCGAGCCGCAAAGGCCTCATTGCTGGGTGCTCACCTCGTCATACAGCTCGTCGAAGAGTTCGCGGACGCCTTCCTCGGCGTTGCCGCGGCTGTCCAGGTAGTCACCGAAGAGCTCGCGCGGCGAACGGCCCGCCCGCTGCGCCATGGTGCTGGCCTTGTCGGGAACCATGTCGGGGTCGATGCGCACCTCCAGGGCGTTGGGCAGCAGCTCCTGCACGTCCTCGCGCAGCCCCACCCGCGGTGTCTCACGGACGTAGACACGCAGCCACGCGTCCGGAAGGTTCACCGTGGCGAGCTGTTCGAGGCTGCCGCGCACCGTACGCAGGGTGCGCGCCGAGGTCAGCGGCACGTCACGCACCTGGGCCGCCTTGTCGGTGGAGACGTCGACGATCGCGACCGAGCAGACGTTCTCCTCCTCGCCGAAGTCGACGGCGAGCGGGCTGCCGCTGTAGCGCACCGGGCACGGCCCGATGACACGCTGCGCGCGGTGCAGGTGACCCAGAGCGACATAGTGCGCGTTCGCCGGAAAGACGGTGGCGGGCACCGCGTAGCCCATCACCGTGTGAGCCTCGCGCTCGCCACCGCCCGTGCTGGCGCCCACGACGGTCAGGTGGGCGGTGAGCAGGTTGACCACGCCGGGCTCGGCGAAACCCTCGGCGAGGCGCGCGATCAGGCGGGCGACGTGGTCCGCATAGGTCTGGGTGGCCTCGGCGGCGGTCAGCTCGTACATCTCGACGGCGCGGACCGCGTAGCGCTGGGACAGGAACGGAAGCGCCGCCAGCTGCCAGCGCTCCCCGCTCGCGGTCTCGCCCCGGATGATCAGGTCGTCGGGTTTGTCGCGGACCGACCCGCGCAGCTCGATGCCCGCCGCATCCGCCCACGGCCGCAGCGCATCCAGCGCCTGCCCGTTGTCGTGGTTGCCGCCGATCGCCGCCACCCGGGCACCGGTCTGCCGCAGCGCCGACAGGGCCCGGGTCACGACCCGCGTCGAGTCCGGCGAGGGCGCGGCGGTGTCGTAGAGGTCACCTGCCACGATCACCAGGTCCGGCCGCTCCGCGCGCGCGACCTCCACGACCTGGGCCAGCACGCGGATGTGCTCGTCGTGCCGGTTGCGTCCCTTGAGGACCTTTCCGACATGCCAGTCGGACGTGTGCAGGATGCGCATCGCCTCATCTTTCGCCGTTTTGGTCGTGCTCTGCGCCGAAGGCGCCTTGGCAGGCTAGAACGGAATGTCGTCGTCCGGCGAACCGCCGCGTCCGCCGACTACCGCGAACGGGTCCACTCCCTGGACGATCGAGCGCTGGGTGCCGATCGGCGGCGGGCCGGACTCCGACTTGCGGGTGGCCCAGGCGGGGAACGGGAACTCCACGCAGAGCGGCACGGGGATGTCGGGCTGGTTGACGAACATCGTGCCCGGCCGGGCCAGCAGCGCCCGCTGGCGCATGGCCGGGGGCAGGAAGCCGTACTCCGGGCGGGACGCCTCCGCGGGATCGAGGCGGCCGACCACCCGGATGGCCGAGTTGGTCACGATGCGGCGCTCGACCTCGCTGGCGGTCTGCTGGGCCCCGATGAGGATCACGCCGAGGGAGCGGCCACGCTCGGCGATGTCGAGCAGCACCTCCTTGATCGGCGAGGAGCCCTCCCGCGGGGCGTACTTGTTGAGCTCGTCGAGGACCACGAAGAGCAGGGGCCGGCCGGTGCCGGACTTCTCCTTGTCGTCGAACTCGGTCTTCAGGGTCACGCCGACCACGAAGCGTTGCGCGCGGTCGGGCAGGTTGTGCAGGTCGACGACGGTGACCTGGGCGCTCTCCGCGGTCTTGATCTGGTGGGGGCGGCGGGCGGCGAGGTCACCCCGGATCAACCGGGACAGGTCGCGCTTGCTGCCGATCAGGCGCCGGGCGAAGGCGTTGACCGTGCCCATGTTGACCGCGCTGCCCGCCCACGTCGAGCGGGTCTCGTCGTCGGTGAGCTGGTCGACGACGTGGTCGACGAGGTCGCCGTAGGACCCGAGCCGGCGGCCGTCGATGCTGATGCCGCCCTCGGCCGCGACGGCGTGCCGGTGCAGGTGCGCGGTGACGGAGTGGACCACCATCGTGTACTGCTGGCGTTCGTCGTCGGCGTCGGCGAACACGTACGGCAGGAGCCGGTTGGTGCAGAACTCCTCGAGCGTCCAGTAGAAGCTGTCGACCCCGGTGAGCCTGCTGTTGACGTCGGGGGCGCCGGACGAGTCACCGGCCCGCGGCGGCGCGTAGACCCGCACATCCGGGAAGGCCGAGGCGGGCAGGCCGAGCAGCTTGTAGCCGGCCGTGGTCGCGTCGTCCAGCTTGGTGTTCTCGTGGTCGAGGAAGAGCAGGTCCTCGCCCTTGACGTTGAAGATCAGCGCCCGCGCGTTGGTGCCGTCGGCGCCCAGGGCACCGGAGCGGAACACCGAGTAGAGCAGGAACGTCGCGAAGCTGGTCTTGGTGGCCACGCCCGAGATGCCGGAGATGGACACGTGCGCGCCGCGGGTGCCGTCCAGGAAGTCGGCGTTGAGGAACACCGGTACGCCGTCGCGGCCGGTGCCCATCGGGACGCGCCGCTCCATCCGGTCGAAGTGCAGCGCCGCGTCTCGGGCCGAGCCGGACGCGCGGTGCACGACCGCGCCGGGAGCCGGCGGCACGTAGAGCTCCGGGTCGACGCGGGTGGTGGTGACCTCGGCCGCCTCCTGCACCAGCGCGGGCAGGGTGCCCTCGGCGATGGCGAACACGTCGGAGTCGAACTGGGCGCCCTCGTGCCGCGCGCGCACCTGCGTGACCACGCCGGCGATCTTCACCGGCTCGCGGTCGGGCAGGTCGCGGGTGGTCACGACCACGTCGTCGAGCTGCAGGTAGCTGCCCGGCGTCACCGCCGTCCAGAACTGCAACGGGGTGGCGTCGGCGGTGCCCAGGACGCGCCCGACGGGTTCGCTTGCTTCGACTGGTTCTTCTGACACGCCGATCATGTTGCACCAGAGGTACGACAGTTGTCGGACGCCGCGTCGGTTGGCACGCGTTGTCCACAACTTCTAGGGGTCGTCCACAGGGTTGTCCACAACTTCTAGGCTCTGCGGGCGTACCGGAGGAAGAGCATGTCATCCTCGGCCAGGAGGCTGCGCAGCTCCATCCGCCGGGGCGGCCCGTCCGGGCCGGCGGCGATCCGGCCCGCGCCGCCGCCGGCGAGCAGCGGCGAGACGGTCAGGCAGACCTCGTCGACCAGGTCGGCGGCGATCAGCGCGCCGAACAGGCGCGGGCCACCCTCGCACAACACCTGCGTGGCACCGCGGCGGTGCAGCTCGGCGACCATCGCCGCCAGGTCGACCGCTTCGTCACCCAGCGGGAGGATCTCGGCGACCTCCGCGAGACCCGGCGGCGGCACGGCACCGGCGTGGGTCACGACCAGCGGCGGGATCGGCGCGTCGGAGAAGATCAGCTGGCCGGGGTCCAGGTCGAGGGAGCTCGACACCACCACCATGAGCGGGAAGTCGGGGAGCCCCCGGGCGCGGCGCCACGCCCGCCCCGCCTCGTCGAGGCGCAGCGCGTCGTACCCCTCGGTGCGTACCGTTCCGGCCGCGGCCACCAGAGCGTCGCAGGTCATCCGCAGCAGGTCGAAGATCTGTTTGTCGCCCGGGCCGCCCAGCGGCCCGGACTTCCCCTCGACCGTCACCGCCCCGTCGACGCTGGCGATGAAGTTGACCCGCAGTGTCGGTTCCGCTGCTCGCGGGTAGCGCTCGAGCAGCTCTTCGAGGATCATGGCGAGGCCGGGCCGGTCACGGGCGGCGTGGGCTCGACGGGCCGGTGCTGGCAGTCACACCAGGACCCGCCTCTGCAGTCCTCGTGCTTCCGCTCGCGGCATGCGCGGCAGATCATGCCGCAACCCTAGACCGTACGGCAGGAGAAAATGCGCCCATGACCAGGCAGCCCGTCCGTTCCCCGGGCCGCCCGACGCTCGACGCCGTCGCGGCGCGCGCCGGGGTGGGCCGCGGCACGGCGTCCCGTGTCCTGAACGGGTCCGCCCAGGTGAGCCCGCAGGCCAAGGCCGCCGTGGAAGCCGCGATCCTGGAGCTCGGCTACGTCCCCAACCGCGCCGCCCGCTCGCTCGTCACCCAGCGGACCGACTCGGTGGCCCTGGTCGTCTCGGAGTCGCAGGAGCGCGTGTTCGGCGAGCCGTTCTTCGCCGCGGTGCTGCGCGGCATCAACGCCGCCCTGCTGGAGACGCCGCTGCAGCTGTGGCTCGCCATGGCGGCCTCGGCCGGGCAACGGCAACGCGTCGAGACCCACCTGACCGAGCAGCACGTCGACGGCGTCCTGCTGCTCTCCCTGCACGACGAGGACCCGCTGCCGCGGGTGCTGCGCGAACGGGGGATGCCGTTCGTGCTCGGCGGGCGGCCGGCCAACCCGCACCCCGACGACTTCTTCGTCGACGTCGACAACG
The DNA here is from genome assembly GCF_040676695.1 of Actinoplanes sp. NPDC049548. NCBI lineage: Bacteria > Bacillati > Actinomycetota > Actinomycetes > Micromonosporales > Micromonosporaceae > Actinoplanes > Actinoplanes sp. NPDC049548. The sequence goes on from NZ_JBFAPM010000002.1 coordinate 548,520, forward strand.
CCTCGGGCGCGCGCCAGGCGGTGGAGTATCTGATCGCGGGCGGCGCCCGCCGTGTCGCGACGGTGGCCGGACCCCAGGACATGGAGGTCGGCCGGGCCAGGCTCGCCGGTTACCGTGCGGCGGTACGCGGTGCCGAGCTGGTCGCGTACGGCGACTTCACCGAGGAGGGCGGGGCGGCCGCCATGCGCGCCGTGCTCGCCCGCGACCCGGACGTCGACGCGGTCTTCGCTGCCTCCGACCTGATGGCCAGCGGGGCGCTACGGGCGCTGCGCGACGCCGGCCTGCGCGTACCGCAGGACGTGACCCTGATCGGCTTCGAGGACGCGCCGATCGCCCGCCAGTGCGAGCCGCCGCTGACCACGGTGCACCAGCCGGTCGAGGAGATGGGCCGGCGCATGGCGGAACTGCTGGTCAACCGCATCCGCCGGGAGCCGGTCGACGATTCCCACGTTCTGCTCGACACCCATCTGGTCCGTCGCGCCTCCGCCTGACCCGTCCTACCCTGAGAGTGATTCAGGGCATTCCGCTGCGCCTTGACGGCCGGGACACGGCGGCGCAACGGGTGTGAAACGCCGATCCGGCAGGCTGGCGCCAGCGGGGCGGTACCACCGTGCCGCCATTGACGACGGGAGGAGTTGCATGTTGCTGCGGGTACGGGTCACCCTGCCGGACCGCCCGGGCGCCCTCGGCCAGGTCGCACGCACGCTGGGCGTCGCCGGGGCCGACATCGTCCAGGTGGTGGTGCTGGAGCGGCTCGGCGGCCGGGCCGTGGACGACTTCACCGTGGTCTGGCCGGGCGCGTCCCGCGTCGAGCGACTCCTCGCCGGCCTCGCCGCCATCCCGGGCGTGCAGGTCGACGGCGTGTGGAAGGCGATCGGCGCCCCGGTCTCCGGCGGTCACGACGCCGAGCTGCTGGCACAGGTGGCCGCCAACCCCGCCGACGGGCTCGCGACCCTGGTCGACGCCGTGCCGGGCCTGCTCGCCGCGGACTGGGCCGCCGCCGCGGTGGTGCCGCCGGACTGGGCCGCCCGCTCCGCGGCACCCCGGCCGCTTCCCGAGTCCTCGCTTGGCATGCCGGCCGACCTGCGCGGGCCGGCGGGCGGCGAGCCGTCGGTGGCGTACGCGAGCTGGCGTGCCCCCTCCCCGCTGCGCCTGCCGGAGGTCACCCCGCTGCGCGCCCGTCCCATGACCGGCCCCGACGCCACCCGGTACGCGGTAGCGCCCTTCGGCCGCGCCGGCCTGGTGCTGATCGTGGCCCGCACGGACGACGTCGAGCTGCCCGCCGCCGCCTTCCACGTCACCGAGGTCGACCGCGTCGCGCAGCTGGTCCGCGCCGCCGCGGTGATCCTGGGCGACCGGCTGGACCGCGCGGGTGTGCCGCCGGTCGCATCGGCTGTGACTGACCCCTCATAGTTCTCCCAGCTCAGGCAATGCGCAGGTAACACCGGCGAGAGAGGCTTACCTTCGGTTCCAGGCGACTCGATCCGGAAGGGAAGTGCCGGCCCATGGCGCTGTGGCGGATCCGGGCGACGGTCGACGACCGCCCGGGTTACCTGTCCGTGCTCACCGCCAGCCTCGCCCTGCGCTCGGTCAACATCCTCGCCGTCCAGGTGCACACGACCGAGGGCGGCGCCGTCGACGACTTCCTCGTCGACGCCCCGGACACCATGTCGGAGCTCGAGCTGCAGACCGCGATCGCCCGCGGCCGCGGCCGGGACGCGTTCGTCATCCGTGCCGAGGCGCAGGGCCTCGCCGACCAGCCCACCCGGGCGCTGACCCTGGCCGGCCGGCTGGTGCACGACCCGGAGGCGCTCGGCGAGGCCCTGGTCGCCCTGCTCGACGCCGCCGAGGTCCGGTGGCGCCCGGCCGGCACGGTGGTCCTGCACGGCTACGACGAGCAGCACATGACCCTGATCGACCCGGCCGGCGGCACCTACGAGGTGATGCGCCCGGCACCCGCCTTCACCCCGGCCGAGTACGCGAGGGCCCAGGCCCTGGTCGAGGTGAGCGCCGCCATCCTGCGCCGCGGCGCCGAGCAGACCACGCTGCTGCTGCCCGACGGCGCCGAGCTGCTCGTGCGGGAGGCGACCGGCGACGACCTCGAGGGCGTACGCCGCCTGCACGCTCAGAGCCCGTCGGAGGCCCGGCTACGCCGCCTGGTCGAGCCGGCGACCGGGGTGACGCTGCTCGCCACGGCCCAGGACAAGGTCGTCGCCATGGCCACCCTGCGCACCGAGGGCGACCTGGGCGAGGCGTCGCTGCTGGTCCAGGACGCGTGGCAGCGCCGGGGCATCGGCACGGCCCTGCTGCGCCGGCTGCTCGACTGGGCCGAGCGCGCGGACCTCGAGGCCGTCGTGGCGCACGTCAGCGCGGACAACGTGGCCATGCTGCGGACGCTGCGCCGCCTCGGAGTGACCGGTCCGGGCCGGCGCGACGGCGCGCTGCTGAGCCTCACGCTGCCGGTCGGCGGCCGCCCGGGGGTGCCGAGGGAGACTCCTGCCACCTCAGGGTGACGGGTGAGAGACGGCGGCGGTGGGCCTTCCGGGGCCCGCCGTCGCCGATGGGTCAGCGCACCAGTTCGCCGGCCAGCAGGTCCATGAGCAGGCCGTCGTGCCACGTCCCGTCGGCACCGCGCTCGTACTGCCGCATGACACCGACGGGCTGGAAGCCGACCTTCGCGTAGCAGCGGATCGCCGCCGCATTGTCGGCCGCCGGATCGATCACCAGCCGGTGGAAGCCGCGGTCGTCGACGAGATGGGCGGCGAGAGTACGCACCGCGTCGGTGCCGACACCCCGGCCGTGCACCGACGGGTCGAGGAAGACGTCGATGCTCGCGTGCCGGTAGTCCGGCTCCTCCTCGGCCGCCCACTGGATGGCCCCGGCGACCCGGCCGTCGACGACGATCGCGTAGTAGTGCAAGTCGGGATCGGCGATGGACTCACGGATCTCCGCGGCCAGGTCGCCGCCGCGCCAGCGGGCCATGACCTCAGGCGTCGCGCGTACGGCGAGCAGCGCGGCGATGTCGTCCTCCGTCGCGAACCGCAGCGTGACGACCGCGCCGCGAAGCGGTTCAGGAGTGGCGGACACCGTGCTCCACACAGGTGGCCGTCCACCCGGTCGGGACCACCTGCACCTTCATCCGGCGACGGCAGTCGGGGCAGAAGCGCGGCGGCTCCAGCCGGCGCGCCACGGCGCAGGCGCTGTGGTCGCCCTCCGCGGCCGGCTCGCCGCACCGGTCGCAGTACGTCACAAGGCCTGTCACAGCGTCGCTGAGAGGGCCTTGACCGGCATCTTCAGCTCCTGAAGCAGCTCCAGGTCGGCCGTCGCCGGGCGGCCCAGCGTGGTCAGGTAGTTGCCCACGATCACCGCGTTGATGCCGCCGAGCAGGCCCTCCTTGGTACCCAGGTCACCCAGGGTGATCTCGCGGCCGCCCGCGTACCGGAGGATGGTCTTGGGCATCGCCAGCCGGAACGCCGCGATCGCGCGCAGCGCGTCCTTGCCCTCGACGACCGGACGGTCACCCAGCGGCGTGCCGGGACGGGGGTTGAGGAAGTTGAGCGGCACCTCGTGCGGATCCAGCTCGGCCAGCTGCGCGGCGAACTCGGCGCGCTGCTCGATCGTCTCCCCCAGGCCGAGGATGCCGCCGCAGCAGACCTCCATGCCCGAGTTGCGGACCATCTTCAGCGTCCCCCAGCGCTCCTCCCACGAATGGGTGGTCACCACGTTCGGGAAGAAGGAACGGCAGGTCTCGAGATTGTGGTTGTAGCGGTGCACGCCCATCTCGACCAGCTCGTCGACCTGCTCCTGGGTCAGCATGCCGAGGCTCGCCGCCACCTGGATGTCGACGGCGGCCTTGATCGCCGCGACACCCTCGCGCATCTGCGTCATGAGCCGCTTGTCCGGCCCACGCACCGCGGCCACGATGCAGAACTCCGTGGCGCCCGTCGCAGCGGTCTGCTTGGCCGCCTCGACCAGCGACGGGATGTCCAGCCACACCGACCGCACCGGCGAGGTGAAGAGCCCCGACTGCGAGCAGAAGTGGCAGTCCTCCGGGCAGCCGCCGGTCTTCAGCGAGACGATGCCCTCGACCTCGACCTCCGGCCCGCACCACGCCATGCGCACGTCGTGAGCCAGCTGCAACAGCTCCGGCAGATCCTCGTCGGGCAGGCGGAGCACATCGAGGATCCCGGCCTCGTCGAGCCCTGCACCGTCAGTCAGCACCTGGGCGCGGGCCCGGTCGAGGATCTCTGGCATGCCCGTACCCTACAAGGCCCTTCCGGGCCGCGGGGCTGTCGGTGGTGAGTGATAGTTTGCCCGGCGGACGGTGTCGAAGCGCGGATCGGTGAGGGGTGCGGTGGCGGGCTGGCAGGAGGCGCTGGAGCGCCAGGCCCGCGCGCGGTCCAAGGCCGGGCTCACCCGCACGCTGCGGCCCCGCGCCGCCGCCGACACGGTCGCCGACCTGGCCGGCAACGACTATCTCGGCCTGGCCGTCCACCCCCGGGTCGTGGCGGCGGCGGTCGAGGCACTGCACGCGTACGGGCTGGGCGCGACCGGTTCCCGGCTCGTCCGCGGCTCGACGGAGGCGCACGCGGCCCTCGAGGCGGACCTCGCCCGCTGGATGGGGTTCCCGCAGGCGCTGGTCTACTCGTCCGGCTTCCTGGCCAACCTCGGTGCCGTACGCGCCTTGGCCGGCCCCGGCACCCTCCTGGTCTCCGACCGCTACAACCACGCCTCGCTGATCGACGGCTGCCGGTCCTCCGGAGCGGACGTGGTGGTGGCCCCGCACGCGGACCCGGCGGCGCTCGCGGAGATCCTCGCGGCCCACCCCGGCCGCGAAGCGGTCTTCGTCACAGAGTCGGTGTTCTCGGTCGACGGCGACCTCGCCCCCCTCGCCGACCTCCACGCGGTGACCTCGGCCCACGGCGCGATCATGCTGGTCGACGACGCCCATGCCCTGGGTCTGCTGGGCCCGTCCGGCGCGGGCGGCGTGGCGGCCGCAGGCCTCGCGGGCGCCCCGGACGTGGTGGTGACGGCGACGCTGTCCAAGTCGCTGGGCGGCGCGGGCGGCGTCATCGCGGGCCCGGAGCCGCTGATCCGCCATCTGATCGACACCGGACGCACGTTCATCTACGACACCGCACCGCCTCCGGCGGTGGTGGCGGGGGTGCACGCGGCGCTGAGGATCGCCGAGCGAGCCGACGACCGACGAGCCGTCCTGAAGGCACGCGCCGATCAGACCGTGAACCGGCTCCGGATGGCCGGGTTCACCGTCACCGCCCCGGCGGCCGCGGTGCTGTCGGTGCCCGCTCCCGGGCCGGAGGCGGCGCTGGCATGGGCTGCGGACTGCCGTGACCGGGATGTGGCGGTGGGATGCTTCCGGCCACCGTCCACGCCGGACGGCTCGTCGCGGCTGCGGCTGACATTGAACGCGGGGATAGCGGCGGAGGAGTTCGACCGCGCTTTGGACGTGATCGTGGAGTGCGCGCCATGACGACCGGTGACCGGACCGCATCGTTGCCCTCGGCCGGAAGCCCATCGCCCGCTCGATCCGACCCGGGCGATCCCACCTCGTCTGCGCCCGTGGCGCCGGAGCCAGGAAGTCCCGTGCCCGTCACCCCCGTCTCGCCCGCGCCGGTCACCCCGGTCTCCCCCGCCCCTGGCATTCCGATCTCCCCGGCCCCCGGCGCGCCCATCTCCCCGGCCCCCGGCGCGCCCATTCCTCCGGTGCCGATCTCCCCGGCCCCCGGCGCGCCCATCTCTCCTGCGCCAGGCGCGCCCGTCTCGCCGGCTCCCGGCGTACCGGGTCTGCCGGAACCCGGGTCGGTTCCCGAGGCGCCGGTCTCTCCCGGCGTCGGGCCGGCCGATCCGGCCGACGCCGACGTCTCCCCGCTCACCGTGCCGGTGCCCGAGCCGGAGTCCGCCGCTCCCGCCGCGCGCACCCAGGCCCGGCCCGCCGAGTCCGGCGAGTGGCGGGGCATCGTACTGATCACCGGGACCGACACCGACGTCGGCAAGACGATCGTCACCTCGGCCGTGGCCGCCGCCGCCCAGGCCGCCGGGCTCCGGGTCGCCGTGATCAAGCCCGGGCAGACCGGTATCGCCGACGGCGGGCCGACCGACATCGACCGGATCACGCACCTCGCCGCCCCGCACACCTGCCGCACGCTCGCGTCGTATCCGGAGCCGCTCGCGCCCCTCGCCGCCGCGCGGGTCGCCGGGATGGAACCGCTCGAGCTGTACGAGGTGGTCGACGCCGTCCGCGAGGAGGCCGCCAAGCACGACCTGGTCCTCGTCGAGGGCGCCGGGGGGCTGCTGGTGCCGATGGGCGTGCGCCCGTCCGGCGAACCGTGGACGGTCGCCGACCTGGCCACCACGCTGGGCGGACAGACGATCGTGGTGGCGCGCGCCGGGCTCGGCACCCTCAACCACACCGCGCTCACGCTGGAGGCGCTCGAGCGCCGGGGCGTCCCGGCCAAGGTGGTGCTCGGCGCCTGGCCGGCCGAGCCCGAACTGGTCCACTGGGCCAACCTGACCGAGCTGGTCCCGCACCTGGTCGGCGCCCTGCCGGACGGCGCGGGGCAGATGGACCCGGGCGTGTTCCGGCGCTCCGCCCCGGGCTGGCTGACGCCGGCCCTCTACGGCGTGCTCGACGACTGGCGCGTCTGGGCCGACGAGGTCAGCTGACGGCCGGAGCACCACGGCGCCGGACTACGTCACCAGGCCGCGGCGGTAGGCGTACACCACCGCCTGCACCCGGTCGCGCAGGTCGAGCTTGGTGAGGATGCGGGACACGTAGGTCTTGACGGTCTCATCGCTGATCACCGGCGTCGCCGCGATCTCGCTGTTGGACAGGCCGTCGGCGATGAGGCGCAGCACCTCGAGCTCGCGAGGGGTCAGCGCCACGTCGTCAGGCCGGTCCTCGGCGGGGCGGATGCGGGCCGCGTACCGGCCCACGAGCTGGCGGGTCACCTCCGGCGCGAGCAGGGCGGCCCCGGATGCGACCGTACGGATGCCGTGCAGCAGCTGCGCGGGCGGGGCGTCCTTGAGCAGGAAGCCGCCAGGACGACGGCCGCCCCGACCGGAGCCCTGCGGCCTGCGGCCGGCGTTGCCCGGCCGTCGTAGCGGTGCTCGACGTGCCGCTGGCCGACAACGGCCGTCGTGCCAGCTCGCTCAGCGACCTCGGCCGGTCCGGCGCGGTTCTTCCGACTGCGGGACGCGTGCTCGGGGCGTACCCGAAAAAGCGGGTTTGAGCGACTTTTCAGCCCGGCGCCGCGCGACCGTAACGGTCTGTCGCTAGCGTGTGGGTCTCGTGATCCGTTGGCCGAGGAGCTGGGGCTGTCGTGGATGGCATGGGCGGGCAGGTCGTGCTCGTGCTGGTGCTCGTACTGGTGAACGCCGCCTTCTCCGGCAGTGAGATGGCCTTGGTGTCGCTGCGTGACAGCCAGGTGCACAAGCTGGAGCGGACCTCGCGGGCGGGTCGCGTGCTGGGCCGGCTGACCCGCGACCCGAACCGCTTCCTCGCCACCATCCAGATCGGCATCACGATGGCCGGCTTCCTGGCATCCGCGGCGGCCGCGGTGTCGCTGTCCGAGCCGTTGATCGAGCCGCTGGGCTTCCTCGGCGCGGCCGCCCGGCCCACCGCGATCGTGCTGGTCACCATCGTGCTGACGTTCGTCACGCTGGTGATCGGCGAGCTGGCCCCGAAACGGATCGCGATGCAGCGTACGGAAGGGTGGGCGTTGCTGGTGGCCCGCCCGCTGGACCTGCTGTCGACGATCTCCCGCCCGGCGGTCTGGCTGCTCTCCGCAGCGACGGACCTGGTGGTACGGCTGGCCGGCGGCGACCCGCGCGCGCAGCGGGAGGAGGTCAGCACGGAGGAGATCCGTGACATGGTCGCGGCGCAGCAGGACTTCTCCGCGGAGCAGCGGACGATCATCTCCGGGGCGTTCGAGATCGCCGACCGGATCCTGCGGGAGATCCTCGTGCCACGCCGCGACGTCCTGACGCTCGCCACGGGGTTGCGCAGCCGCGAGGCCCTCGCCCAGCTCATCGCCGGCGGGCACTCCCGCGCGCCGGTGGTCGGCCCGGCCGGGCTCGACGACGTCATCGGCGTGGTGCACCTGCGCGACCTCGTCGGCGCCGAAGGCCCGGTCGACGCGGTGGCCCGGCCCGGGCTCTTCCTGCCGGAGACGCTGCGGGTCTCCGACGCGCTGCGGCAGATGCGCCTCGAGCGCCAACAGCTGGCCATGGTCGTCGACGAGCGCGGCGCCATCGACGGCATCGTCACGATGGAGGACCTCGTCGAGGAGATCGTCGGCGAGATCTACGACGAGACCGACCGCGATGTGCAGGCCGTCGTCAAGGAGGCGGACGGCGCCCTGCTCATGCCCGGCTCCTTCCCCATCCACGACCTGCCCGACATCGGCTTCGACGGCGACGTAGCGGACGAGGGCGACTACACCACGGTCGCCGGCATGGTGCTCGCCGCGCTCGGCCACATCCCGACCGGTCCAGGCGAGATCGTCACGCTGCCCGAGTTCACCGCGGAGGTGGTCGAGGTCACCGGTCGGGCGATCACCCGGGTGCGGCTCCGCCCGCTGCCCCGCAAGGATCCGGAAACCAGCGATTAGGTACGGCGTTCCGGCGCTCGCGGCGACGGCGGGGCGGGACGGTACTCGACCGGCTCCAGCGCAATCGTGGTCCGTTCGCCGGCCGCCACGGTGACCGGCGTTCCGTAGTGCTCGAACGTCAGGTCGGCGCCGCTGACCTCGTACGTGACCTCCGTCGGCGTGACCGTCACCCGCAACCTGCTCTCCCGCCAGCGCAGGCAGAAGCTGAGCCGGGGCACGCGCCGGGGCAGGCGCGGCGCGAACGACAGGTGCCCGCCGTGGTCGCGCAGGCCGCCGAAGCCCTGCACCAGTGCGATCCAGGTGCCCGCGCACGCCGCGATGTGCAGGCCGTCGCCGCTCGCCTCACCGCCGGAGCGCAGGTCGAGCAGAGCGGCCTCGGCGGCGTAGTCGTAGGCCAGGTCCAGGTGGCCGGTCTCCGCGGCGAGGACCGCCTGCGCCGGCGCGGACAACGACGAATCGCGAACGGTACGGGCCTCGTAGTAGACGAAGTTGCGCCGCTTCTCCTCCGGGCTGAAGGCGTCGCCGCGCAGCATCATGGCCAGGACGAGGTCGGCCTGCTTCACCACTTGCCGCCGGTAGAGGTCGAGGTAGGGGAAGTTGAGCATCAGCGGGTAGTCGTCGTCCTTCGTGCCGTCGAAGTCCCACTCCTGCAGGCGCGTGAAGCCGCTGTGCTGCTCGTGCACCTCCCTCCGGGATGCGTACGGGATGAACAGCCGCCGCGCCACCGACCGCCATTCGCTGATCTCGTCGGCGGTGACGTCCACGGCCGCGAGCCGCTCGGCGGCCTCCGCGGCACCGAGCAGGTTGAGCTGGGCCATCAGGTTGGTGAAGACGTTGTCGTCGGCCAGCGCGGTGTACTCGTCCGGCCCCGTGACACCGTCGATGTGGGCGACGCCCTCGTCGTCGGTGTGGATGATCCGGCTCCACAGGCGCGCGGTCTCCACCAGGATCTCCAGGCCGGCCTCCCGCAGGAACTTCTCGTCACCGGTGGCCGCGACGTAGCGCAGCACCGCCGCCGCGATGTCCGCGTTGACGTGCAGCGCCGCCGTTCCGGCCGGCCAGTAGCCGGAGCACTCCGCGCCGCCGATGGTCCGCCACGGGTACGCCGCACCGGCCAGCCGCAGCTCCCGGGCGCGTTCGCGAGCCGCGTCCAGGGTGGCGTGCCGCCAGCGCAGGGCCAGGCCCACACACGCCGGATGGGTGTACGTGAGGACAGGCAGCACGAACGTCTCGGTGTCCCAGAGGACGTGGCCGTCGTACCCGTTGCCGGTCAGCCCTTTGGCGGCGATCGGGTGCGGCCCCGCCTGGGCACCGGCCTGCAGCACGTGGAACAGCGCGAAGCGGACGCCCTGCTGCACCTCCGGGTCGCCGTCCAGCTCGACATCTGCCGTCTCCCAGAACTCGTCGAGGTATTCGCGCTGCCTCGCCAGCAGCGCGTCGAACCCCAACCGTACGGCCTCATCCCGGTCGGCCAACGCCTTGTCCACAACGGACCCGGAGCCGCCATCGGGGCGGGTGACTCCGTTGTCCACAGCCGACGTGGAACTCGCGTCCCGGACGTTGCCCGCCCCACGCGAAACCGCTGGTCGGCCCTCGTAACGACCCCCGCCGGCCTCATCCACAACCGGGGCGTCGCGCTGGTCGGCCGCAGCCTTGTCCACAGGTCCCGGCATGCCCCACGCATACGCGAGAAACTTGTCCAGCCGCAGCGGCACCCCCGGCGCAAGAGTCGTGCTGACCACGGCACGGATCCGGTCGGGTTCGGATGACGTCGAAAGAGGAGGACCGACATGGGCGACGGCCGACGCCACCTCCATACCGCTGCGACGCGTGCGGTGCAGCAGCAGGTCCGACGAGTGCGCCAGCGGTTCCAGCGGCGCATCCAGCACCGCCGACGCTCGGGGGTCGTCGCTCTGGTCCGGCTGTTGCTCATTGGCGAGCAGGTCGGAGTCGATCCGGATCCGCACCGGGCGGTTCAGCGCCTCCACCTCGTAACGGATCGCCGCGACCGCCGGGTGGGGGAACGAGACGACCCGGATGCTGCTGATACGCACCGCCGCCCCGGACGAGGAGACCCACTCCACGTCCCGGCGCAGCGTGCCGGCCCTCAGGTCCAGCCGCCGCTCATGGTGTCGCACCGTTCCCGCGCGAATGTCGAAGCGCTCGTCGTCGACGGTCAGCACGATCAGCTTGCCGTTGGGCGCGTCGACGATCGTCTCGGTGCTTTCCGGAAACCCGTATCCGGCCTCCGGATACTCGAGGTCCCGCTCCTCGTAGAAGGAGTTGAGGTAGGTGCCGGGCATCCCGCACGGCGTGCCCTCGTCCAGGTTGCCGCGCATCCCGATGTGCCCGTTGGCGAGGGCGAACACGGACTCCACCTGCCGCAGGGCCGACGTGCCGAGCGCCTCGCCGGACAGGCCGGTCTCACGCACGACCCACGGCAGCGCCGGACCGAGCTCACTCACTCCCCAGCTCCCCCTCGCGCGTCCGAACGACCGTTGTATCGGCCGTCGTCGCCAGCTCCGCCACGCGCTTCTCCAGGTCGGCGGTGCGCAGGTCCGGGCGTCCGCTAGGATGACCCACCGTCGCGCCGGATGCCGCCACCGCCCAGCGGGCCGCCGTCGCGGGGTCCTCACCCCGCAGGAGCGACGCCGTCAGTGCCGCCGTGAACGCATCTCCTCCGCCGGTCGTGTCGACGACCTTCTCGTCGGTGAGTGGCAGCCGCAGGTGACCGTCGCGCCACACGAAGAGGTTGCCGTCGCCGACCCCGAGCGCCAGCAGTCGGGGGCCTTGGTCCAGGAGTCGCTGGGCGTTCTCCACCGTGGGCTCGTCGCCGAGGAGCAGCTTCGCCTCCTTGTCGTCGGCGCGGATCACGTCGGCGACGGCGAGCAGGTCGTCGCGGCGTTCCTCCGGCACGCCGTCGAGCACGACGAGCCGGCCGGCGTCGTGGCCGATGCGGGAGGCGGCCAGCGCGGCCGCGGATGGTTGCTGCAGCTGCACGAGGACGGCGTCGGCTCCGGCGATCACGTCTCGTGCCGACTCGATGTCACGTTCGGTCAGCAGTACGGCATCGGGCAGGTGCTGGACGTAGCGCCACCCGCCGTCGGCGTCGAGGAGCTCGACGATCAATCCGGTGAGCGTGGCGCGGCGACGGAGCACCGCGGTCACGTCGATGCCGTCGCGGCGGGCCTGGTCGAGGAGCACGTCGCCGATCACATCGTCGCCGGCCACGGCGACGAGCCGGGGGCGAACTCCCAGCTGAGCCAGCGCTACGGCCTGGTTGGCTCCCTTGCCGCCCAGCTGCTCCCGCCGTCCGGTGGCGTCGCCGGCATCTCCGGCGTCGGGGACGGCATCGACGGACAGGACGAGATCGCGGGCAAGTTGCCCCACTACGGCCGCTACGGGTGATGTCACGATCATCTAGTACCCGACAGTTTGTGCGACATTCCCGCGTCTGCGGCCCGTGCGGCGCATTTGCGTCCGCTCAGCCGTTGCGGGCGGCCCCGGAAGTTTCATTAGGCTCACTTGAGGCTGATTCACGACGGTCGACACATCTGGCGTGACGTGGAGAGACTCAGCGACCACGAGCGATCAATGCGTGAGGGGATACCCGTGACGAACAGTAGCCCGGTGTCGGGCGGCGCCTACGAATACCTGGACAACGTCAGCCCTGACGAACAACGCCGGCTCGACGCCGTACGCCGGTACCGCCTGGTGGACCAGCCGGTCGAGGACGCGTACGACCGCATCGCCTTCGTGGCCGGCGCGATCTTCGACACCCCGATCGCCACCGTCTCCCTGGTGGAGCAGGACCGCGTATGGCTCGCCGCCTGCCAGGGGCTGACCGGTGTCCGCCAGGTGGGCACGGAACCGGGTCTGTGTGCCTCGGTCATCGCCCAGGACGACGTATATGTGATCAACAATGCCGCGGTGGACCCTCGTACCCTGGAGCACCCGCTGGTCCGGGGGGAACTGGGCTTGCGCTTCTACGCGGCCGCGCCCATCCGCACCCACGACGGCTACCGCCTCGGCACGGTCAACGTGATCGACAACCGCCCCCGGGAGGCGACAGCCCGCCAGCTGAAGGCCCTGGAACACCTCGCCTCCATGGTCTCCGACGAGCTGGAGCTGCGCCTCATGGTGATCCGCAGCGCCGCCGCCGAACAACGCATGCGCGAGAGCGTCTCGTAGAAGCACCGAACGCGGACCGCCACCGCGCCGCCGCCGGACACCGCATGCGCGAGGCGCGTATCTTCCGGGGGACGGATTGCGGCCCGGCACCGCGGCGCGGTGGGGGTTGCCGCGGTGGCCCCGCTCGGCCGCCGGCGCGCCGCCGAGGGAGCCGGTGGCCGAAGATGGAGGCATGATCGGTGATCGCTGGGGCGTGACCGACGACGACGTGTCCCGCCCCTATCCCTGCGACGAGCTCGTCGTCTCGCCCACCCTGCGAGCGTGGCGGGGAGTGCGGGTCGAGGCGCCCGCCGCGGCGGTGTGGCCGTGGGTCGCTCAGGTGCGGCTGGCGCCGTACTCGTATGACTGGGTCGACAACCGGGGGCGCCGCTCGCCTCGACGGCTGATGGACCTTCCCGAGCCCCGGGTCGGGGATGCGTTCACCGCTTCCGGCGGGCGGCCGATGGGCCGGATCGTGTCGGTCGACCCGGGGAAGCAGCTGACCGGCGCGATCATGGGCGGCTTCATGTCGTACGTGCTGGTGCCCGAACGCCCGGACCCGGCGGCGGCGGGCGGAGGCGATCACAGCCGGCCGGACGCCACGCGGCTGCTGCTCAAGGTGGTCATGCGGGCGCCTCGGTGGACCGTGCCCGGGCTGGCGGTCGGCGATCTCGTCATGGCCCGGCGGCAGCTGTTGACCTTCAAGCGGCTCGCCGAGGGTGATGCGTAGGAAATCGCGGGTTCGGGTATCGGCTGCGGCATGCGGACTCCCCGGAAAGTCGCTGTGGTCGCCCACCAGCGCAAGACTCTCGGCGGCGGGCTCGACGAGCTGCGCCGGCGGATCTCGGACGAGGGCGTCGAGGATCTGCTCTGGTACGAGGTGCCGAAGAGCAAGAAGGCCCCGAAGCAGGTCCGGCGTGCCCTCGAGAAGAAGCCCGACCTGCTGATCGTGTGGGGCGGGGACGGGATGGTGCAGCGGACGCTGGACGCCATCGCGGGTGTCAAGGGCGGCGCGAAGGTGCCCGTCGGGATCATTCCGGCCGGGACCGCCAATCTGCTCGCCACCAACCTCGGGGTGCCGGACGACCTCGAAGGTGCCGTGCGGACCGCTTTCCAGGGAGAGCGGCGGAAGTTGGATCTCGGTGTGCTCAACGGGGAGCATTTCGCCGTCATGGCGGGGATCGGGTTCGACGGGGCGATGATCCACGACGCGGACGGGAAGCTGAAGGATCGGATGGGGAAGCTGTCGTACGTCTGGACCGGGCTGCGGCACCTCAACGATCCGGCACCCAAGGCGAAGATCAAGGTGGACGGCACCGACTGGTTCAAGGACGACGCGACGTGCGTACTGGTCGGCAACGTCGGGACGATCACCGGGGGCATCACGGCGTTCGACGACGCCAAGCCGGACGACGGGTGGCTGGATGTGGGCGTCGCCACGGCCCGCGGTGCCGCGCAGTGGGCGCGGACGATGGGACGGATGGCGGTGGGACGCTCCGAGGATTCGCCGTTCGTGCACATGACTCGGGCTCGGCGGATCGACGTGAAGCTGCGGGAGCCGTTGACGTACGAGCTGGACGGCGGCGCGCGCGATGCGGTGAAGAAGATCCGGGTGGAGGTCGCGCCCGCCGCTGTCAAGGTCTGTGTGCCACGGCAACGATCGGATAGCTGACACTGCGGTCCGTACCCTGAATCGCCTTTTATGGGGTTTTAACGCTCTCAATCCGCTGGAAACGGGCGGGTCGGCGCCCCCACACTGGGGATCCGTCGTCTCCAGGGGGTTCGCATGTCGTTCCACGAAGTGAGCGTCGCTACGGTGATGACCGCCGCCACCGTGATCGTGATCGGCTACCGGGCCGGGCGGGCCCACGCGGCTTGGCGGGACCTGCGCGCAGCGAAGCGCGACGTCCCCGCAAAGCGGAAGATCGCCTGGGGCCACACCCGGCCGCTGCTCCTGGGCGCACTGTTCCTGCTGGCCACCCTGGTAGCCGCGGCATTCAACGCCGGCCGCTGACCACCGGCGGAGCCGCCACCCGACAACAAAGCCGCTCACCACACCGGCGGAGTCACCGCCCGGGAACAAAGCCGCTCACCACACCGGCGGAGCCACCGCCCGGGAACAAAGCCGCTCACCACACCGGCGGAGCCACCGCCCGGGAACAAAGCCGCTCACCACACCGGCGGAGCCACCGCCCGGCAACGACGCCGGGCGAGCTCCGGCCACCGAGCACCCGCGAAGTCGCCGCCCGGCAACGACGCCGGGCGGCGCTCAACCCTGAGCCGACGTCCAGAATGGACAACGCCAGGGGTGACTCCTCCGCAACACGATCGGATGAGGGTGCCGAGGTCGGTCAGGCAGCCGCAAGCGTCGCCCCGGTCACCGGCGGACACTCGAGGATCCGCTGCGTCGGGCCGTCCGCCCCGGTCAGCATCCCGGCGAGCACCTCCACCGCCTGCCGACCCATCTCCCGCCGCGGAATCCGATAACCCGTGAAGTCGAGGTCGGTCGCGGCAAGCCGAACCGGGTCGCCCAGGGCGACGAACGACAGGTCCTCCGGTACGCGCAGACCACGCTCGGCCGCGACCCGCGCGAGCGAGACACCGTCGGTGAACGCCTCCACGAAGACGCATGTCCGCCCATCGGCGTGCAAGGCGTCGAGCACGTCGGCCGGGCTCGATCCGGCGATCGTCAGCTGCCGCCCGTCCACCCCCGCCTCGGCGGCCGCGGCGGCGAAGCCCTCAAGCCGATCGGCGTGCGACTCGGGCCCGACGCCGGCGGCGGCGAAGCCCTCAAGCCGATCGGCGTGCGACACGGACCCGATACCCTCGCCGAGCACAGGACCACCCCTCCCTCGCGAGGAGTCCACGTAGACCAGCCGCCGGTGCCCGAGAGCGACGGCATCGCGTACCCGGGCGGCCGTGGCGCGGCGATGGTCGGCACCGACGTACGGCAACGGGCCGCGGGCGTCGTCGCGCCGGCCGACGCTGACGAAGGGATGTCCCTCGGCCGTGAGGCGCGCCAGCTCTCCCGGCTCGAGCGACCGGCCCAGCAGGATGCAGCCGTCGGTGAGGCGCAGCCGGTTGTCCTGGTGGAAGATCCGGCGCCGCCCGTCGACCACCGGCGCGCCGGTGAGCAGCAGCAGGTCGCAGCCCACCTGCTCGGCGCGCTCCTCGATGCCGGCCAGGTAGGGGTGGTAGAGGTCGCCGAGCTCCTCCGCGAAGACGCCCAGGATCCGGTTGTGCCGGGCGACGTACCCGGTGCGCCGGAGGGCCTGCAGCACCCGCTCCCGGGTCTCGGGGGCGATCCGTACGTCGCCGTCGGCGCGTCCGTTCAGCACCAGAGACACCGTGGCCTGGCTGACGCCGGTCATCCGCGCGATGTCCTGCTGGGTCACCCGTCTCCGCGTCCCGGTCAAGGGTCGGCCTCCCGCCGCTGATCCGCGATAGTTCGACCATCTTTGATCGCGGAGTCAAGCAGCGGAGCCGAAGAGCGGCCGGGATCAGAGCTGCTGCCACCAGCCGTCGACCGGCGGCGGGTTGTCCACGTCGACCCGTTCCCCGGGGCGCGGCACCGCCAGCCGGACGTCCCGCGCCTTCGCCTCCCGCCAGGCCCGGTCGGCCGGCTCGGCCCAGTCGTGCAGGGCCAGGTTGAACGTCGCCCAGTGCACCGGGATCATCAGGCCGCCCTTGACGTCGACGTGGGTGGCCACGCCGTCCTCGGGGACCATGTGGATGTCCGGCCACGCTTCGCCGTACGCACCGATCTGCACGAGCGTCACGTCGAAGGGCCCGTGCTGCTCACCGATCTCGGCGAAGCCCGGGAAGTAACCGGTGTCGCCGGAGTAGAAGGCCTTGCGCTGCGGCCCGGCGATCACCCAGGACGCCCACAGCGTCTCGTCGCGGGACAGGCCGCGGCCGGAGAAGTGCCGGGCCGGTGTCGCGATGAACTCGATGCCCGCGATCGTGGTGCGCTCGTCCCAGTCGAGCTCGACGATGCGGGTCGCCGGCACACCCCAGCGCTCGAGGTGCGCCCCGATGCCCAGCGGCACGAGGAACGGCGCCGCCTGCAGGTCGACCAGGTTGCGGATCGTCTCCATGTCGAGGTGGTCGTAGTGGTCGTGGGAGATCAGCACCGCGTCGAGCGGCGGCAGCGAGCGCAGCGCCACGGGCGGCTCGTGCAGGCGTTTCGGGCCCTGCAGGCGCGACGGGGAGCAGCGGTCGCTCCACACCGGGTCGACCAGCACCCGCCGGCCCTCGATCTCGATCAGCGCGGAGGAGTGCCCGTACCAGGTGACATAGAGGCCGTCGCCGCCGGTCTCCGGCGTGACCAGCGGGATGGGGCCGGCGGGATGCCGGCGTTCGCGGCCGCTCAGGGACGCGGCGAGCAGGCGCGGCATCGAGGCGACCGCCACCTCGCTCGCCGGCACCGTGTTGCGGAACTTGCCGTCGGAGAACTGCGGGGAGCGGGCGTAGCGGGCACCGCGCTCACCGTCCGCCCGGGCGCCGATCCTGCGGGAGCCCATCTGCAGCGGGATGTCGCGGGCGGCCCATACCGCGGCCGCGCCCAGCGCCAGGGCGATCCATCCTGCTCTACGCCCTCGGCGGCCTTCTGCCTGCTTCGCCATGCGGGTTCCTCCGTGTCAGTTCCGTCCCGACTGCCAAGTCTGACCGGCCGTGCCCGCCCGCCGCCACAACGTGCTGTGGATCTCCTCAGGAAGTGCGCCTATGTCACACTGCCGCCGTGACAGTCGACACTCTTCAAGCCCAGCAGCAGCTCATCGTGCGTCAGCGCGTCCGTCTCATGGTCAATCAGTACGAAATCCACGCGGCCGCCCCGGACGGGTCGGAAGCGGGCATCCTCGCCTTCGCCCAGCAGAAGCGGATGGCGTTCAAGGAGCAGGTGACGCTCTACACCGACGACACCAAGTCGACCCCGGTGCTCGGCTTCAAGGCCCGCCAGGTGATCGATTTCGGCGCCACGTACGACGTGACCGACGCGGCGGGCACCCCCATCGGCCTCTTCCGCAAGAACTGGAAGGAGTCGTTGCTGCGCTCGACGTGGCACCTGGAGCAGCCCGGATACGGCGAGATGGTCGGCCGCGAGGCGAACATGGTCGTGGCGATCCTGCGCCGGTTCGTGGACTCGCTCTCCTGGCTGCCGTACGACTTCGAGTTCCAGCTGAACGGCCGCCCGGCGTTCTCCGTGGTCAAGAAGTGGGGCCTGCGGGACCGGTACGTGGTGACCATCCACGACCCGAACCTCGACCGGCGCCTGGTCGCGGCCATGTCCGTGGCGCTCGACGCGCTGCAGGGACGCTGACGGACCGGCACCACCGATGTAATAGCGTCGGGCGCATGGAGGATCTCCGCGCCCGGCGCCTTTTCGGCGACGGCCTCGTCGCCCCCGGCGACCTGGCGGCCAGCCCGTTCCGCGTGGACCGGGACCGCATCGTCAGCTCGCCGTTCTTCGCCCGGCTCGCCGGCGTCACCCAGGTGATCAGCCCGGGTGGCGGCGGCCTGCTCGTGCACAACCGGCTGACCCACAGCCTCAAGGTCGCCTCGGTCGGCCGGGCGATCGCCGAGCGGCTGCTGCGCGGGTACGCCGACACGCTGGAGAAGCTCGGCGGCTGCGATCCGGACGTGGTCGAGGCGGCGGCGCTCGCGCACGATCTCGGGCACCCGCCGTTCGGGCATCTCGGCGAGCGCGTGCTCGACAACCTGGCCCGGCAGCGGCTGCGGCTGCGGGACGGCTTCGAGGGCAACGCCCAGTCGTACCGGATCGTCACCAGCACGGAGATCCGCGGCCAGGCGACGCTCGGCCTGAACCTGACGGCCGCCACCCGCGCCGCGATCCTGAAGTACCCGTGGACGCGGCGCTCCCATCCGTCGCCGCACCCGCGCTTCCTCGACCCGCCGCCGCGGGGTGCCGCCGCTCCCCCGGACGACCCGGACGGCGGCTCGCTGAAGTTCGGCGCGTACTCCACCGAGGTCGAGGACATGCTGCAGGCGCGCGAGCCGTTCGCCGGGCGGGTCGCCGACTGGCAGCAGACGCCGGAGGCCTCGGTGATGGACACGGCCGACGACATCGCGTACGCGATCCACGATCTGGAGGACGTGCACCGGGTCGGCGTCCTGCAGCAGGGCGCGGTGGCCGCGGAGCTGATGGCCTGGCAGCGTACGGACTTCAGCGAGGTCCCCGACGCCGACCTGGTCGCGCGCCGCCCGGGCAGCTCGATCGAGGCGCTGCGCCGGCAGCTGCACCGCAAGGACGGCTGGGTCGCCGACGACGACGCGTTCGACGCGGCGGTCGACCAGGTCCGTGCGGAGCTGGTCGACGGCCTGCTCAGCGTCCCGTTCGACGGCTCCCTGGAGGCGGAGGCGCAGGTGGCCGCGTTCTCGGCGACCTGGACCAGGCGGCTCGTGGAGTCGATCGAGGTGACCGAGACCCCGGCGGTCCGGTCGGGGCACGTGCTCCTGGCGCCGGCGCAGTGGCACGAGGTGCAGGTCCTCAAGTTCGTGCAGAACAGGTTCGTGCTGGCCCGCCCCGATCTGGCGCTGCACCAGCGGGGCCAGGCCCGGCTGCTGAGCTCTCTGGTCGAGGCGCTGCTGGCCTGGCTCGCGGACCCGGACGAGGCCGAGCGGCTGCCGCGGCGGCTCGGTGACCTGGTCGAGCTGGCGGAGCTGGAGCTGCAGGAGGGCACCCCGGACCGGCTGGCGCGGGCGCGGGGGCGAGCGGTGATCGACTTCGTCGCCGCGCTGACGGACAGCCAGGCGGTGGCGCTCATGGAGGCGCTTTCCGGGCGTACGCGTCAGCTCTGGACCGATGCCTTCGTCCTCTGACCCTGGTCGCAAGCGCTGCAACGGTGTAAGCATGTAATCATGCGTATGCGACCACCGGCCGGAAGCCGGACCGAGCCCCCACCCGCCGACGACGCCGCCGCCTGGATCACCGGCGCCGCCCCCGACGGGTGGTTCACCGAACCGCCGCACGTCGTCGTCGACCGCGACGAGATCATCATCTGGGGCCGCGTCCCCACCCCCGAGCTGGGCGCCGACGCCACCGACGCCGACCGCAGCGCCGCCCAGGCCGGGCGGATCCACCAGTTCCGCGAGGACACCCGCGACGACCGCATCAAGGTCGCCCGCCAGGTCGAGCACCGCTACCAACGCAAGGTCAGCTGGGGCGTGCGCTGCGGCGACACCCAGGAGCTCTTCACCCACCTGTCCGCACCGGTGATGACCCGCCTGCGCCAGCCCGAACGGCAGGTGCTCGACACCCTCGTCGACGCCGGCGTGGCCCGCAGCCGCTCCGAGGCGCTCGCCTGGTGCGTCCGCCTGGTCGGCGAGCACACCGACGAATGGCTCACCGAGCTGCGCGACGCCATGACCCGCGTCGAGGACCTGCGCCGCCGAGGACCCGACGGGTCATAAGGTAGGCGCGTGCTGCCCGAGGTAACCGCCGTCCGATACGTCACCCCGCTGCGCGAGGGCGGCTCCCTGCCCGGCATCGTCGAGGCCGACAACCTCGGCACGTACGTGGTGAAGTTCCGCGGCGCGGGTCAGGGCCCCAAGGCGCTGGTCGCCGAGGTGATCTCCGGCGAGCTGGCCCGGCGTCTCGGCCTCCCCGTGCCCGAGCTCGTCGTCACGGCGCTCGACCCGGTCGTCGCCCGGGCCGAGCCCGACGAGGAGGTCCAGGAGCTGATCAAGGCCAGCGCCGGCGCCAACCTCGGCATGGACTACCTGCCGGGCGCGCTCGGCTACGACCCGGTCGCCCACCCGGTCGAGGCGGACCTGGCCTCCCGCGTCCTCGTCTTCGACGCGTTCGTCGAGAACGTCGACCGCAGCTGGCGCAACCCCAACCTCCTCATCTGGCACGGCGACCTGTGGCTCATCGACCACGGCGCCACTTTGTACTTCCACCACAACTGGCCCCGCGCCGCCGCCGTGACCAACCGGCCGTACAAGTGGGACGACCACGTCCTGAAGCCGTACGCGACAAGCCTCACCGCCGCAGCCGCCGACCTCCTGCCGCAGCTCACCGCCGAGCTCCTCGACGAGGTCCTGACCCTGGTCCCCGACGAGTGGCTGGCCGAGTTCGACTTCGACACCGCCGACCAGGCCCGCGCGGCCTACCGTGACCACCTGCTGACCCGCGCGGCCCGCCCGGAAGCGTGGGTTCCGGCATGAGAACCCCTTACGAGTACGCCGTCATCCAGGCCGTCCCCCGGGTCGAACGCGGCGAGCTGATCAACGTCGGGGTGGTCCTCTACAGCCAGCGGCTCGACTTCCTCTGCGCCCGTACCCACCTGCACGAGCAGCGCCTGCTCGCCCTCGACCCGAACGCGGACCTGGACAGCATCCGCGCCGCCCTCAAATCCTGGGAGATCACCTGCGCGGGCGGCTTGGACGGCGGCGCGGCCCGCGAGATGAAACAGGGCGAGCGCTTCCGCTGGATGGTGGCTCCGCGCAGCACCATCCTGCGCGCCGGCCCGGTGCACATGGGACTGGCGGAGAACCCGGACGCCGAGCTGGACCGCCTCGTCGCCCTCCTCGTCCACTAGCGCCGGGTGAAGACCCGGCGACGCAGTCCGCGCCGCAGAGCCACGGCGGCGGTGGCGCTGAGGGCGAGCGCTCCGGCGGCCATCGCGCCCACCGCTGTCCGGCCCAGGCGACCCCGGCCGCCCTCGGTGCGGGGCCGGCTGGTGAAGACGTTGCCGTCGTCGGGCGGCGCGGGCTGCGAGCGGGACAGGCCGAGCCGGCTCATGAGCGGGCCGACCAGGGCGTCGTAGACCGGCGGCATGCTGCTGAAGCCGAGCTCGATGAAGCGGTTGGTCGCCCCGACCGACAGTCCGGGCCGGGGCCGGTCGGCGAGCCGGACGATGGCGGCGCCCATCCGGTCGGCGCTGTCCACCGGGGGCGGCGGGCGGCCGACGAAGCCGGCGTAGTTGGCGGCGCTCGTGTAGATCGGCGTGTCCACGCTGCCCGGGATCAGCTCGCAGACGTGGATGTCCGGGGCGTCGCGGGTCTCCTGCCGCAGTGTCCGGGTGAGGGCTCGCAGACCCCATTTGGCCGTCGAGTACGCGGCCATGTTCGGCGCCGTGATGTGCCCGACCAGCGAGCTGCACAGGATGAGGGTGCCGTGCCCCTGCGACCGGAACACGCGCAGCGCCGCCCGCGCCACGTTGGCCGGCCCCAGCAGGTCGGTGGTGATCACCTGGTCGAAGACGTGCGGCGGGAGGTCCTCGAAGCGCCCGTACGCCATCACCGCCGCGGTGTCCGCCCAGACATCGATGCGGCCGAAGCGCTCGACCGCGGCCTGGGCCAGCTTCTCGACGTCGGTCCGTACGCTCACGTCGGCCGGCACGACCAGCACGTCGCCGTCGCAGTCCACCGCGACCTTCTCCAGGTCGGCGAGGCCGCGCGCGGCCAGGACGAGCATGTCGCCGCGGGCCGCGAACGCCAGCGCGGCCGCCCTGCCGATACCGCTCGACGCACCGGTCAGGACCACCACACGAGAGCTCATGCCACAGCGATACCCCGCGCCGGCGCCGCCGAACAGCACCGGATGCTTTCTTTTCTGCCGTGAACAGGGAGACTGGCGGCATGGACCTGCCGATCAACCCGCCGGTGAAGCCGATGCTCGCGAAGCCGGTCAGCGAGATCCCGCCGGGGCAGCTCTACGAGCCCAAGTGGGACGGCTTCCGCTCGATCATCTTCCGCGACGGCGATGAGGTGGAGATCGGCAGCCGCAACGAGAAGCCGATGACGCGCTATTTCCCGGAGGTCGTCGAGGCCGTCCTCGCGAACTTCCCGGAGCGGGCGGTCATCGACGGCGAGGTCATCGTGGCCGACACCGAGCGCAACACCCTCGACTTCGAGGCTCTGCAGCAGCGCATCCACCCCGCTGCCAGCCGGGTCAAGCTGCTCTCGGAGCAGACGCCGGCCGGGTTCGTCGCGTTCGACCTGCTGGCGCTCGGCGACGAGGACCTGACCACGCGGCCGTTCGCGGAGCGGCGGGCCCGGCTGGTCGAGTGCCTGGCCGCCGCGAAGCCGCCGGTCTACGTCACGCCGGCCACCGACGACCTGGAGACCGCGCGGCGCTGGTTCGCCGAGTTCGAGGGCGCCGGGCTCGACGGGCTCATCGCCAAGGGCAAGGATCTGGGCTACGAGCCGGACAAGCGGGTCATGACCAAGATCAAGCACAAGCGTACGGCGGACTGCGTCGTCGCCGGGTACCGCCTGCACAAGTCCGGGGACAACCGGATCGGCTCGCTGCTGCTGGGCCTCTACGACGAGCGGGACGTGCTGGCCTCGGTCGGCGTCATCGGCTCGTTCCCGATGGCCGTCCGCGAGGAGCTCTTCGTCGAGCTGCAGCACCTGGTGACCACGTTCGAGGGCCACCCGTGGAACTGGGCGGCGCACGAGTCCGGCGAACGCACGCCCCGCAAGAACGAGGTCAGCCGCTGGAACAACGGCAAGGACCTGTCGTTCGTGCCGCTGCGCCCGGAGCGCGTGGTCGAGGTGCGCTACGACTACATGGAGGGCGTCCGGTTCCGGCACACCGCCCAGTTCGAGCGGTGGCGGCCCGACCGCGATCCGCGTTCGTGCACGTACGAGCAGCTGGAACGCCCGGTGCGGTTCAACCTGGCGGACGTGCTCACGAGCCGCTGAACCTTTCTGAAGGGGGCACAGCGTAGCCTCGTGCGGGAACCCGCCGCTGGAAGAAAGGCCGCGCACCGTGCCGCGTATCCCTCGCCTGGTCCTGGCCGCCCTGACCGCCGCGGTCGTCGCGACGGCCGGCTGCACGCTGCCGGTCTTCGCCCCCGAGGACTCCAACGGCGCCGCGCCCACGACCACTCCCGGCAGCAAGGCGCCGCCCGCGATCCCCGGCACGCAGGCCCGGTGGACGCCGTGTCCGGAGGTGCCGCAGAAGCTGATCGGCAGGGGCGCGGACGGCATGACGTACGACTGCGCCTCGGTGGCGGTGCCCCGCGACTGGAACGCGCCGCGGAGCGGTGAGACCTACGAAGTGGCGATGATCCGCATCCGCTCGCGGACCCAGCAGAGCCGGATCGGTTCGCTGCTGATCAACCCGGGCGGACCCGGCGGCTCGGGCATCGACTTCGCCGTCTCCCTCTCCTTCGGGCCGGCGTTCGGCGGCCTGCCCGCCGAGGTCACCGACAAGTTCGACCTCGTCGGCTTCGACCCGCGCGGCGTCGGGCGGTCCAGCCCGGTCAAGTGCATCAGCGACGCCGACCAGGACGCGACCTTCAGTGCGTCGCCGGACCCGAGGTCCGACGCCGACTTCCAGCAGATCGTCGCGCTCAACAAGCGGGTCGCGGAGGGCTGCGGACAGAAGTACGGCGACCAGCTCGGCACCTTCAGCACCGAGCAGGCCGCCAAGGACCTGGACGCGCTGCGCACGGCCGTCGGCGACGCCAAAACCACGTACCTGGGCTTCTCGTACGGCACCCTCCTCGGAGCCACGTACGCGCAGCTGTACCCGGACAAGATCCGCGCCCTGGTGCTCGACGGCGCGGTCGACCCGAAGCAGGACTTCGTCGCGGGCTCCGAGGCGCAGGCGAAGGGCTTCGAGCGGGCCTTCACCAACTTCACGACCTGGTGCAAGGCCACCCCGGCCACGTGCCCGATCGCCCCGGACGCGCGCAAGGCGGTGACCGATGCGCTGGCCAAGGCCGAGGTCTCCCCCGTCCAGGGCGACGACGGCCGGCAGGCCACCGCCGGGTGGATCTTCGTGGCGGTCATCTCGTCGCTCTACACCGAGGCCGGGTGGCAGCAGCTCGCCAAGGCCGTCGACAAGCTCCAGGAGGGTGACGCCGAGGGCATCTTCGACCTCGCGGACCGGTACGCCGACCGCAGGCCCGACGGCACCTACTCCAACCTGTTCGACGCCAACCTGGCGGTGAACTGCGCGGACACCGACGAGGCCCCGTCGGTCGAGCGCATCCGCGAGCTGCAGGGCCAGTGGCGAGCCAAGTACCCGCTGTTCGGCGCCGCGCTGGCGATGGGCATGATGCCGTGCACGTTCTGGCCGGGCAAGAAGGACCCGTACCCGGCCGGTGCCGCCGACGGCGCCCCGCCGATCGTGGTGGTGGGCACGACGGGCGACCCCGCGACGCCGTACGAGAACACGGCGGAGCTGGCCGGCATGCTCGGCACCGGGCAGGTCCTGACCTGGGAGGGCGAGGGCCACACCGCCTACCCGAGCACCC
Source organism: Actinoplanes sp. NPDC049548 (assembly GCF_040676695.1). NCBI lineage: Bacteria > Bacillati > Actinomycetota > Actinomycetes > Micromonosporales > Micromonosporaceae > Actinoplanes > Actinoplanes sp. NPDC049548. Next base: position 573,553 of record NZ_JBFAPM010000002.1, read on the forward strand.
CCTGCATCGTCACCGCCGTCGACCAGTACCTGATCAATCTGAAGGTGCCGCAGAAGGGCCTGCGCTGTCCGGCACGCTGACGCCCTCGCGTTCCGCCAGCTCCTCCAGGAGCTGGCGGACGCGGCGCAGGTTGTTCTTCAGCTCCTCCTGCTCGTCGTGCTTGAACGCGTCCGTGTCGACGATGAGCTTGCTGGCGAAGTGCGCGGTGATCAGCGGCACGACGATGAGCACCATGACGGAGATGAGCAGCGCCGCCATCATCCGTCCCGGCACGGAACCCGGCGAGATGTCGCCGTAACCGACCGTGGATGCGGTCACGACGGCCCACCACAGGGCATCGCCGAAGGACTTGTCCTCGAAGAACGTGAAGAGCACGGCGCAGACGAAGATCAGCATCAGGTACGACAGCACCAGCGTTCGCGGCGAGTTCGCCAGCCAGACCATCCCCCGGTAGATCTGCCGCAAGGGCAGGAGCAGCAAGCGCATGGCGTCATCGTGCCCCGGGCGCACCGCCGTCCGGTTCAGCCCGACGGGCGTGTCACGATGACCACGTGGCCGACCTGATCTTCCGCACCGCGACCCGCACCGACGTCCCGGCGATCCTGGAGCTGCTGGCCGACGACGACATCTCCCGTTCCCGCGAGACCGCGCCGACGCCGGAATCGGTGGACGCCGCGTACTGGTCGGCCTTCGAGGCCATCGACGCGGACCCGCGCAACGAGCTGATCGTCGCCGAGGCCGGCGGCGAGGTCGTCGGCACCTGCCAGCTGACCTTCACACCGTCGCTGAGCCGCCGCGGCACCGAGCGGATGACCATCGAGGCCGTCCGCATCCGCGGCGACCAGCGCGGCCGCGGCCTGGGCCGGCAGATGATGGAGTGGTCGCTGGACCGCGCCCGGGCGCGCGGCTGCCGGCTCGCCCAGCTCACCACCGACAAGCGCCGCACGGACGCGCACCGCTTCTACGCCTCGCTGGGCTTCGAGGCCAGCCACGAGGGCTTCAAACTGGCGCTCTGACCCACGAACAGGTCGCCGGTGAGGACCGGGACGGCGAGGCACCGGTCGACCTCGGCCGCTATGTCGACGTCGTGCGCGAAGCCCATCTCGATGAGCTCCCGGCCGCTCTCGCAAGCGTGGAGTGCGGCCGGCAGGTCCTGCTCGACCGCGGCGTAGGCGGCCGCGGCCACCTCCGCTTCCGGCGAGACGTCGACGGCCTCGGCGGCTCGGAGCGATGTGATGACGGCGCCTGCTCCCCACAGATCCTCGTCGGCGAGCCGCAGGCTGCCGTCTTCCCGCTTCTCGCCCGCGGCGATGACCGCCACGGCCCGGGCCTGCGTCCGCGCGATCCAGCGGGCGACGGCGGAGAAGTTGCGCAGGGCGGCACCCACGACCGTCGCCCCGCGCGCGCCGGTCAGCAGGGAGATCGTCGACCCGTTCGGCGACGGCAACAGGATGCGCGGCACGGGCGGGTTCGCGCGGATGGTCGCCGGCGACAGGCTGATGTCCCCCGGCCCGGCGACCGAACGACCGACCGCGAGGACGGCATCGCGGTCGGCGGCGTGCCGGGCGGCGGTCTGGTCGGCCCATCGGTACGGCAGGACCTCGGCGCCGGTCTCGACGGCGACGGTGAGCGTCGTCGTGAAGGACAGCACGTCCACGACCACCACCACGTCGGCGTCCGCCCCGGCCGCCTCAGCGCCGGAGAGTCCCCAGCCGAAGCGAAGCCTGCGCACTACTTGGCGTTCTTCAGGTCGCGGTCCTTGGAGGGCTGCACCCGTTTCGGCTCGCCCGGCATCTTGGGGTGGTCCGGCGGGTACGGCAGGTCGCCGGCGCCGGCCTTCTCGTCGCGTTCCGACCACTCGAGCAGCGGCGTGATGTCGTGCGCGACGTCGTCGATGCCGGCGTGCGGGTCACCGAGCTCGGCGATCCGCGCCGGGACGGTCCGCAGGTCGAAGTCGTCCGGCTCCACCTCGGCCAGCTCGGCCCAGGTGACCGGGGTGGAGACGGTCGCCCGGGCGTTGGCACGCAGCGAGTACGCGCACGCGATCGTCCGGTCGCGGGCCATCTGGTTGTAGTCGATGAACACCCGGTCGCCGCGCTCCTCCTTCCACCAGGAGGTCGTGATGCGGTCGGGGCTGCGCCGCTCGATCTCCCGGGCGAGGGCGATGGCGGCCCGGCGCACCTGGACGAACGACCAGTCCGGCCGGATCCGGACGTAGACGTGCACGCCCCGGCCGCCGGAGGTCTTCGGGTACGAAGTCCAGCCCAGCTCGTCGAGCACCTCGTGGGCCACGCCGGCGGCCGCCACCACGTCGGCGAAGGAGAGGCCGGGCTGCGGGTCGAAGTCCATGCGCAGCTCGTCGGGGTTGTCGGCGGCGGCGGCGCGCACCGGCCAGGGGTGGAAGACGATCGTGCCCATCTGCGCGGCCCAGGCCACGTGGGCCAGATCGGCCGGGCAGAGCTCCTCGGCCGTGCGCCCGCTGGGGAAGCTGATCGTCGCCTTCTGCACCCAGGGCGGGACGCCGCGGGTGGAGATGCGCTTCTGGAAGAACATCTCGCCGTCGATGCCGTCGGGGAAGCGCTGCAGGGTGGTCGGCCGGTGGTGCAGGGCGCGCATGATGCCGTCGCCGACCGCGAGGTAATACTCGAAGACGTCCCGCTTGGTGTAGCCGCGCTCGGGGAAGCAGACCTTGTCGGGGCTGCTCAGCCGTACCGAATGACCCGCGACCTCGATCTCCTCCGCGGGCGTCCTGGAAGCTGCCATGCCGATGACCTTATGGCCTGGGTACGACAACGGCCGTCCTCTCCGCGGAGAGGACGGCCGTGGGGTGAAGCCGGACGGTCAGGCGCTGCGACGGCGCCGGGTGTAGAAGACGGCACCGGCACCGGCGGCGACCAGCAGGGCGCCCACGGCGACGGTCAGGCCCATCGGCGCGCCGGTCACGGGCAGGGTGCCGCCCGCGCTGACGCCGCCGCCCGGGGTGCTCTCGCTGGGCGAGGGGGTCGGCGAGGTGGCGGGGAGCTCGCCGCCCGGCGGGACGGTGTCGACGCTGGCGGTCGGGGTGGCCGGCGTGGTCGTCGCGGGGGTGGTCGGCGTGGTCGTGGTCTGCGACGGGGTCGGCGAGGTGCTCGGGCTCTCGCCGCCGTATCCGCCGTGACCGCGGGTCGGGCCGGTGGTGGCGCCCGTGGCCGGCGTGTTGCCGTACCCGTCGGCGCAGTCCTGGTCGCGCTGCCCCTCCGAGCACGGCGTGGTCATCACGGCGGGGCGCTGGGCGCGGGCCGCGGCCTCGTCACCCGTCGCCGCGGCGGGCGCCCCGGTCATGGCCAGGGCGGCGAGGACGGTGACGCCGGCCGCGGGCAGTACGGCGGCCAGTCGGCGCGTCAAACTCATGAGGAGCATCCGTTCTGTTGCTGTGAGGGTCCGTCTTTGGTCCGCTGGGAGTTTAGCGTCTTCTGCCCGTTTTGCACGTAACGCCCCCGTTCGCTACGAGGGAACTCCCCCGAACCTGTGGCTGCGCCAGAGATGCGACAGCGCGAACACCTTCATCTCGAACTGCGGATCCGCGGCGAACAGCTCCCCGCTGTACGGCGCCCGCAGCTGCACACTCGTCCCGGAGTCCAGGTACACCGAGACCACCGTGCGCGCGCCCCGCCGCTCGGCGCGCAGATCCACGACCCGGTTCCACGGCGCCACACCGGCCCCGAACGGCGTGACGGTGCGAATGCCCTCCGCGCCGATCTCAGTCCCCACCCGCCGCCTGAGCAGCACCGCAGCCAGCACGCCCGCCCCCGGCGGCCCGAACGCCAGCAACAACCACACCCAGTGCGGTGGCGCCGTGGTCTCCATCCACACCAGGGCGACGAGGGTGGCGAGCAGGCCGGCGGTGACACCCACCACCGCGGCGAGCACCCCGAGATAGAGACCGCGGCCGAGAGCCTGCTGCCAGGTGGGCCGGAATCGCGCAGCTTCCATGGGAGGCTCAACGGCCGGAGGTACGCCTGGACGCCGCACTGCCGGTGCGCTGCGACGTACGGTGGAGGGCATGGCACCTGATGAGACCACCCTGCCCACCACCGAGGACGAGTGGCGGGTCCGCCTCAGCCCCGACGAGTTCCGGGTCCTGCGTCAGGCCGGCACCGAGGCACCCTGGTCCGGCGAGTACGTGAACACCAAGACCCAGGGCATGTACAACTGCCGCGCGTGCGGTGCCGAGCTCTACCCCAGCGACACCAAGTTCGACTCCCACTGCGGCTGGCCGTCCTTCGACGACGCCATCCCGGGCGCCGTCAAGGAGATCGACGACCACAGCCACGGCATGGTCCGCACCGAGATCCGCTGCGCCCGCTGCGACAGCCACCTGGGCCACGTCTTCCGGGGCGAGGGCTTCACGCCCAAGAACACCCGGCACTGCGTGAACTCGCTGTCCGTACGCCTCGTGCCGGACGCCTGACGCCGAGCGGTTCCGGAACAAGTTCCCTGGTTCCGGAACCGCAGACGCCTTCAACAGAGGCCCATGTGTCGATATGGTCGGTCCGCAACCGGTTGCAGAGCGCCATACGGGGAGGCCTCTGATTCTCGGTCCTCCCCGCACGTCCCAACGGGGGTCGTCGTCCCAACGCCGGGACCACCACCGTCACTGCAAGACGGAAACGGGGAAACACATGCGCACGAAGGCCACCATGCTGCTCGCCGCCACCGCGGTGGGCGCATTCGCCGCCACCACTCTCGCCGCGCCGGCCAACGCCGAGATCACCCTCTACGACGGGACCCGGTACACCGCCGGGTGGATCCGGTACTACGGCAGCGACTCGAGCTACACCGGCGACACGTTCAGCAGCGGCGTCGCCCTGAACGACCACATCTCGTCGGTGAACAACAACAACACCGTCTACACCTGCCTGTACGAGCACGCCAACTACACCGGCAACAACCTGCGGCTCAACCCGGGCGTCGACCTGCTGACGCTGTCCAGCACCTGGGACAACAAGATCTCCTCGCACAAGTTCAGCTGCTGACCCGACGTCCACAGAGCACCCGGGGTGCCGGCGCGACCGGCGCTCCGGGTGTCTCCACGAGACAGTGCACGGAGGTTGATGTGCGCAGCAGACTTGTGCCGTGTCTGATGACGGTGGCCGTGCTGGCCGCCGGAGGGTGCACCGCGGGCGGCAGCAAGCAGGCCCCCGACACGGGCGAGCCCGCAGTGTCCACGCTGCTCCACGTGAGCGATCTGCGGACGTTCACGCTCCCGCTGGAGCCGTACAGGGAGAGCTCGGCCACGCTCCCCCGGAGCGCGCAGGCTCAGCAGGTGCTCATCGAGAAGTGCGTGCAGCGGTTCGGCCTGCGCTACACGCCGCCCGCCGAGGCCGGATCGTCGGTCGTCGGGGCGGAGCGCCGCTACGGCATCGCGGACGCGGCCGCCGCTCGTGAGCACGGCTATCACGTCCCACCGCCGAGCGGCCGGCCGGCGCCCGAGACGAAACCGCCGCCCGACACGGTCGCCGTGCTGTTCGGCGACGGCCCGTCGCGGCACAACGGGCAGGCGGTGCCCGAGGGGGGCTGTGTCGGTGAGGCACGCCGCAAGCTGGCCGCGGGAGCCCCGGCGGTCGGCGACGCCCGGCTGGCCGAGGAGCTGTCCGCCGAGACGTTCGACCAGGCGTGGCGGCACAGCCGGGCCCGCACGGCGGTCACGGCGTGGAGCGCCTGCATGCGCCAGGCCGGATACGACTACGCCGACCCGCTCAAGGCCAACGACGACCCCGCTTTCCGTACGCCGGAACCGACCGCCCGGGAGATCGCGGTGGCCCGGGCCGACGTCACCTGCAAGGAGCAGAGCGACCTGGTCGACGTCCTGGCCTCGGTGGAGACCGCCTACCAGGACCGGGCGGTACGCCGTCACGCCGCCGAGCTCGCCACCCTGAAGGAGAGCTTCGCGGTCCGTGAGCGCAACGCGGCCCGGGTGCTGGCCGGTTCCTGACGGCTGTCAGCCGCGCGACGCCGGCGCGGGGGCGTGGGGGTGCTTCACGGCGTCCGTGATCGCTGCCACGACCACCGTGCCGACCGTCATCCCGGCCGCCACCATCGCGGCGCCGATGACGTACAGGCCGCTCTCGTCGACGGAGGCTGCCTGAGCCGTCCACGCGACCGTGAAGGAGACGGTCATGGCGGCCGCGGCGACCCACCGCGGCACGCCGGCCAGCACGGCGGCGACGAGCAGGACCACCATGGTGAGCAGGCAGCCGGCCACCTGCGGCACCGAGTACGGCCCCGACGCGATCTGCGTGACCGGGTCGACGTCATACTCCGTATCGCGGCCCAGCCAGAGGTACCAGTTCAGCGCGGTCGCACCGGCCAGCGCGAGAGCGCCGAGCAGCGGCCGACGGAGGATTGATCTCATGGCGTCGAACCTAGCCGCGCGCCGGGCGGCCGGCCATGAGTGCGAGTACCTAGCTGCGTTCCAGGTCCTCGACCACGAAGCGCACGCCGTTGTCCGCGGTCTGCCAGTCGCCGGCCGCCGCTACCTGCCACTGCGGGCCCAGCGCCGGCGCGAAGGTGTCGCCCACGACCTCGAGGTCGATCCGGGTGCGGACGATGTGGCCGGCGTGTGGCAGCAACGCGGTGTAGACCGACTCGCCGCCCATCACCCAGAAGTCGTCGTACTTCTCGAGCAGCTCGTCGGCCGAGGAGACGGCGGTCGCGCCCGTTGCCGACCAGCCGGGGCGGCGGGTGAGGACGACGTTGCGGCGCCCGGGCAGGGGGCGTACCCGATCCGGCAGCGAGTCCCACGTGGCCCGGCCCATGACGACGGTCGCGCCCATCGTGCGGTCCTTGAAGATCTTCTGCTCGCCGGGAACCCGCCAGGGGATGCCGCCGTCGGCGCCGATGACCCCGCCGCGGGCCTCGGCCCAGATCATGTGGATCACACTGCCACCGGCGCCTTGAGGGCGGGGTGGTGCTGGTAGTCGACCAGCGTGAAGTCCTCGAAGCGGTAGTCGAAGAGCGAGGGCGCGGGCGCCAGCTCCAACTTCGGGAACGCGAACGCTTCCCGCGACAGCTGCTCGCGCACCTGCTCCACATGGTTGGAGTAGACGTGGCAGTCGCCGCCCACCCAGATGAAGTCGCCGGGCTCGAGCCCGGCCTGCGCCGCGATCATGTGGGTCAGCAGGGCATAGCTGGCGATGTTGAACGGTACGCCGAGGAACATGTCCGCGCTGCGCTGATAGAGCTGACACGAGAGCCGGCCGTCCGCGACGTAGAACTGGAACATCGCGTGGCACGGCGCCAGGGCCATCTCGGGCAGCTGGCCGACGTTCCAGGCCGAGACGATCATCCGGCGGGAGTCGGGATCGCGGCGCAGGGTGGCCAGCAGGTCCGTGATCTGGTCGGCGTGGCCGCCGTCCGGGGTGGGCCAGGACCGCCACTGCTTGCCGTAGACCGGGCCGAGGTCGCCGTTCTCGTCGGCCCACTCGTCCCAGATGGTGACGCCGTGGTCGCGCAGCCACTGGACGTTGCTGTCGCCGCGCAGGAACCACAGCAGCTCCACCGCGACCGACTTGAAGTGGACCCGCTTCGTCGTGATCAGCGGGAAGCCGCGAGACAGGTCGTAGCGCAGGCGCTCACCGAAGAGGCTGACCGTGCCCGTGCCGGTGCGGTCCGCCTTGGGGACGCCGGTCTCGAGGACCCGGCGCAGCAGCTCTTCGTACTGGGTGTCGGCCATGGCCGACACCGTAACGCGTGCGATCGCCCGGGACGGCGACCGCCCCGGGCGAGCTGCAACACATCAGGCCCCTCAATGGGACCAGGATTCGCTCATCGCCGAGATCTGCTGGTTCAGCTGGGCGAGGTCCCGGTTGGGCTCGTCGTCCTTGCCCTTGTCCTTGCCGTTGGCCGCCGGCTGCTGGGCCTTGAACCCCAGCTGGGTGCCGAGCTGCTGCCAGCGGTCGAACAGGATGGTCTCGATGAGGACGTCCTTGACGTCGTCGTGGGCGGCCTTGAGCTCCGTGAAGGCGTTCTCGTACCGCTCCACCTTTTTCAGCAGTTCAGAGCGCTCGTGATTGGTCATGTCCGCACAGTAGCGAGAAATGAACCTTCTTCGGGTTGATATCCGCAAAAGCCGACGATGCCCAAGTTGAGACGCTAGAGGACGATGCCAGCGTTGGGGCGTCAGAGGTCGAACTCGCCGTCCTTGGCACCGCCGACGAAGGCGTCCCATTCCGCAGGGGTGAAGAAGAGGACGTCGCCGTCCGGGCGGCGGGAGTCGCGCACCGCCACCCCATCGTCCAGGAGGGCGACCTCCACGGCCGCGTCCTCGGACGTTGCACTGCGGCGCCACACCGCGCCGCTCAGATCCAGCTCGAACTTGTTAACCACGGCGGACAGTGTGCCACCCGGGGACGGATGCGGCGCTCCCTCCCCGGGTGGACACCCGCACCCTGAATCAGCTCTTGAGCTTCCCGGCGATCTGCACGACGCGCTGCGCCAGGTGGTCGAGGGCCGCGTACTGCACCTCGGTCAGGGGCGCGTCGTTCGAGCCGCCGGTGACGTGCGAGACGCCGTACGGGTTGCCGTCGGCGAACTTCAGCGGGTCCGTGTAGCCGGGCGCCACCACCAGGCCGCCGAAGTGGTAGATGGTGTTGTAGAGCGCCAGCAGCGTCGACTCCTGCCCGCCGTGCGAGGTCATCGACGCCGTGAAGCCGGCGTACGCCTTGTTCGCGAGCAGCCCCTGCCCCCACTGCGGGCCGAGCGTGTCGATGAACTGCTTGAGCTGGCTCGCGACGTTGCCGTAGCGGGTCGGGGTGCCGAGCAGCACGGCGTCGGCCCACACCACGTCGTCGGCGGTGGCCTTGGGCTCGTCCTTGGTCCGGTCGAAGTGCTGACTCCACGCCGCGTTCGAGGCGATCGCCTCCTGCGGCGCGAGCTCGGGCACCTGGCGCAGGCGTACCTCGGCCCCGGCCTTCTCGCCCGCCTGCTGCAACCGCTCCGCCATCGCGTGCACCGTGCCGGTGGAGGAGTAGTAGATGACGGCAAGATTCACGTTAGCCACGAGGGCCCCTTCCGTAGTTGTTTGCAACGTCAACTAACGCTAGGGGGTTCCCCCGGCCGGGGCGGCGAAACGTCAGAGAACGAGCTCGCTGCCCTGCGGGCCGACCGCGTCCGCGTGCTCGTCGTCGAGCCAGACACCGTCGCTGGCGAGGTAGCGGAAGCGGTAGTGGCCGGGGTCCAGCCGCAGCGTCACGGTCCGGGTGCCGTCCTTGCGCGCCTTCAGCTCGTGCTCGCCCGGCGTCCAGTCGTTGAACGTGCCGACCACGCTCACGGTGCCCTCCGGAGAGTCCTTCGGCAGGCAGAACGTCACCCGGGTCTTGTTGCCGAACAGCTTGCTCCGCTTGATCATCCGCAGTCTCCCAATGCCGGTCTCCTCGGTTGTCAACGAGGCAGGACGCGACAAGTCACGCATAAGATCTGCCGATGCATCCGGAACCCCGCGAAGAGATCCGGGTGGCGTCGTTCCGCGACCTCGACGCCACCACCCTGTACGCGATCCTCAAGCTGCGCGTCGACGTGTTCGTGGTCGAGCAGAAGTGCCCGTACCCCGAGATCGACGGGCGCGACGCCGAGCCCGGCACCCGGCACGTGTGGCTGACCCGCGGCGACGAGATCCTCGCGTACCTGCGCATTCTCGACGAGGGCGGGACCGAGCGGATCGGCCGCGTGGTGACCGCGCCCCAGGCCCGCCAGGGCGGTCACGCGAGCCGGCTCATGGAGCACGCGCTCACCGTCATCGGCAACCGGCCGGCCGTCCTCGGCGCCCAGGCACACCTGGAGGCCTTCTACGGACGCTTCGGCTTCGAGGTGTGCGGCGACGGGTACGTGGAGGACGGCATCCCGCACGTACCGATGAAACGGTCTTGAAGAATGACGACACGGCTGGGCAGCGTTGTGATCAACTGTTCGGACCTGGAAGCCCTGACGCGATTCTGGTCAGCCGCCCTCGGGCTGGTCGCCGGTCCCGGCAATGACGACGGCACGTTCCGAGTGTTGCGAGGACCGAGCGTCAACCTGTCTCTCCAGGTGGCCCGGACCCCGGTGACCGCTCGTGACCAGATGCACTTCGACCTCTACACCGACGACCAGTCGGGCGAGGTGGAGCGCATGCGTGCCCTCGGCGCCGTATTCGTGCGGCACAACGCCGACCCCGATGACGACTACGTGGTGATGGCCGACCCGGAAGGCAACCTGTTCTGCCTGTGCGCCCGAGCGTCAGTGGAGTAATACTGGTCCCGCATCCGTCGGTGCACAACAGCGGGATAATTGCGCCTGAATTCGCCGTCAACAGTTTCCGCGTAAGGCCTCGTCAGCCTTTCCACCGTGATCGGTGGCGGCCGCCTCGCCGGTCCGGCATGACAGCATCCCGTACGACCGGAGAGCCTGCGCGGCCCAAGCCTGCCCGCCGCTTGCGCACGCCCGGGCCGGCCGGTTCCAAGGCTGCCGCGCCCGGCGGGAAGTGGCCGCCCGACCGCCCGCGCCCGCTCTGCGGCCGCCGCATCATGCCGGTGATCGTCGCTATTGCCTTGCGCCCCTGCCATCCTGAGGTGCGGTGCAGCGCGCCCTGCTCGTCGTCCTGCGCTGAGCTCCGACTGCTCGAGATGATCAGTGGTGTCGCCACCATGCGTCATGCCGGGCTGCGCCGCAGAACAAGCGTCGCCAGGGCGAAGGTCGTCAGGGCCGGGAGGCGGGCCCGCGGAGTGATCCTCGGCCTCGCGCAGCCGGCGCAAGCGCCGGGAATGACGTTGCACCAATCCCCACGAGCGGTGCCGCTCATGCTCGCGACGGAACTTCTCAGCCGTCGGTGAATAGTTGCGACGCAGGGTGCGGTTCCGCACGATCTTCGCGGGGAACAATGCGAGTTGCGTCATTACACTATTGTCCCCGACACTCGCGGAATCAGCGATGACAACCACGGATATTTCACATCAAGAAATGTTTCGCAGCTAACTCAACGACCCGCGTATCGGCATGACGAAACAGCGACGTCGTCGCAGGATCGCACGCCTTGATATGCCGCAGGTAATGCGCGGTCGTTCTCGTCGGTAACCGCACCGGCTCACCCTGCAGTAGTCCTTGATGACGCAGCGACGCCAGGCGAACCGCGGAGGTTCAACGACGGCTCAGGGAAGCGCGGCGACGATCTCCGTGACCGAGCGCCGCCGGCCGGTGTAGAACGGCACCTCCTCGCGCACGTGCCGGCGGGCGCCCGAGGCGCGCAGGTCGCGCATGAGGTCCACGATCCGGTGCAGCTCGTCCGCTTCGAAGGCGAGCATCCACTCGTAGTCACCCAGCGCGAACGACGCGACCGTGTTCGCCCGCACGTCCGGGTAGCCGCGGGCCATCTTGCCGTGCTCGGCGAGCATCGCGCGACGCTCCTCGTCCGGCAACAGGTACCACTCGTAGGAGCGCACGAACGGGTAGACGCAGATGTACGGCCGTGGCTGCTCGTCGGCGAGGAACGCCGGCAGGTGGCTCTTGTTGAACTCGGCCGGGCGGTGCAGCGCCATCTGCGACCACACCGGCGTCAGGTGCCGCCCCAGACCGGTACGCCGGAACAGCCCGTACGCCTCCTGCAGCGCGTCCGACGAGCCGGAGTGCCACCAGATCATCACGTCGGCGTCGGCGCGCAGGCCGGCCACGTCATACGTGCCGCGGACCGTGACGTCCTTGCCGGCCAGCTGCTCGAACAGCGCGTCCACCTCGCCCGACAGCTCGTCGCGCAGGGCGGGCAGCGGCGTCGTGGCCCGGAAGACGGACCACATGGTGTACCGGATCGTCGCGTTCAGCTCGTTGATCCGGGCGGCGTTGCTCTGCGGCTCGCTCATCGTTCCTCCAGGTGTTTCAGGACGTCGTCGGCGGCGTTCTCGCCGCTGGCCACACAGGCCGGGATGCCCACCCCGTCGTACGCGGCGCCGGCCAGCGCGAGGCCGGGGCGGTCGGCGAGCGCGGCGCGGGCCAGGGCGACGCGGTCGAGGTGGCCGGGGGCGTACTGGGGCAGTCCCCCGCCCCAGCGCTGCACCCACGAGGCGACCGGCGGCGGCAGCTCCGCGCCGAGCAGGCGGCCCAGCTCGGCGTGCGCGGTCGCCGCGAGCACGGCGTCGTCGTGCTGCAGCAGGTGCTCCTCGCCGGCCCGGCCGAGCGACGCGCGCACGATCACGGGGCCGCCCTCGCGGTCCAGATGCGCCCATTTGCGGGTGAAGAACGTGGCCGCCTTGACCAGCATCCCCTCGGTCGGCGGCACCAGGAAGCCGGAGAGGTCGGGCAGCGGCGTGCCGGGCGGCAGCGCGAAGGCGACGAGGGCCACGCTCGCGTAGTCGAGCGTCTCGATCTCGGCGGCGGCATCGGCGTCGACGCCGCCCAGCAGGCGTCCGGCGGGCCGTGCGGGCACCGCCAGCACTACCGCGTCGACGTCGTCGGTCTGCGGGGCTGGCACCGGGCCCAGCAGCAGCCGCCATCCGTGCGCCGTGCGGGTCAGCTCGCGCACTGGCAGGCCCAGGCTGATCCGGGCGCTACTCGCGGCCGCCGCGGCGCCGACCAGCCGGTTCATGCCGCCGTCCACCGCGGCGAAGACAGCGCGGCCGGGCACGCGCACGGAGGCGGCCTGCGCGGCGCGGACGGCGGCGGTCAGGGTGTGCTCGGTGCGGGCGGTGCGCGCGAGCGCGGGCATGGTGGTGGCCAGCGACAGCCGGTCCGCGCGGCCCGCGTACACGCCGCCGAGCATCGGGTCGACGAGCCGGTCGGCGATCTCGTCGCCGTACCGGGCGCGGACCAGCGCGCCGACCGCGACGTCCTCGCCCTCGGCGAGCAACGGGCGGCCCTCGTCCGGGTCGGCCCCGGCGACCGGCCGCGCGACCGTGCCGAGCAGGCTCAGATCCCCGGGTACGCCCACCAGCGTGCCACCGGGCACCTTCTCGAGCCGGCCGCCGATGGCCAGCGCGGCGGGGATCGGGGACGGGTGCACGAGCGCGTCACCGAGCCCGAGGCGCCGGGCGAACCGCACCGCCGCGGACTCGCCGCCGTCGGGCGCGCCCATCAGGAACGACTCGGCGCCGCGCTCCACGGTCGCGCCGGCGAGCTCCCCGGTGCGCAGCTTGCCGCCGAGCCGGCCGGACTGTTCGTACACGATGATCTCGGTGCCGGCGGGGGCCCGGTCGCGGATGCGCACGGCGGCGGCCAGCCCGGCTATCCCGCCGCCGACGATCGCCACCCGCTTCCGCACACTTCCCACACTCTCAGGTCGCGCCGCCACCCGCCCACCGGGGTCCTTCGATGTGACGGCGTTCGGGTAAGCCCTGCCGCCGGCGCACCGGGCGTCCTAGCCTGACGAAATGGACTATCAGGTGGCAGTGACCGTGGAGCAGCTGGCCGAGTGGTACGTGCGGCTGAAGGGACTCGCCGACGCCCACCACGGGCAGCCGACAGCCGACCGGCTCAAGGACCTCGCCCAGGAGGTCTACCAGGCGATCCCGTCCGAGTGGTGGGCGAACCAGCCGGAGCCGCTCAAGGGCTGACCGAGTGGATCAGCTCGACCAGGCGGGTGAGCACGTCCGGGTCGGTCTCCGGGAGCACGCCGTGGCCGAGGTTGAAGACGTGACCCCGGGCCGCCCGGCCCTCGGAGATCACCCGGCGGGCCTCGCGCTCGACGACCCCCCAGGGGGCGAAGAGCACCGCCGGGTCGAGGTTGCCCTGCAGTGAGCGGTCGGGGCCGACGATGCCCGCGGCCCGGTCGAGGGGCGTGCGCCAGTCGACGCCGACGACGTCCGCGCCGGCCTCGCCCATCGCCCGGAGCAGCACCGCCGTGCCCACCCCGAAGTGGATGCGCGGCACGCCGGCATCCGCGAGCCCGGCCAGAACCCGTGCCGAGTGCGGCAGGACGTACTCGCGGTAGTCCGCCTCCGACAGCGCGCCGGCCCAGGAGTCGAAGAGCTGGACCGCGCTCACCCCCGCCTCCACCTGCACGCGCAGGAAAGCCAGGGTGATGTCGGCGAGGCGGCCGCAGAGCGTGTGCCACAGCTGCGGGTCGCCGTACATCAGGGCCTTGGTCTTCAGGTACGTCCGGGACGGCCCACCCTCCACCAGGTAGCTGGCCAGGGTGAACGGCGCGCCGGCGAAGCCGATCAGCGGCGTCGCGCCGAGCTCCGGCACGAGCAGGCGCACCGCCTCGGCCACGTACGAGACGTCGCCGGGTTCGAGGGGCCGCAGCCGCTGCACGTCGGCGGCCGTGCGGATGGGCTCCGCCACGACCGGGCCGGTGCCCGCGACGATGTCGAGGTCGATCCCGGCCGCGGCCAGGGGTACGACGATGTCGCTGAAGAGGATGGCCGCGTCGACGCCGTGCCGGCGGACCGGCTGCAGGGTGATCTCGGTGACCAGGTCCGGCCGCCGGCAGGACTCCAGCATGCCGACACCCTCGCGGATCTTGCGGTACTCGGGCAGGGAACGCCCCGCCTGACGCATGAACCAGACGGGCGTATGCGGCACGCCGAGGCCGCGGCAGGCGCGCAGGAAGGCGGAATCGTTGGTCACCCGCGCCATGGTGCCACGTGAGTGAACCCGTCCCTGCGGCGCGCCGCGCGCGGACGGAAGGCAGTGATCGGCATAGGCTTCCTCCCATGGCGCCCACGTCCGCTGCACCCGAGGCGTTCACCCGCGCGGTGGCCGGGTTGCGGGCCGCCGCGCCGCGCGAGGAGATCCTGCTCGAGGAGATCGCCGCGCCGCAGCGGCTGGCACCGTACGGCTTCGCCCTGAGCGCCACGGTGCTGCGCGACGGCGACGAGGTGGCCAGCGGCCGGCTGATCCTGCTGCACGATCCGGCGGGTCACGACGCGTGGCAGGGCAACCTGCGCCTGGTCACCCTGATCACCGCCGAGCTGGAGTCCGACCTGGCCGGCGACCCGCTGCTGCCCGCGGTGGCGTGGACGTGGCTCACCGACGGCCTCGACCAGCAGGACGCGGCGTACACGGCGATCGGCGGCACGATCACCCAGACCACGTCGACCCGCTTCGGCGAGCTGGCCGGTCCCGCCCCGACCGCCGATCTGGAGATCCGCGCCTCCTGGACCCCCACCTCCGACGACCTCGGCGCCCACCTCCAGGGCTGGTGCGCCATGCTGTCCTCCACCGCCGGCCTCCCCCCGCCGGGAGTGACGGCCTTCAACCGCCACCGCGCGGCGACCTCCTAACAGATCTCGAAGGTGTCGCAGGCGGTCGTGATCGGTATGGCCAGGCCGATGCCCTCGGCGTCGCGGGCCTTGGCGGTGGCCACCCCGATCACCTCGTCGGCGGAGTTCACCACGGGTCCACCGGAGTTGCCCGGGTTGATCGGCGCGTCGAACTGGATCGAGGGACCGTCGGCGTCGTCCGGCCGGTAGGCGCTCACCACCCCGGTGGTCACCGTGTCCTCCAGTCCGAGCGGCGCGCCGACGACAACGACCTGCTGCCCCGCCTTGACGGTCTTCCCGGCGGCGTCCAGCGCGGCGATCTGCCGGTCGGCGCGCAGCAGGGCCAGGTCCTTGCTCGCGCTCACCTTGACGATCGTCGCCGACATCTCGTCCTTGCCGCGCTCCAGGAAGACCTTCTTGCCGCCGGACTCCCACACCGACTCGATGACGTGGTAGTTCGTCAGCAGGTTCGCCTTGCCCTTGGCCGCCTCGTCACCGATGGAGAACGCCGTACCCGTGAAGTTGCCGGCCCGGACCCGGAAGACGCTCGGCAGCACCGACGACGAGATCGCCTCCGGGTCGAAGACCCCGGCGAGCTGCTTCTCCAGCCGGTCGGCGCGCTCGGCCAGCGCCGACTCGCGCTGCTGCGACGCGGCCAGCCGCTCGCCGAACCGGCTGTCGGCCCGCTCCAGCCGCCAGGCCATGAACCCGCCACCGCCGAGCAGGACCAGCGCGAGCAGGGCCGGGGCCAGCCGTCCGCGGCGGCGCACCTCGACCGGCTCGGCCACCACCGGGTACGGCGCTCCCCCGGACGGCGAGGCCAGATAGGGCCCGTCCTCGCGGCGCGCCGGCCGCGGATGCCCCACCCTGGGCTGCGGCGGCGGCGCGGACCGCCGGGAAGCGGTCGCCCACTCGCCGGACGGATGGTCGGGCAGGCTCAGCAGCGGGTCCTGCGGCGGCCGGCGCTGGCCCGGCACCCCGAAGGGGTCGTAGGCGGTGGTCATGAAGCTCCCGGATCCGGATCGGGTGTGGTTCGCAGGGGGTAGTACGGACGGAACGAGCCCGCGGACGGGTCCGGAGCGAACCGATTTCCGGCCGCGGAGTGGATCGAGGTTCGACGCGCCGGTACCCGGCTGCACACGCGGGGGGAGGTACCCCCGTACGGTTACGGAGTGACCGACGAAGCATCTCTGCGCCGTCGGGACGCGCCGGACCACGCAACCGACGGACCGCACGACGTGCCGCCCGACCCGACGTCTGGCGGTCCCGAGCCTGCCCGCGCCTCCGTTCCGCTGACCGCGCCGCGGGACGGCACGCCGCGCCCGGTGGAGTCCGCCGACGCGCTGGCCGAGGTCGTCGCCCGGATGGCCGCCGGGTCCGGGCCGGTCGCCGTCGACGCCGAGCGGGCGTCCGGCTACCGCTACACCCAGCGCGCCTACCTGATCCAGCTGCGCCGGGAGGGCGCCGGCACGGTCCTGATCGACCCGATGCCGCTGGAGGACCTCCGCACGCTGGACGCGGCGCTGGCCGACACCGAGTGGGTGCTGCACGCCGCCAGCCAGGACCTCGCCTGCCTCGCCGAGCTGGGCATGAAGCCCCGCCGGCTGTTCGACACCGAGCTCGCCGCGCGGCTGGCCGGCTTCGAGCGGGTCGGCCTGGCCGCCCTCACCGAGCAGCTGCTGGGCTACTCGCTGGAGAAGCACCACTCGGCCGCGGACTGGTCCACCCGGCCGCTGCCCGAGTCGTGGCTGACGTACGCGGCCCTGGACGTCGAGCTGCTCACCGACCTGCGCGACCTGCTGGCGGAGGAGCTCGAACGCCAGGGCAAGGCGGAGTGGGCCGCCGAGGAGTTCGCCGCGCTGGTGGCGAGCGCCGACCGGCCGCCGCGCACCCGTCCCGACCCGTGGCGGCGTACGTCGGGAATCCACCGCGTCCGCGGCGCCCGCGCCCAGTCCCGGGTCCGGGCCCTCTGGTACGCCCGCGACGGCGTGGCGGCCCGCCGAGACTCGGCCCCCGGCCGGGTCCTGCCCGACTCGGCGATCATCGCGGCCGCGGAGCTCGACCCGAAGGACGAGCGCACCCTGCTGAGCCTGCCGGGCTTCGGCGGCCGCTCGGTGCGCCGGCTGGCCCGGGTCTGGCTGGACGCGCTGGACGCCGCCCGTGCCCTCCCCGACGCCGAGCTGCCGGTGAACCAGCCGGTCGAAGGCCCCCCGCCGCCGCACCGCTGGGCGGAACGCGACCCGATCGCCGCCGCCCGCCTGCAGCGCTGCCGGCAGGTCGTCATCGCCACGGCCGAGTCGCACACCCTCCCGCCGGAGAACCTGATCAGCCCGGACTTCATCCGCCGCCTCGCCTGGTCCCCGCCCGCCGAGATCACCCCCCAGACGGTCGCCGACACCCTCCAGAACCTCGGCGCCCGCGCCTGGCAGGTCGGCCTCATCGCCGAAGACCTCGCCAAGGTCCTCCCGGAGGCACCTCCCGCGATCGACTGAACGGGGTTCGCCACACTTGCTAGCCCAGAAATTTACTGGCGAGTAACATTGCTCGCGTCACAGCCCTGGGTTCACGCCTGCAAGGAGGCTTGTTGTGCCCCGAGTAAGTCGCGAGGTCGTCTTCGTCGACGGCGTCCGCACCCCGTTCGGCAAGGCCGGCGGCATGTACGCCGAGACCCGTGCCGACGATCTGGTGATCCGGTGCATCCGTGAGTTGATGCGCCGCAACCCGCAGCTCCCGCCCGAGCGGGTCGACGAGGTGGCCATCGCCGCCACCACCCAGATCGGCGACCAGGGCCTGACCATCGGCCGCACCGCCGCGCTGCTGTCCGGCCTGCCCAAGACCGTTCCCGGTTACGCCATCGACCGGATGTGCGCCGGCGCCATGACCGCGGTGACCAACGTCGCCGGCGGCATCGCCATGGGGGCGTACGACGTCGCCATCGCGGGCGGTGTCGAGCACATGGGCCGGCACCCGATGGGTGAGGGCGTCGACCCCAACCCGCGGATCCTGGCCGAGAAGCTCGTCGACCCGTCCGCGCTGGTCATGGGCGCCACGGCCGAGAACCTGCACGACCGCCTGCCGGAGATCACCAAGGAGCGGGCGGACGCGTTCGGCCTGGCCTCGCAGGAGAAGACCGCCAAGGCGTACGCGAACGGCAAGCTGCAGCCCGACATGGTCCCCGTGGCCGTGCGCAGCACCGAGGAGGGCTGGGGCCTGGCCACGGCCGACGAGGCGCCCCGCGAGACCTCGATGGAGAAGCTCGCCACCCTCAAGACCCCGTTCCGCCCGCACGGCCGGGTCACCGCCGGTAACGCGGCCGGCCTCAACGACGGCGCCACCGCGGCCCTGCTGGCCAGCGAGGACACCGCCCGCGAGCTGGGCCTGCCGATCGCCATGCGGCTCGTCTCGTACGGGTTCGTCGGCGTCGAGCCCGAGGTCATGGGCTACGGCCCGATCCCGTCGACGGAGAAGGCGCTGCGCCTGGCCGGCCTGACCATCGACGACATCGGCCTGTTCGAGCTGAACGAGGCGTTCGCCATCCAGGTGCTCGCCTTCCTCGACCACTTCGGCATCGCCGACGACGACCCGCGGGTGAACCCGTGGGGCGGTGCGATCGCCATCGGGCACCCGCTCGCGTCCTCGGGTGTCCGGCTGATGACGCAGCTCGCGCGCCACTTCGCCGAGCACCCCGAGGTCCGCTACGGCCTCACCGCGATGTGCATCGGCATCGGCATGGGCGGCACGGTCATCTGGGAGAACCCGAACTGGGAAGGTGCGGACAAGTGACGGCTCTGCCTGAGTACCCCAACGAGGTCGTGACCAAGGCGCTCGTCCGCCTGGTCAAGGTGCCGGGCCTGGACAAGCCCGCCGCCCTGATCACGCTCGACAACGGGTTCGACTACAAGAAGCCCAACAGCTTCGGCCCGGGCGGGCTGCGCTCGCTCGACGAGGCGATCACCAAGGCCACCGAGGCGGACCCGGCGTTCATCGCGGTGACCGGCAAGCCGTACATCTTCTGCGTGGGTGCCGACATCACCGGCATGCCGTTCATCACCCAGCGGGACCAGGCCGTGGCCCTGGGCGAGCTGGGCCACCGGGTCTTCGCCCGGCTCAAGAACTCCACCATCCCGACGTTCGCCTTCATCAACGGCGCGGCGCTCGGCGGCGGCCTCGAGGTCTCCCTGCACTGCCACTACCGCACGGTCTCCAGCGGCGCGGCCGCCCTCGGCCTGCCCGAGGTCGCGATCGGCCTCGTCCCCGGCTGGGGCGGCAGCCAGCTGCTGCCCAACCTCATCGGCGTACCGGGCGCGGCGCAGGTCATCCTGCAGAACCCGCTGACCCAGAAGGTGCTCCGGCCGAAGCAGGCCGCCGAGCTGGGCGTCGCCGACGCGCTGTTCGAGGCGGCCGACTTCCTGGAGCGCTCGCTCGAGTGGGCCGCCGGTGTGGTCAAGGGCGAGATCGAGGTGCAGCGCCCCGAGGTCGACAAGGACATGTGGGAGGGCGTGCTCTTCTTCGCCAAGCAGCAGCTCGACGAGAAGCTGCACGGCGCCGTCCCGTCGGCCAACAAGGCCCTCGAGCTGCTCGCGCTCGCCAAGGACGCCACGTTCGAAGACGGTACGGCCGCCGAGACCGAGGCGCTCGCCGACCTCATCATGGGCGACGAGTCGCGCGCCAGCCTGTACGCGTTCGACCTGGTCCAGCGCCGCGCCAAGCGGCCGGTGGGCGTACCGGACAAGGAGCTGGCCCGGAAGGTCACCAAGGTCGGCATCGTCGGCGCCGGTCTCATGGCCTCCCAGCTCGCGCTGCTGTTCGCCCGTCGCCTGCAGGTGCCGGTGGTGCTCACCGACCTCGACCAGAGCCGGGTGGACAAGGGCGTCGACTACGTCCGCGGCCAGATCGACAAGATGGTCGGCAAGGGCCGGATGGACGAGGGTACAGCGGCCAAGCTCCGGGGCCTGGTCAGCGGCTCGGTCGACAAGTCCGTCTTCGCCGACGCCGACTTCGTCATCGAGGCCGTGTTCGAGAACCTCGACCTGAAGAAGCAGATCTGGGCCGAGATCGAGAAGATCGTCGGACCCGAGACCGTGCTCGCCACCAACACCTCGTCGCTGTCGGTGAGCGAGATGGCCGCCGACCTCGAGCACCCCGAGCGGGTCGTCGGCTTCCACTTCTTCAACCCGGTCGCGGTCCTGCCGCTGCTCGAGATCATCAAGGGCGAGCGTACGGACGACGCCACGCTGGCCACGGCCTTCGCGGTCGGCAAGGAGCTCAAGAAGTCCTGCGTGCTGGTCAAGGACGCCCCGGCGTTCGTGGTCAACCGCCTGCTCACCCGCTTCACCAGCGAGGTCTTCACCGCGATCGACGCCGGCACCCCGCTGGCGACCGTCGACACGGCGATGGACCCGCTGGGGCTGCCGATGCGCCCGATCGCGCTGCTGCAGCTCGTCGGCCCGGCGGTCGCGTACCACGTGGGCGAGACGCTGCACCGGGCGTTCCCGGACCGCTACGCCGACAGTCCCAACCTCAAGAAGATCGTCGACGCCGGCCTGCCGCTCATGGTCGACGACGAGATCAACCCCGAGGTGGTCAAGCTGGTCGAGGGCGGTTCCGCCCCGCTCACCGCCGACGAGGTACGCCAGAAGGCGCTCGACGCGCTGGCCGAGGAGATCCGGCTCATGCTCGACGAGGGCGTCGTCGCCGAGGCGCAGGACATCGACCTGTGCATGATCCTCGGCGCCGGCTGGCCGTTCCACCTGGGCGGCGTCACGCCGTACCTGGACCGCAGCGGCACCTCCGAGCGGGTGACCGGCAAGCGCTTCCTGCCGCAGGGCGTCGGCAGCCTGCCCGCCTGACGCACGACATCCGGCGCCCCCGCACCCTGTCTCCGGGTGCGGGGGCGCCTTCGTGACAGCACTGTGTTGCAACAGTGACGGGTAGGCGACGCACGAGATCACCGCAGGTCGGTACGCTCCGGCGGCTGACTTCTTACTTCTGGAGCTTCCATGTCACAGCCGCCGTACCAGCCCTATCCCGGCCAGCCCGGTCCCGAGCAGCCGGGCGGTGGCTACCAACCGCCGGCGGCTCCGGGCTCGTACCCGCCCGGTTCCTACCCGCCACCGGCTCCCGGCGGGGGTTCCTACCCGCCGCCGGCCCCCGGCGCAGGCTCGTACCCGCCGCCCGCTCCCGGCGCAGGCTCGTACCCGCCGCCCGCCCCCGGCGCAGGCTCTTACCCGCCGCCTTCCTCGGGCGCGGGGGCGTACCCGCCGCCGTCCTCCGGCGCGGGGGCGTACCCGCCGCCCGGCGACGGCTCCTACCCCGGCGGCCCCGCGCCGCAGTTCGGAGCGCCCGCGCCGCAGAAGAAGGGCTCGGCGCTCAAGATCGTGCTGATCATCTTCGGCGTGCTGGCGCTGCTCTGCGTCGGTGGCACCGCCGTGGCCTACTTCGCCGCGAAGGACAAGGTCAAGGAGGTCGTCGACGCCGCCAAGATCTCCGTGGTCGAGCCGGAGACGCTCGGCGGCCGCCCCAAGGCCACCGACCCGGCCCTGCAGAGCAGCGTCGACGGCCTGGACAGCGAGATGTCCAAGATCCCGGGTGCGACCGCCTCGGTGGGCGCCATCTACGGCGACGCCAAGGAGCAGGACATCGTCATGGTGGCGGCGACGTCGTCCATCAGCGGTACGGCGCAGAGCCGCTACGACGAGTTCACCGAGGGCCTCGGCCAGGGCGGCATCAAGCTCGAGAACCTCGCCGACACCAACCCCGGCCCGCTGGGCGGGATCGCGAAGTGCGGCGACAGCACCACGAGCGGCGTACCGATGGCCGTCTGCGTGTGGTCCGACAACGGCAGCGTCGGCATGATCGCGATGCTCTTCAAGGAGAAGGCGGCCCTGGAGAAGGAGTTCGTCGGCATGCGCGGCCAGATCGAGAAGAAGGCCTGACCCGTCGCCGCCCCGCGAGCCCTGGCCGTCCGGCGTGCCGGGGCTCGCGGAACAGCGGACGTGCCGCCGGCCCGGTGCGGCTAAGCTTCGCCCCAGCCAGACCCCATGGAGCGTCGATGTCGCAACCCCCGTACCCCGGCCAGAACCACCCGCAGCAGCCGTCCGGCCCGCCCTACCAGCAGCCCGGCCCCGGCTACGGCGGCGGGCCGGTCCCGGGACAGCCGTCGCCCTACCAGGGACAGCCGAATCCCGACGTCCCGCCGTCGGTCCCGCCCGGCTACCCGCCGCGGCCGGCGTACGGGCAGCAGGTCCCGCCCCAGCCGGACTACACCCGCGTCGACCACGGCCAGCCCGGCCACCCTCAGCCGGAGTACACCCAGCCGCAGTTCGCCCAGCCGGGATACCCCCAGCCCGACTACACCCAGCCGCAGTACGCCCAGCCCGGCTACGCCCAGCCGGGGTATGCGCCGGCGCCGAAGCCGAAGAGCCGGGCCGTACCGATCACGCTGGTGTCCATCGCCGTCCTCCTGGTGCTCTGCGTGGGCGGCGGCACCGTCATCTACCTGGCTGCGCGCAACGCCGCGGACGACGTCGCGACGGCCGGCCCCTCCACCGGTCCCACGGCGAGGACCGATCGGACCGAGCCGACCGAGGAACCGACGGCCGAGCCCGCCGCCGAGATCACCGTCGTCGAGCCCGCGAGGCTGGGCGGCCGGCCCAAGCTCACCGACCCGCAGTTCGCCGGCGCCGCCGCGCAGCTCGAGGAAGGCCTGCAGAAGGTTCCCGGCGCGACCCAGACGGTCGGCGGCCTCTACGGGACCCCGGCCGACCAGGACATCGTCATCGTGGCGGCCGCGGCGGCCGACGTCGCCGACCCGAAGCGCGAGCTCGACGGCACCTTCCTGGGCGCCGGCGTCGGCGGACTCAAGATCACCGACATCACCAGCACCGCACCGGGATCCCTCGGCGGCGTGGCGAAGTGCGGCAAGGGCGAGGCCGGCGGCGCACCGCTGGTCATGTGCGGCTGGGCCGACGAGGGCAGCGTCGGCTGGATGATCTGGTACTACGAGTCGATGAGCGACGCCAAGGCCGAGTTCCCGAAGCTCAGAGGCCAGGTCGAGAAGAAGTCAAACTGACACGCCGATAGCGCTGATCTCACCTTCGTCTCGTCTAGGACACGAACACGACGCGGTCCCGAGGGATTAAGGCTCGATGCCGTACCGAAACATCGAGCGGCCAGGATGGTTCGCCGGACCCGCCGGGTCCACCGCCACCGAAACCGACTGGCAGAGGAGCGCACGGTGATACTCCCGCAACTTCGGCGCGTCCGCTGGGCCGTGCGAGCGACCCTCGTGCTGGGCGTCGCGGCCTCCGTGGTCGCGAACATCCTGCACGCCCTGGACAACCCGATCAGCCAGGCCATCGCCGCCTGGCCCCCGCTCGCCCTCCTCCTGACGGTCGAGCTCATCTCGCGGGTCCCGGTCCACCGCCGCTCCCTGGCCCTCGCCCGGCTGGTCGCCACCGCCACGATCGCGGGCATCGCCGCCTGGGTGTCCTACTGGCACATGGCGGGCGTGGCGGCCCGCTACGGCGAGACCGGCGCGTCGCCCTACCTGCTGCCGCTGTCGGTGGACGGGCTGATCGTGGTCGCCAGCATCTGCCTGGTCGAGCTGGGCGGCCGCATCTCGGCCCTGCAGCGGGAGGCGGCCGGGCAGACCACGTCCCCCGCAACGGGTACGTCGTCCGCGCCGGTCCCTGGATCGACGGCCGGCACCGGCATTCCCGCGTTGATCCCGCTCCCGGCGGTCACCAAGCCGTCGCCCGCGGCATCAGCGGCGCCGTCCGCATCTCTTTCGGAGGCCGCGCCGGCAACGGCCGCGGTGCCGGCGACGGCTGCGGCGTCCACGCCGGCCGCGACGGCGACGGCGGCACCGGCCGCGTCGGCTGTGCCGGCGTCCTCCCCGGCTTCCGTGTCGCGGCGCACGACTGCCGAGGCGCTGGCCGAGGTAGCCGCGGCCCTGCCCAGGAACGGCCTCCCCAAGACGCGCGGCCCGGAAGTCTCGTCGTTCGCGCCGACCGTCACCCGCCGGCCGCGCACAGTCGCCGCCTCCTCCGGTCCGGCCCGTCCGGCGACCACCGCCACCGCCCGCCCGGTGGGCTCCGGCCCGGCCCGGCCGGCAACCTCTGCCGCGGCTCGCCCGGCCGGCGCAGGTCGCGGCACGGCGAAGCCCGCCGCGAAGCCGTCCACCAAGTCCACGCCCAAGGTGCGTCGCACGCCGGCCGAGACCATCGCGGCGGCCGAGAAGATCAAGGCAGCCCGCCCCGATCTGACCGACGCGGAGCTCGCCGCGGAGCTCGGCATCAGCGTCTCCCGCTGGCGCACGATCCGCCGCGAGGCCGGAGCCGGCACGGACCTCCGCCTGGCCGCCTAGACCGAACCGCCCGCTTCGGCTACCTCGGTACCCCCATGACCTGGGTGCCGACGACCGACAACAACCGCAAGGCCTCCTCGGACGGCGAACCCGCCGTGGCCGTGTAGATCACCACTCGCTGGTCGCGGTCGGCGACGTCGAGGGCGTCGCAGTTGACGGTGACCGGCCCGACCACCGGATGGTCGAACGTCTTCACCAGGGCCGGCGCGACGGCCACCTCACGCGCCGCCCACAGCCGGGCGAACTCGTCGCTGCCGTCGAGCAGCTCGCGGATCAGCCCGGCCGTCTCGGCATCGTCCGGGTAGCGCGCCGCGGTGGCACGCAGGCCCTGGGCGACGCTGCGGGCGAAATGAGCGGCGTCCGACACGCCCCAGAGCGAGCGGCCCGCCCCGCGGGGGTCCAGGAAAACGCGGCGAGCCAGGTTCCGGTCCCGCCGCGACAGGGCGGAGAAGTCCTCCATGAGAGCGGCCGCGAGGCTGTTCCAGGCGATCACCTCGTAGACGGCCGAGGTGACGAACGCGGCGGCGTGCGGAAGACGATCGAGCAGGTCCAGGATGCTCCGCCGGACCACACGGGAGGGCGCCGACGGGGGCTGCGGCGGCACCCCGGCCAGGTGGTG
This sequence comes from Actinoplanes sp. NPDC049548, assembly GCF_040676695.1. Lineage (NCBI taxonomy): Bacteria > Bacillati > Actinomycetota > Actinomycetes > Micromonosporales > Micromonosporaceae > Actinoplanes > Actinoplanes sp. NPDC049548. The sequence continues at coordinate 598,742 of NZ_JBFAPM010000002.1, forward strand.
CAGGTGGGCGCGCTCGGCGTCGGACAACCGCAGGGCCCGCGACAACCCGGACAACACCTCCCGCGACGGATGCGGTCCGCGGGCCTGTTCCAGCCGCGTGTAGTACTCCGTCGAGATGTACGCCAGCTGAGCCACCTCCTCGCGCCGCAGCCCCGGAGTGCGCCGCACGCCGGCCGGCAAGCCGACCTCGGCCGGGCGGATACGTTCTCGTCGGCTGCGCAGGAACGCGGCCAGTTCCCCTCGATCCACACCCCCAGTCTCCGCGGACCCCGCCGGCCCGGCCAGGTACTGCCAGTCCCTGGCTGACGCCCCGGGCGCGAAACGGAACCCACGATCGCGAAGCGGAACGTGGCCGGTTCCGCCAGGCACTGCCGGGTCCTGGATGGCGTCGCGGCCCGTGACCAGGCTCGGGTGCCATGACGACTTCACCGACATCCGCCGGCCTGCTCGCCGGCAAGGTCGCGTTCATCTCGGGCGCCGGGCGGGGCATCGGCGCCGCAGCCGCCCGGCTCTTCGCCCTCGAGGGCGCCCGGGTCGTGCTGGCCGCCCGGACCGAGGCGCAGCTGCGGACGGTGACCGATGCCGTACGCGCCACCGGCGGCATCGCCGACTACGTGGTGTGCGACCTGGCCGACGCGGGCAGCGTCCGCGCCGCCGTGGGCCGCGCCGTCGAGCTGCACGGCCGGCTCGATGTGGCGTTCAACAATGCCGGGACCTTCGTGCCGCCCGGTCCGCTCGACACGGTGACCGAGGCGGACTTCGACCACGTGTACGCGATCAACCTTCGCGGCCCGTGGCTGTCCATGGTCGCCGAGGTCGCGGCCGTCCGGGCGACCGCCGGCACCGGGGCCATCGTGAACAACTCCAGCGTCGGCAGCCTGCGGGGCAATCCGGCGCTGCCCGCGTACGGGGCGATGAAGCGTGCGGTGAACAGCCTCACGGAGTCGGCGGCGGTCACCTACGGGCCGGAGGGCATCCGGGTCAACGCGATCGCGCCGGGCAACACCCGGACCGAGATGATCGACACCTGGCAGGAGCACTCACCCGGCCTGGTGGATCGCCTGGTGGCGGCCACCCCGCTGGGCCGCGGCGCCGAACCCGAGGAGATCGCGCAGGCCGCGGCGTGGCTGCTCAGCGACCGGGCGTCATTCGTGACCGGCGCGGTGCTCCCGGTCGACGGCGGCGTCCGCGCCTGACCGGCCGGAGACGACCGGTCCCGCGCCGGGCATGCGAAGCCGGGTCAGCTGGGGGCGACGCCGAGGCCCTTGGCGCGCGGCACGGTCGCCGACGCGGCCACGACCGGCGTCGTGTCGGCGGCCGGCAGGCTCACCGTGACCTCCAGTCCCCCGCCGGGCTGCGCCACCGCCGACACCGTGCCGCCGTGCGCGTCGCACACCGCGCGGACGATCGACAGGCCCAGCCCGGATCCCCGCGATCCCGTACGCTCCCAGCCGCCCCGCCGGAACGGCTCGAACAGACCCGGCACATCGCCCGGATCCACCTCGTACCCGGTGTTCCCGACCACCAGCCGCGCCTGCCCGTCCACGTTGTCGGTACGCAGCCAGAGCTTGCCCATCAGGTGGTTGTAGCGGATCGCGTTCTCGATGAGGTTGCCCGCGAGCCGGTCCAGCAGGCTGGGGTCGCCGACCACGTTGGCCGCCTGCAGGTCCGTCGTCACGTCGAGTTTCATGCGCTCCGCCTCGGCCTTCACCGCGGACAGCGCGTTGTAGACGCTGGTGGCCAGGTCGGCGGGGACCTTGCGGACCAGCCGGCGTCCGGACTGCGCCTCGCTGCGGGCCAGGACGAGCAGCGCGTCGACCAGGCCGTTGGCGCGTTCGGAGGCGTTGCGGACCACCTTGGCCATGCGGCGGTACTCGGCGACGTCCGCCTCGTCGTCGCTGAGGGTGACGTCGATCTCGGTACGCATCACGGCGAGCGGTGTTCTGAGCTCGTGGGAGGCGTTGGCGACGAAACGTTTCTGGGACTCGAACGCGCCCGCGAGCCGGTCCAGCATGGCGTCGAACGTGCGCGCGAGCTCCGCCACCTCGTCGTCCGCGCCGGAGTAGCGGATGCGCTGGTCGAGGGTCTCCTCGCCGAGGCGGCGGGCGGTCGCGGTGACGTGGTGCAGCGGCCGCAGCGCCCGGCCTGCCACCGCGTACGCACCGGCGGTGCCGATGATGCCGATGGCGAACAGTGCGACCAGACCCTTGGCGAGGAGCTCACGGGAGGCGCTTTCCACGAGGTCGGTCTGCCACTGCAGCGCGTTCTGGGTGGTGCCGTCGGAGAGCACGACCTGCGTGCCGGGCTGCAGCTCGTCGGCGGGATGCAGCGCGTGGTCGACGAGCAGCCACGCGAGCAGCACGAGGATGGCGCCCGCGCCGACCAGGAGGATGCCGTTGAGGAGGGTGAGCCGGAGGCGAAGGGTCGGCCGGAGGCGCATCTGCTCGCGCCGGGTGGCGTAGACGGTCACGGGGCGCCGCCCGCCGGGGTCACCACGACGGGTTCGGGCACGCGGTAGCCGGCGCCGACCACGGTCTCGATCAGCGGTGGGTCGCCGACTTTCTTGCGCAACGTCATGACGGTGACCCGGACGGTGGTCGTGAACGGGTCGGTGTTGGCGTCCCAGACGCGTTCGAGCAGCTCCTCGCTGGAGACCACGCCCCCGCGGGCCTTGAGGAGCTCCTCCAGGACGCCGAACTCCTTGTTGGTGAGGTCGATCGGTGCCCCGCCGCGGGTGACCACCCGGCGCGTCTGGTCGAGCACGAGGTCGCCGACGGTCAGCACCGGCGGCGCGGCCGGGGTGGCCCGCCTGCCGAGGGCCTGGACCCGGGCGACGAGCTCGTCGAAGGCGAACGGCTTGGGCAGGTAGTCGTCGGCGCCGAGCTGGAGGCCCTCGACCCGGTCGGCCACCGTGCCGCTGGCCGTGAGCATCAGCACCCGGGTCAGCGCCCCGGACTCGACCAGCGCCGCGCAGATCTCGTCGCCGTGCATGCCGGGCAGGTCCCGGTCCAGCACCACGACGTCGTAGCGCGTCACGTACGCCATCTCGTGGCCGGTCAGGCCGTCGTAGGCGACGTCCACCGCCATCCCCTTGCGCCGCAGCCCCCGCGCGATCGCGTCGCAGAGATTCCGCTCGTCTTCCACCACCAGCACGCGCACCCGCGGATCCTCCGGAATCCCTCTAACCCGCCGCCCAGCTTCGACGCTGCCGCGTGAAGCCGCCGTGAGTGCAGGCTACCTCTAGGTCACGATCTGGTAAGAGGCCAGATCGCGACGGAGGCGTCGATGCTGCGGCACACGAGGACGCCCGTCGCGTACTGGCAGTCGCCGGAGACGCCGGTGGCTTCGCCCAGCACGCGGAGGGCGAGCGTGCGGGGGTCGAGGGACGCGTACCAGACGACGTCGTCGCCGATCAGCTGGCGCAGGCCCACGACCGTACCGTCGGCGCGGACCGGGCCGACCGACTGCCACATGCCGAAGTCGCCGTGCATGTCGCCGGTCTCCGGGTCGACGACCGCGAGCGGGTAGCGGGCCTCGAGCCCTTCCCTGCCGGTGACCAGCAGGTACTTCCCGGCGTCGACGGCGGACGTCCAGCGCGGGCTGGACCAGCGGAAGGCGCCCGTGACCGGGTCGATCACCTGGACGCCGCCGCGGTAGCCGAAGAGGCAGATGCTGCCTCCGCAGTCGGCTTGCACCCAGCGACCGGAGAGGTCCAGCGAGTTGGTCCAGCGCTCACTGAGGTCGGTGAGGGCGTACGCGGTGACCTGGTTGAGCCCGCCGACCAGCACCAGGTCCCCGGCCGGCCAGACCGTGATGCCGCGCCGCGACCAGCTCGGCGGTGCGGCGACGTCGGTGTTCGCGACGATCCGGCCGCTCACCGTGTCGCGTACCTCGAGGTGGCCGGCGACGGTGGCGGTGACGAGGCGGTGCGGGAAGCCGTCGCGGCTGTGTCCTGCCTCGGTGGTGTAGCCGAGGACGGGCTGGCGCAGCACCCAGCGGGTGCGCCCGGTGGCGAGGTCGACGCCGTACCAGTTGAGGTTCCCGACCTGGGGGCTGTTCTCCCGCAGCAGCACGAGGCCGTCGGCGTGGGAGACGCTCAGCAGCCGCGCGGGCGCCCGCCAGAGCGCGTGGTCGGTGCCGGCTGCGACGGCGACCGTGGCTTCGGCGCCGACGGTGTCCACCTGGTACGACACCAGCACGATGTTCCCGGCCGAGGTCACGTGGAAGACGGCTCCGGTGACCGCGGCCGTCGTCCGGGCCAGCAGCTCGCCGCCGGGCAGCGCGTAGGTGCTGATCACCCGGTTCTGCACGTGGGTCGTCGGCTGGGCGGGCGGCGCGTCGACGACATGGAGGCGGTCCGGCTCGACGAACATCGTGTCGCCCAGCCGGGCCGGCACGGTCACCGGCCGTTGGGGTTCGGCACGCGGGACCGCGCCGGTGACCAGCCCGAGGAGGACGACCGCGGCGACGGCCAGGGCGGCCCGGTGCGAGTGCGGTGCCGACCGGGCGGGTGGGGGCGCCGGCTGCTCCCCTTCGTGGCGCAGCTCGCCGAGGTCGATGACGACGTCGCCCACGCCGTCATTGTGCGCCGAAGAACACCGCTCGGCGACCGGACGCTCACCCCAGGTGGTGATAGATCTCGATGCCGTGGGGGACCCGGCACGCTACGGTGGCGTCGTCCAGGCGGCATTCGCCGTTGGTGTCCGGGATCCGGCCGAGCGGCTGGACCGCCGCCGCGCCCGGCCGCAGCAGGCCGGTCACGGTGCTGCGCGTGGCGGACTCGTACCGGGTCACGAGGTAGGCGTCGGATCCCGGCGAGGCCGTGTAGGTCATCCAGTACCGCAGGTCGGCCCGGGTCTTACCGGTACGCCGGTCGGCGATCCGCAGGGGCCGGCTGGTGGAGCGGGCCTCCAGGACGGCGTCCGTGCCGAACGCGCTGAGGTCGATGCCCGCGCCTGCCCGCCACAGCGGCGCGCCGGTGCGGGGGTCGAGGACGGCGACTTCGGTACGGCTCCTCGCGCAGGGCAGGGCGACGCACGCGACCGCACTGCCCTGGGGGTCCGCCTCGTCGCGTTGCCAGAGCGGTTCCAGGGTGTCCTGGGCGTACGCGGCGACCCGCCCGCCCTGGCCGAAGTCGCCGTAATGCACCAGCAGGATGTCGCCAATGGCCTCGAACCACACCGGTCCGCGGCCGTCGACCCGGGGCATCGCGCGCTGGCGCTGGACCGCACCGTCGCCGGCGGACCGCACGGTGAGGAGGTCGGCGGAGAGCACGGCGAAGGCTTCGCGGACGCCGATCGCCTGCGTGGAGACCGACCCCGCGATGGTGGCGGACCACAGCCGGCGCCCGGTGCCGAGGTCGACGCCGGACAGCGTGGTGCTGAGCGCCGGCTCGGTGTGCAGGCCGTCGCCGGCGTAGCCGTACAGCCGGCCGGGGTCGCCGGACTCCGGGTCGTACTCGGTGCCGGGCCGGAACCGCTCCTGCTGCAGCAGGCCGGTGGCGTCGCCGCCGAGGCGCTGCACCAGGTTCGAGGTGTGCCAGCGCACCGCGCCCGTCTTCGCGTCGAGGACGGTCGTCGCGCCCGCGGCCCGGATCATCACCACGCCGCCGGCGGCGTCGGAGACGTAGTAGGGGCGTTCCTCGTCGCCGGGCGGGCCGGTCACGGTCCACAGCTCGCGGACCGGGTCTGTGGTCAGGGCGCGGATCCGAGGCGGCCCGGCGCCGAAGGAGATCGTATAGAGGCGCCCGCCGAACAGCTGGAAGTCCCCGTCGTCCGGCAGCGGCACGAGACCGTTGCGCCGCCAGATCATCGCGGAGGCGGGCGCGGCGCCGCCCAGCGCGAGCAGGAGGACCACGGCGAGGAGGAGACCGGCGCGGCGGTAGACGTACGCGGGTGGTGGGCTGGCGGCTGCGGGCGGAGCCGGTGTCCCGGGGCTCAGCTCGATCAGCGCCACGCCTATCCCTTCCGCTGGTACGCCCAGACCACGAGCTCGCCGGCCGTCGAGCGGCAGACCAGCCGGCCGGGCGCGGCCTGGCAGTCGCCGGTGCCGGCGGGCAGGTCGGACAGCAGCTCCGGTCCCGCGTCGCCGGGGGCGGCGACGGCGACCATGGTACGGGCACCCGCGTGCACGATCCGCGTCACGAGCAGGTGGTCACCGCCGGAGCCGGGGACCAGCCGCCAGCCCCGCAGGTCGACGAGGACGTCGCCGGAGGCCGGGTCGACGATGCCGACGGGGTCGCTGTCGCCGGCGGGCGTACCGAAGGCCACCACCATCCCGTCGCGCTCCTCGACGCTGCGCCACGCGGGACGGGACCAGACGAGGCCGCCGTCGGCGGGGTCCACGGCCCGCACCCCGTCCGGGCCGGTGAGGCAGGCGAACCGGCCGCAGGTGACGACGCCGAAGGCGGATCCGGCCGGCCGGGTCCACCGGTGCTGCAACGTCACCGGGTCGAAGGCCGACACCATGCGCCCGGCCAGGGTCGGGTGCCGCAGCAGCAGGAGGCCACCGGAGACCACGGGGTTGTCCGGCCCGTAGTCGGCGGGCGGCAGCTGCCCGGTCGCCAGGACGGCACCGGTGGTGAAGTCGTGGACGGCGGCGGTGCGGTTGTCGTGCACGAGCAGCATCCGCGGGGCCAGGTCGCCGGTCCCGGGCACGCCGAGCAGCACCGCGGTCGACGGCACCGCGACGTGCCAGCGGGTCATGCCGGTCGCCGCGTTGACCGCCTCCACCGAGCCCTGGACGCGGCGGCCGGGACCGGAGAAGCTGCGCACGCTGGAGACGGCGAGCAGGGCGGGCGAGCCCGCGACGGTGACCACGCTGCCGGAGCGCCGCCAGAGCGCCGAGCCGTTGGCCAGCGAGAGGGCGGTGGTGCCGGGATCGGTCCGGGCCATGCCGGCGTACGGCCGCAGCAGCACCACCCCGCTGCCGGTGCGCAGCCTGTACGAGGGGGCGTCGGAGCCGGTCTGCCAGCGCAGCTGCCCGTCGGCGAGGTCGTAGGACGCCAGCGTGCCGAGGCTCTGCACGAGCAGGTCGCCGGTGGTGGTCATCGCGTACGGGTCGGCCGGCCCCACCCGCACCGAGAGCACCGGGGTCAGGGCCGGTGGCGGCGGGGCGGCGGACGCGGCGGAGCCGAGGAGCACGACCACGGCGATGAGGACGGGCGCGAACCACCGGGGCACGGTGGAGCGCGCCGGGGAGGCGTACTCGTCGGGCTCGCCCCGGTCCAGACCGAGGTCGATGACTACCGTGTTGCCGCCGAACGTCTCCGCCGCCATACCCTCAAAGGTAACGGCTTAGTAACGAAAGCGCCCGTTGAGCCTCACGGGGCCGGCTGGCGCTCCGCGGCGGGCTCCTCCAGCTGCGACACCCACTCGGTCACGTCGCGCGCGATGTCCTGAGCGGTCAGCCCGAGCGAGGCCAGGATCTCTGCGCGGCTGCCGTGCGGGTGGAAGCCGACCGGTACGCCCAGGTCACGCAGCGGCACGTCCACTCCGGCGTCGCGCAGCGTGCTGGCCACGGCCTCGCCGACCCCGCCGGCACGCACACCGTCCTCCAGCGTCACGACGAGGCGGTGCCCGCCGGCCAGGCCGACGAGCTCGATCGGCACCGGGCGCACCCAGCGCGGGTCGACGACCGTCACGCCGTACCCGTGCTCCGCGATCCGCTCGGCGACCTCCATGCCGAGCTTGGCGAAGGCACCCACCGCGACCAGGAGCACGTCCTTACGCTCCCCCTCGCGCAGGACGTCGACCGGCCCGACCCGGCGCAGCGCCGGGAGGTCCGCGGCGACCGAGCCGGTCGGGAACCGCACGATGGTCGGCCCGTCGTCGACCGCGACCGCCTCGCGCAGCTCCTCGCGCAGGGTGGCGGCGTCGCGCGGCGCGGCGATCCGCAGGCCGGGAACGACGCCGAAGACGCTCATGTCCCAGATGCCGTAGTGGCTGGGCCCGTCGGGGCCGGTGATGCCGGCGCGGTCGAGCACGAACGTGACCGGCAGCTCGTGCATCGCCACGTCGAGCAGGACCTGGTCGAACGCGCGGTTGAGGAACGTCGCGTAGACCGCCACGACCGGGTGCAGGCCGCCCATGGCCAGGCCCGCCGCCGAGGTCGCCGCGTGCTGCTCGGCGATGCCCACGTCGTACACCCGCTCCGGGTACTTCTTCGCGAGCGCGGCGATGCCGGTGGGCTCGGCCATCGCCGCGGTGATACCGACGATGTCGGGCCGCTCGTCGGCGATCGCCACGAGCTCCTCGGCGAACACGTGCGTCCACTTCACCGTGGGAGCGGCCAGCAGCTTGCCGGTCTCGATGCTGAACGCGCTGCCCGGGCCGTGCAGGCAGTCCGCCTCGTCGTCCTCCGCGGGCCGGTAGCCGTAGCCCTTGCGGGTCACCGCGTGCACGATGACCGGCGCGTTGAAGCCCTTGGCCCGGCGCAGCGCCGACTCCATGGCCTGGGTGTCGTGCCCGTCGACCGGGCCGATGTACTTGATCCCGAGATCCTCGAACATCGGCTGCGGGCTGACCGCGTCCTTGATGCCCTTCTTCACGGCGTGCAGCACCTCGTACGCCGGCTTGCCCACCACCGGGGTCGAGCCGAGGGCGTTCTTCACCAGGTCGAGCACCCGCTCGTAACCCGGGTTGAGGCGCAGCGTGGAGAGGTGGTCCGCGAGGCCGCCGATCGTGGGCGCGTACGACCGGCCGTTGTCGTTGACGACGATGACCAGCTTGTTCCTGGCCGCGGCGATGTTGTTGAGCGCCTCCCAGCACATGCCGCCGGTCAGGGCGCCGTCGCCGACCACCGCCACCACGTGCCGGTCCTCGCCGCGCAGCGCGAAAGCCTTCGAGATGCCGTCCGCATACGACAGGGCGGTCGAGGCGTGCGAGTTCTCGATGAGGTCGTGCTCGCTCTCGGCGCGGCTGGGGTAGCCGGAGAGGCCACCGCGCTGCCGGAGCAGGTCGAAGCCGTCCTGGCGGCCGGTCACGATCTTGTGCACGTACGCCTGGTGCCCGGTGTCGAACAGGATCCGGTCCCGCGGCGAGTCGAAGACCCGGTGCAGCGCGAGGGTGGTCTCCACCACGCCCAGGTTGGGCCCCAGGTGCCCGCCGGTGCGCGAGACCTTGGCCACGAGGAAGTCACGGATCTCGGCGGCGAGCAGGGTCAGCTGCTCAGCGCTCAAACGCTTGAGGTCGCCGGGCGTCTCGATCGTGCCGAGGATGCCCGCCGTCTGATCACTGCGCTCGCTCATGAGGCGTCAGTCTATCGGCGTACGGCACGCGCGCACCTGGCGCGATCGGTTACTGCGACCTCCTCCACAAAACCTGCACAACACGAAGATCGTGACTCAGATCACTTGGTGAGGTAGGAAGGACGCATGACCGTCGATGCGCCCACGGTCCGCCGCGACCGCAGCCACCTGCTCTACATCGCCGTGATCGTGGCGATGGCCCTCGGCATCGCCGTCGGCTTCCTCTTCCCCGACGTCGGCAAGGCACTGCGCCCGCTCGGGACCGGCTTCGTCGCGCTGATCAAGATGATGATCTCGCCGATCATCTTCTGCACGATCGTGCTCGGCGTCGGCTCGGTCCGCCGGGCCGCTCAGGTGGGCCGGGTCGGCGGCCTGGCACTGCTCTACTTCCTCGTCATGTCGACCGTGGCGCTGACCATCGGCCTGGTGGTGGGCAACATCCTGCATCCCGGCTCCGGGCTGCACCTCAGCGCCGAGCTGGCCCAGACCGGCCAGGCGCAGGTGGCCAAGGAGGCCGAGTCCGGCGTCGACTTCGTGCTCGGCGTCATCCCGGAGACGCTGGTGAGCGCGCTGACCAGCGGCCAGGTGCTGCAGACCCTGCTGGTGGCCCTGCTCGTGGGCTTCGCCGTGCAGGGCCTGGGCAGCCGCGGCGAGCCGGTGATCCGGGCGGTCGCCGTGATCCAGCGGCTGGTGTTCAGGATCCTCGCCATGATCATGTGGCTCGCCCCGGTCGGTGCCTTCGGCGCCATGGCCGCGGTGGTCGGCGCCACCGGGGTGGACGCGCTCAAGAGCCTCGCGGGCATCATGGTCGGCTTCTACACGACCTGCGCGCTCTTCGTCTTCGTCGTCCTGGGCCTGCTGCTGCGCCTGGTCGCGCACATGTCGATCTTCAGGCTGCTGCGCTACCTGGCCCGGGAGTTCCTGCTCATCCTGTCGACCTCGTCGTCCGAGTCGGCGCTGCCCCGGCTGATCGCCAAGATGGGCCACCTGGGCGTCAGCCGGCCGGTCGTCGGCATCGTCGTCCCGACCGGGTACTCGTTCAACCTCGACGGCACGGCGATCTACCTGACGATGGCGTCACTCTTCATCGCCGACGCCCTCGACAAGCCGCTCTCCGTGGGCCAGCAGATCGGCCTGCTGCTGTTCATGATCATCGCCTCGAAGGGCGCCGCCGGCGTCACCGGCGCCGGCCTGGCGACGCTGGCCGGTGGCCTGCAGAGCCACCGGCCCGACCTCGTACCCGGCGTCGGCCTGATCGTCGGCATCGACCGCCTGATGTCCGAGGCGCGGGCGCTGACCAACTTCGCCGGGAACGCCGTGGCCACCGTCCTGATCGGCACCTGGACCGGCGAGATCGACCGCGAGCAGGCCCGCGCCGTGCTCGCCGGCGAGGCCCCGTTCGACGAGACGTCCTACGACGACGACCCGCACGACGCCCACGGGGAACCGGTCAGCGACCGGGAGGAACCAGCAGAGCCACGCACTCCACGTGCTGAGTCATCGGAAAGCAGTCGTACGCCCTGAGCGCCGCGACCCGCCACCCCAGCCCGGTGAACGTCTTCACGTCCCGGGCCAGGGCCGCGGGATCGCACGCCACGTAGGCCACCGCCCGCGGGCCCGCCGCGGCGACCGCCCGCACCACCTTGCCCCCGGCGCCCGCGCGCGGCGGGTCCAGCACCACCAGGTCGACCGGGCCGGTGACCCGGCGGCGGGCCAGGGCGACGTCCACCTTCGCCGCCACCACCTCCACGCCGTGCAGGTCCGCCAGGTTGCGCCGGGCCGCGGACACGCCCACCGCGGACGACTCCACCACGGTGGTCCGGGCGCCGGTCCGCTCCGCGAGCGCGGCGGCGAACAGGCCGGCGCCGCCGTACAGGTCCCAGGAAACCTCGCCCGGCCGGGGCTCGAGCAGCTCCAGCACGGCGGCGACCAGGGTGTCGGCGGCGGCCGGGTGGATCTGCCAGAAGCCCTCGGCCGGCACGTCCCACTCCCGGCCCGCCGCGAGCTCCCGCACGTGGGCCGAGCCGTCGAGCAGGGCGCGGTCACCGCCGTGGGTCTCGTCCAGCATCGACTCCACGGGCGCCGAGCCGGCCCGCGCGAACACCGTGACATCGCCGCCGGTGGACGCGACCGCTTCGACCGCCGAGACGTCCGGCCAGGTGCGCGCGGTGACGTCGAGCGCCTGCAACGCCGGGTGGGCGATGCGGCAGCGGTCGATCGGGACGACCTCGTGCGAGCGGTGCTTGAGCAGGCCCGGGCGGTCGGCGGCGTCGACGGCGTACCGGATGCGGGTACGCCAGCCGAGGAGACCGCCGGGCAGCGGCTGCACCTGGACGCCCAGCGTGTCGGTCAGGCCGCCCATCCGGGTGAGCAGCTCGCGCACGACGGCGGTCTTCCACTCCCGCTGTGCGGCCGGCGAGACATGCTGCAGGTCGCAACCGCCACAGGCTCCGGGACGGGCGTACGGGCAGGGCGGCGTGACCCGGTCAGGAGACGCGTGGTGCACCGCGACCGCGTCGGCGCGCAGGTATCCCCGGTGCAGCTCGGTGATCTCCGCCGTGACCCGCTCCCCCGGCAGCGCGTGCCGGACGAACACCACCTGCCCGTGCTCGCCGCCGATCCGCGCCACGCAGTGCCCGCCGTGCGCGGGCGCACCGACCGTCACCTCGACCCGGTCACCCTCGACGAGATCGAGCTCCGCCGGGCTCACCGGGACTCGTCCGGCACGGCCGCCGCGGCCGGGACATCGGACCGGCGTCCCGCGGCGGCCGTCGACGTCGGGCTGTCCGTGCGGCGGGTCCGCGGACCGCGGGCCGGGGCGCGGCTGAGGTTCTCGTCGAGGCGGTCCAGGTCCCGGTCCTGGCTGGAGCGCAGCTGCCACGGCACGCTGGTCACCATCACGCCCGGCTCGAACAGCAGCCGTCCCTTGATCCGCAGGGCGCTCTGGTTGTGCAGCAGGTTCTCCCACCAGCGGCCCACGACGTACTCGGGGACGAAGACGGTGACCACGTCGCGCGGCGAGCCGCGGCGCACGCTCTTGACGAAGTCGATGATCGGCCGCGTGATCTCCCGGTACGGCGAGTCGACCACCGTCAGCGGCACGGGGATCTGCCGCCGCTCCCACTCCGCCTGGATCTTGCGGGTGTCCTTGTCGTCCACGTTGACCGTCACCGCGGTGAGCGTGTCCGGCCGGGTCGCCTGGGCGTACGCCACGGCCCGCAGCGTCGGCAGGTGCACCTTGCTGACCAGCACCACGGCGTGGTTGCGCGACGGCAGCACCGGGCGCTCCTCGGTGGGCTGCAGCTCCTCGGCGACCCGCACGTAATGCTTGCGGATGCTCAGCATGAGCACGTAGATCACGATCATCCCGGCGATCGCGATCCATGCGCCGAGCAGGAACTTGGTGATCAGTACGACGATCAGCACGGCGCCGGTCATCGCCACGCCGACGGTGTTGATGCCCCGCGAGCGGTACATCTGCCGGCGCTTCGTCGGATCGCGCTGGGTCCGCAGGAGCCGGTTCCAGTGCTTGATCATGCCGGCCTGCGACAGCGTGAACGACACGAAGACACCCACGATGTAGAGCTGGATCAGCCGGGTGACCTCTGCGTCGAAGGCCATGATCAGGACCATCGCGGCGACGGCCAGGAAGATGATGCCGTTGCTGAACGCCAGGCGGTCGCCACGGGTGTGCAGCTGCCGCGGCAGGTAACGGTCCTGGGCCAGGATCGAGCCGAGCACCGGGAAGCCGTTGAAGGCGGTGTTCGCGGCCAGGAACAGGATGAGGGCGGTGACCGCGCCGACCAGGTACAGCAGGATCGAGCCGTTGCCGAACACCGTCTCACCGAGCTGGGTGGTGACCGTCTTCTGCACGTAGTTGGCCGGCCCGGAGACGATCTGCGAGGTGTCCTCGACGTACTGCAGGTGGGTGGCGCGGGCCAGCAGCACGATGCCGACCAGCATCGTGATCGCGATGCCACCGAGCATCAGCAGCGTGGTGGCGGCGTTCTTGCTCTTCGGCGGCTTGAAGGCCGGCACGCCGTTGGAGATGGCCTCCACACCGGTCAGCGCGGCGCATCCGGAGGAGAAGGTGCGCAGGAGCAGGAAGACGAAGGCGAAGCTGGTCAGGTGCTGTTCCTCGGCGTTGATGACGAGGCCGGCGCTCGGGGCACGGAGGTCCTGGCCGAGCACGAAGACCCGGACCACCCCGGTGATGACCATGCCGAGGATGACCACGATGAACGCGTACGTCGGGATGGCGAACGCCGTGCCGGACTCCCGCAGCCCGCGCAGGTTGAGCCCGGTGAGCACGGCGACCGCCGCCAGCGCGATGCCGATCTTGTGCTCGGCGACGAACGGCACCACCGAGCCGAGGTTGTTGACGCCGGCGCTGACCGACACCGCCACGGTGAGGATGTAGTCGACCAGCAGCGCGCTGGCCACGGCCACGCCGAAGCGCGGACCCAGGTTGACCGTCGCCACCTCGTAGTCGCCGCCACCCGACGGGTACGCGTGCACGTTCTGCCGGTAGCTCGCCACGACGGTGACCATCACGACCGCGACGGCCAGCGTGATCCAGGGCGAGTAGACGAACGCGCCCGCCCCGGCGATGGAGAGGGTCAGCAGGATCTCGTCGGGCGCGTACGCGACGCTCGACAGCGCGTCGGAGGCGAACACGGGCAGCGCGATCCGCTTCGGCAGCAGCGTGTGCTGCAGCTTGTCGGAGCGGAAGGGCCGGCCGAGCAGCAGGCGCTTGGCTAAGGACGTCGAACTCGCCACAAGCGCCAAGCGTACGGCTGTCCGCGCCACGCCGTCGGGCGCCCCGGCCAGCGTCCGTCGCGCGGGCATGGCACGCTCTGCTGAGTACGCATCCAGCGGGAAGGCGCATAACGGTGCACGTGGTGATCATGGGCTGCGGCCGGCTCGGTTCGACGCTGGCCCACAAGCTCGACGCCCGCGGCCACTCGGTCGCGATCATCGACCAGAACTCGGACGCCTTCCGCAGGCTCGGCGCCGAGTTCAGCGGCCTCACGGTGACGGGCATCGGCTTCGACCGGGACGTGCTGCGGCAGGCCGGCATCGAGCGGGCGGACGCGTTCGCGGCGGTCTCCAGCGGCGACAACTCCAACATCATCTCGGCTCGCCTGGCCCGGGAGACGTACGGCGTCTCACGGGTGGTCGCCCGTATCTACGACGCCCGCCGGGCGCTGGTCTACGAGCGCCTCGGCATCCCGACCGTGGCGACGATCCGCTGGGCGGCCGACCGGATGGTCCGGCACCTGGTCCCCGAGGGCACGGTCGAGGTGTTCCGCGACCCGACCAGCGCCGTCTCGATCGTCGAGGCGCCGCTGCACCGCGAGTGGGTGGGCCGGACGATCAAGGCGCTCGAGGAGTCCACCGGCGCCCGGGTCGCCTACCTGATGCGCTTCGGCATCGGCTCGCTGGCCACGCCGTCGACCGTCCTGCAGGACGGCGACCAGGTCTTCATGCTGGTCACCGACGACATCGTCGATCAGGTGCTCGCGGCCGCCGCGACCACCGAGGTGGGGGGTCACTGATGCGGATCGCCATCGCGGGCGCCGGCAACGTCGGCCGCTCCATCGCGCAGGAGCTCATCGGCAATGGCCACCAGGTCATGCTGATCGAGCGGCAGCCCCGCCAGCTGCGCCCCGAGCGGGTGCCCGAGGCCGAGTGGGTGCTCGCGGACGCCTGCGAGGTCAGCAGCCTGGAGGAGGCCGACGTGGCGGGCTGCGACGTGGTCGTCGCGGCCACCGGCGACGACAAGGCCAACCTGGTCGTCTCCCTGCTCGCCAAGACCGAGTTCGCCGTCGGCCGGGTGGTCGCCCGGGTCAACCGCGCCGAGAACGAGTGGCTCTTCACCGAGCAGTGGGGCGTCGACGTCGCGGTGAGCAAGCCGCGCCTGATGGCGGCCCTGGTCGAGGAGGCGGTCACGGTCGGCGACCTGGTCCGGATCATGACCTTCCGGCAGGGCGAGGCCAACCTGGTCGAGATCACCCTTCCGGCCCATGCACCGTACGTGGGCCAGCCGGTCCGCGACGTGCCGATGCCGCGCGACTCGGCGCTGGTGGCCGTGCTGCGCGGCAAGCGCGTGCTGGTGCCGACGCCGGACGACCCGCTGGAGGCCGGCGACGAGCTGATCTTCGTCTGCACGACCGAGGTGGAGGACGAGGTCCGGGCCGTCGTCCTCGGCAAGGCCGGCGATCTCGGCTAGGCCGCCTCGGCCGCTTCCTTCTCCGCCGCCTGGGCCGACGTCACGCGGTGCACGGCCCAGGCGGTGTACGCGAACGTCGCCGCGTAGATGGGCCAGCTGATGAGGACGCGCACGATGCCGATCGCGTTCGCCTGGTCGGCGAGGTACAGCCAGCCCTGCACGCCCGCGCGGACGAAGAGCGAGGCGGCCCACACCAGGGTCAGCCACTGGAACGTCCGGAACAGCCGCTGGTTGCCGAACCAGTCGTGCTTCCCGCCGTTGGCCAGCACGCCCCACACGTACCCGATGATCGGCCTGCGGACCGCGACCGAGATGATCAGCAGGACCACCTGTCCCAGGGTCAACAGGATGCCCGGCAGGTAGAAGTTCTTGGCGTCGCCGGTGCGCCACGCCAGGAAGGCGCCGACCGCGATGCCGAAGATGCCGTTGACCGCGTGCCGGACCGGCTGCTTGCGGCTCAGCCTGTACGCGCCGATGGCCAGCGCCGAGCCCACACTGCCACCGATGGCCCAGTAGAGCGCCGTCTTCTTCGGCAGATCCAGGACCGCGTCCCCGAGCAGCACGTTGAGCACCACGAACACGAGCACCGGCAGGCTCGACTCGATGAGCCCGCGCACCCCGCCCAGCTGCTCGGCGATCTGCTCGCTCATCGAGGGCAGGGGTTCCTCGACCGGGTGCAGGTCGAGTTCCTCGACAACCTCCTCGGCGACCCGCTCCTCCACCGTTTCGTGCGCGGCGTGACGGGGCTCGCTGCCGGGTGTCACCGGGGCGCCTCCAGCTCGTAGTACGGGTTGTAGATGACCTTGCGGTCGTCCCGGATCGCGATCCGGCCGCGCGCGGTGAGCTGACGCCCCGGTTCGATGCCGACGATCGAGCGACGGCCCAGGAAGACGAGCGTGACCACGTCGCTGCCGTCGTAGAGGTCCGCCTCGAGCGTCGGCAGGTTGGTGCGGGGAGTGTACGCCACCGTGCGCAGCCGCCCCGACACGGAGACCACCTGGCCGCGGCGGCACTGCCCGGCCGGCACGGCGCCGCACTTGGCGCTGTCGCGTTGCAGCTCCTGGGCGTCGAGCTCCGCCTCGGAAGCGGTCAGCCGTTCGAAGAACCGGCGCAGGCCGGTGCGCTCATCGGTCGTCATGACCTCTCGCCACCTCTGTTGGCAAGCCACTGATACCCGCCGGCGGGGGTACCGGCAGACGGCCCAGTGTGGGCAGGGGCCGCAAGTCCACGGTACGCCGGAAGCGCCTCCGGTGACCTAGGTCACCGGAGGCGAATACAATCACCTTCCGCCGTGACGCCCGTTCACGCCCGGCATCTGCTGGTTCGGGGCGACGTCCGGCGGCGTGGGGTCCTCGTGCTGGTGGTGGGCGTGATCGTCCGCCACCTGGGCCATCTCGCGCGGCAGCCGCAGCGGCAGCGCCTCGCGCACCGGCCGGGCCTCGTTGTCGCGAACCACGACGAGCCCGCGCAGGCACTCGCCCAGCACGCCTTCCTGCGCCGGGTCGGCCGCCGCCAGGCCCTGGAACAGCGCGCGGACCATCCAGCGCGGCCCGTCCACGCCCACGAAGCGCACGTCGGCCGGGCCGTCCGGGGTGTTCACCCTGGCCGCGAGCTCGACGCCGTACGGGCCCTGCAGCTCCTGGGGCGCCGCGCCGTCGGCCTTCATCGCGGTGGCGATCTCCTCGCGCACCTCGTCCCAGATGCCCTCGGTCCGCGGCGCCGCGAAGACCCCCAGCTGCAGGGCGCTGTTGCCGTGCACCAGGACGATCTGCTCGACACCGCCGTCCGGGTTGGCCTGCACCCGCACCTCGACGCCCTCGACCGCCGGGATCAGCAGGCTGCCGAGGTCGAGCCGCTGGACCCCCTCGGGCGCCTGCTCACTGTCCCAGGGGCCGAACTCGGGCGCCGGCGGCAGGTCACCCATGCTCTGAGCGAGCGCCGCCGACTGGGGCGCGTCGTCCGGGCGTACGTGCCGCGGGCCTCCGCGCTTGCGGGAGAACATCTGCTTGCCACCTTCCCGATCTAGAGCTTCTGCTGCGTCAGGGCGCCATGACCACCGGTCGAACCGTGGCCGCCGGCGCCGCGCGCGCTGTCGTCGAGCTCGTCGACGACGTGGAACACGGCCCTCTCGACCCGCTGGACGACCAGCTGGGCGATGCGGTCCCCCCGGGAGATCCTGACGGTGTTCTCCCGGTCATGGTTGATGAGATTCACCAGGATCTCGCCGCGGTACCCAGCGTCGACCGTACCGGGGGCGTTGAGGACCGTCACACCCAGGCGAGCGGCCAGCCCCGAGCGCGGGTGCACGAGCCCGACGTACCCCTCCGGCAGGGCGATCGCGACACCGGTCGGCACGCATTTCCAGCTCCCGGGGGCGAGCTCCACGGTCTCGGCCGCGTACAGGTCGGCACCGGCGTCACCGGGATGCGCGTACGACGGCAGCGGCAGGCCGGGATCGAGGAGACGGACCTGGATGTCCACGGGCGGAGAGTCCTCACGTCGAAGCGGATCGGGCGGCACCCACCCTGCCATCCTGCCGTGGCCGGGGGCGGAGGCGCGCCGTACCCTCACCAGCGTGACATCCGAGCC
Source organism: Actinoplanes sp. NPDC049548 (assembly GCF_040676695.1). NCBI lineage: Bacteria > Bacillati > Actinomycetota > Actinomycetes > Micromonosporales > Micromonosporaceae > Actinoplanes > Actinoplanes sp. NPDC049548. Next base: position 616,810 of record NZ_JBFAPM010000002.1, read on the forward strand.
CTCCGCACGCACGGCCCCGCCCGCCGCGTACGCCGAGCGGCTGCGCGCCCCCTGGTGGATGTGGCCGGCCGCAATGGGCGTCGGCGCCCTGCTCGCGGCCGAGATCTGGATGGGCAGCTCCGGGCTGCGCGCGTGGGTGCCGTTCGCCGTCCTGCTCCCGCTGTCCGCGCTGCTGCCGTGGTGGCTGGGACGGATCCGGGTGGCCGTGACGACGGCCGAGCTCCAGGTCGACGACGCCCGGCTGCCGGTCTCGGTGATCTCGGACGTGGTGGCGCTGGACGCGGACGGCAAGCGGGAGGTGCTGGGCGTCGGCTCGCATCCGCTGGCGTTCGTCGTGCAGCGCCCGTGGATCAAGGGCGCGGTCCAGGTGGTCCTCGACGACCCGGCGGACCCGACGCCGTTCTGGGTGGTCAGCACGCGCCACCCCGTCGAGCTGGCGACGGCCCTGCTCGCGGCTAGGCGGGACTGATCGGGCGCTTCTTGCGCAGGTCCTTGACGAGCTTCTCGCCGAGCGAACGGGTGGCCCGGCGGTTCAGGTAGCTGGCCACGGCCGCGCCGGTGAGCAGCGGTCCCATAGTGGTCAGGTTGCGCCCGAAGCGGCGCAGCAGCGTCTTCTGCAGCTCCTGCCGGGCCGCGGTGCCCAGTACCGTGGCGACCCCGACGCCGGGAACGAGCGGGTTCACGCCCCGCTGGCCGGACCAGGACTGCACCAGGGCCACTGCCTTCTGTCCCGCGGAGCCGGCCACGGGTTGCCCGTACACCTCGTGCAGCTCGCCGATCAGCTTGAGCTCGACGGCGACCACGGCGACCGTCTCGGCGGCCAGCAGCACCGGCGCGGAGAGCAGGGTCGGGGCCGCGGCCCACTCGAGCGAGGCCACACCGCCGCCGGCCGCACCGACCCCGGCGGTGGCCCGGGAGGCGTTGCGGATCAGGCGCTCGGCGAGCTCGTCGCCCTCCAGCCCGTCGAAGTGACGGCGCAGCGTGGCCAGATCCCGGACCGGTACGTGCGGAGCGACGTCGGCGACCACGTCGGCCATCCAGCGCAGCGCCGCCCGCGGGCGGAACAGCTGGCCGAGCCCCCGCCGGCGCACCTCGCCGACCAACCGGCCGAGCAGATGACGGCGCTTGTCGGGCGCCAGGTCGTCGGCGGTCAGCGCGGCCACGGTGGCGCCGATCTCGGCGTCCTCCACGACCCGCTCCGGCGTCCCAGCCGGGTCGACCTTCATGAGCTCACGCCCCGGCTCTGCGGTCGGTGCCGAGTTCTCATCTGGGCGGCTCATGGTGGTCGACCTCCCCGTCACGTCTGCCGTCGATGACCCTGTACCCAGTGAATCAGGCGGGCACACGGGTCACACGCCGCGCGACCCGAGGATCACACGGCGCCCGGCCGTCGACGACGGCCGGGTGGTCCTGCTGCGAGGGCGCCGTCAGGCGCACTCGCGGCAGATCAGTTCCCCGTTGCGCTCGACCGCCAGCTGGCTGCGGTGATGCACGAGGAAACAGCGAGCGCAGCGGAACTCGTCGGTCTGCATCGGCAGCACCTTGACGGTCAGTTCCTCGTCGGCCAGGTCGGCACCGGGGAGCTCGAAGCTCTCCGCCACCTCGACCTCGTCGACGTCCACTGCGCCCGATTGCGAGTCGGCGCGGCGGGCCTTGAGTTCCTCGAGGCTGTCCTCGCCGAGGTCGACCTCATCGCGACGCGGGGCGTCGTAGTCGGTGGCCATCGGTTTTCACTCTCCTGTATCGATGTGTCACTTGGCGTAAGTAACGCCGGCGACGACGTTTCGGTTCCCGTTGCGACGGACTTTTCTCCCCGCCCGGCAGCGGGGAACGACCATCCGCCGGGGCGCCCCCATCCCCTCGTGAAATGGCCCCGGCAAACGCGGCACCTTACCGCCCTCGTGGGTGGCTTGTACGTCCGTGGGCGGCCAATTGTTCCCGATGTGACTGAGGCGACATCAAGGTAGGGGGCGGACGCCGTGGATCATCGTCGGCGCGCCGGAAACATTCCCTCTTTCCGCGCTCCCGCCGGCCAGACGCTAACCTCACCGGCAGACCCTTCCGTCACCGCAGCCACCGGCCTGCCCACACCCGGGAGTACTCCCCCATGAGCTTTGCGCGCGTCCGAGCGCTCGTCGTGGTCGGCGTGCTCGCCGTAGCCGCTGTGGTCTTCGTCGTCGTCGCGCTGGTCCGCGACACGCAGGGAGGCGCGATCGCGGGCGGCGGATGCCCCAAAGGCTCGGTGCTGGCGAACGTGACACTGCCGGACGACCCGCAGCAGGTCACCGTCAAGGTCTACAACGGCACCGACCAGCCGGGGCTCGCCGACAACGTCACCAACGAGTTCAAGAACCGGCGTTTCCAGACCCAGAAGCCGGCCGAGAACAACAAGAAGGTCGACGGCGTCGCGGTCATGCGGTACGGCCCGGACGCGGTCGGCTCGGCGTGGCTGCTGCGGGCGTACTTCCTGAACCAGGCGGACCCGCAGTACAACCCGAAGCGCAAGGGCGCCGTGGTCGACGTCGTCATCGGCAGCCAGTTCCAGCAGCTCGCCACCACGACCGAGGTGAACCAGTCGCTCGTGGAGCTGGGCGAGCCGCAGACCCCGCCCGGCGCCTGCCCGGCACCGGACAAGAAGGACTCCTGACCGCCTCCGGGCCGTCAGGGACCGCCGGACGCATCCAGCTCGACGAGGACGTCATGCAGCGCGGGGAAGATCGCCGGCGGGGCCGCCACGAGCATGTCCCTGCCCGGCGCCCGACCGTCGAGTCCGGACACGCGCAGGCCCGCCTCGGTGGCGACCAGCCCGCCCGCCGCATGGTCCCAGGCGTTGAGCCCCTTCTCGAAGTACGCGTCGAGGCTGCCCTCCGCCGCCATGCACAGATCCAGCGACGCCGCGCCGAAGCGGCGGATGTCGCGCACCCGGGTGATCAAGCCCGCCAGCACGGCACCCTGATGCTCGCGACGCGCCGGGTCATAGCCGAAGCCGGTGCCGACCAGCGCCTGGTCCAGCGTCGTGCGCGTCGAGCCGCCCAGCCGCCGGCCGCCGCGCCACGCACCGCCGCCGAGAGTGGCGGTCCACTCGTCGCCGGTCGCGGCGTTACGGACCACGCCGGCGACGACCGTGCCGTCCACCTCGGCCGCGAGGGAAACCGCGTACTGCGGAAGGCCGTAGAGGTAGTTCACCGTGCCGTCGATCGGGTCCAGGATCCAGCGGACGCCGCCGGTGGTCGCGGTGCTGTCGCCGTACTCCTCACCCAGCACGCCGTCGCCCGGCCGCTCGCGCCGCAGCGCCTCCACCACCTGACGCTCGACGGCCTTGTCGGCCGCCGTCACCACATCGGTGTCGGTACTCTTCGTCTGCACGTCGGTGATCGCCTCCGTGCGCATCCGCCGGGCCGTCTCAGCGGCCTCCCGCGCGATCCGTACGGCGATCGCCAACAGCTCCTCCGGCGTCGGTCCTCCGGCGTTCTCAGCCACTTCACACCGCCCTTTCCGCAGCTACCATTCTCCCGCCGAGCGCCCGAAGAGAGGTCGGCGACCCCCCGCGGCGTGCTGCGGCGGGAGGATCTCGCTGGACGGCGCTACAATTCACCCCTGCCCACGCTTCACGGACACCGCCTGCAAGCCCCGTCCGGGTCACGAGGGCTCCCACACCACACCGGCCAGCCTCGTTTCGCCGCGTGCTGCGCTGGGCCCATGGCCGTGTCTCATCGCCCTCCGGAAGGTCATTCGTGACAGAAGCCCACCAGACCGGTGCCGACGTTCGCTCTCTCACCGAGGCCCTGATCGCCCACGCGCAGGGTGCGGGTGGGCAGATCACGTCGGCCGAGGTCGTGCAGACGGTCGAGTCCGCCGAGGTGACACCGGCCCAGGCCAAGAAGATCCTCCGCGCCCTCGTGGACGCGGGCGTCACGGTCGTCGTGGACGGCTCGGCGAGCACCCGCCGCCGGGTGGCCGCCGCCCGGGCCGCGACCCCGGCCTCGAAGGCCACCACCGCCAAGGCGACCCGCGCCCCGGCCAAGAAGGCCGCTCCCGCCCCGTCGCAGGCCTCCGCCGAGGGCGACGCGGCCGCTGCTCCCGCCGCCGCTCCCGCCAAGAAGGCCGCTGCCAAGAAGGCTGCCCCGGCGAAGAAGGCGGCCGCCGGCGCCGGCCCGGCGAAGGCCACCAAGGCCGCCGCCCCCGGCGAGGGCGAGCCGGTCGAGGGCGAAGAGATCGATCCCGAAGAGCTCGCCGCCGACCTCGAGGACGTCGTCGTGGAGGAGCCGGCCGCCATGGTCCAGGCCGCCGCCAGCGACGCCGCCAGCTCGGCCACCGACGGCGACTTCGAGTGGGACGACGAGGAGTCGGAGGCGCTCAAGCAGGCCCGCCGCGACGCCGAGCTGACCGCGTCGGCCGACTCCGTCCGCGCCTACCTGAAGCAGATCGGCAAGGTCCCCCTGCTGAACGCGGAGCAGGAGGTCGAGCTCGCCAAGCGCATCGAGGCCGGCCTGTACGCCGCCGAGCGCCTGCGCGCCTGCGAGGAGGGCGAGGAGAAGCTCGACCGCAACTTCGAGCGTGACCTGCGCTGGATCGGCCGCGACGGCGAACGCGCCAAGAACCACCTCCTCGAGGCCAACCTGCGCCTCGTGGTGTCGCTGGCCAAGCGTTACACCGGCCGCGGCATGGCCTTCCTCGACCTCATCCAGGAAGGCAACCTCGGCCTGATCCGCGCGGTCGAGAAGTTCGACTACACCAAGGGCTACAAGTTCTCCACGTACGCCACCTGGTGGATCCGCCAGGCCATCACCCGCGCCATGGCCGACCAGGCCCGCACCATCCGCATCCCGGTGCACATGGTCGAGGTCATCAACAAGCTCGGCCGCATCCAGCGCGAGCTCCTCCAGGACCTGGGCCGCGAGCCCACCCCGGAAGAGCTCGCCAAGGAGATGGACATCACCCCGGAGAAGGTGCTGGAGATCCAGCAGTACGCCCGGGAGCCGATCTCGCTGGACCAGACCATCGGCGACGAGGGCGACAGCCAGCTCGGCGACTTCATCGAGGACTCCGAGGCGGTCGTCGCGGTCGACGCGGTCTCGTTCTCGCTGCTGCAGGACCAGCTCCAGCAGGTCCTCCAGACCCTCTCGGAGCGCGAGGCGGGCGTGGTCCGGCTCCGCTTCGGCCTGACCGACGGCCAGCCGCGCACCCTGGACGAGATCGGCCAGGTGTACGGCGTGACCCGCGAGCGCATCCGCCAGATCGAGTCGAAGACGATGTCGAAGCTGCGGCACCCGTCGCGGTCGCAGGTGCTGCGCGACTACCTGGACTGAGGTTCCCGCAGCCGGGACCGCGGCCCCCTCCCTCGCTTGGGAGTGTGCCGCGGTCCCGGCGTGGGTAGCCCTCCCGGTCCACCTCCGGCGCGCGCTGGCCATCCGGCGCCCGGCACCCGCTCGGAGTGCGCCACCCACCCAGCGCCCGCCGGCCGTCCACAACATGCGGCCTCACGGCGATGGCCGGCCGTCTGGCTGCTCCGAGGACCCTCTCGCCACCTCGACCAGGACAGCCGAGGCGGCCCTCGTCGGCGGTCGGCGAAACTCCGCGAGCGAGGTATTGGACTCTGCGTGCCGGGCGCTGGTAGGTGGGGTCTACTCTGCCGGAGTGGCAAGTGTGCGGTTGCCGGCGCCCCGGGTTTCGGGGGGTGCCGGCGAGTTCAAGATCAATTGTCCGGAACTGGACACGGACAGCTTGATCAATACTGGACGACCGGCCATTCAGTCAACACTGCGTGCCCTTTTGGTCACCACTCGTACATCATCCGGTGGTGATCAGACCGTTGTGCAGAAGTGATCGTTGACGTGGCACCCTTGGGGCACGGCACACTAGCCGGACCACGTGTGACTTGGGTCCCCCCAGGGCACTGTGGGAAGGCTGCAACGGCCAAGGGTGTTGCACGATGGGTGAGCAGTAGCCGAGGAACATGTTCATCGGTGACGACCAGAGGAGGAAGGCGATGACCCCGACTCTCACGCCGCCGGCGGGAAGCGTGGCCGGACCAGCAGCCGATGAACGGTGCGACCGCTGCAATGCAGCCGGGAAGCTCCGTTTGACCCTGGCTGGTGGCGGCGAGCTGGTGTTCTGCGGACACCACGCCAACAGGTACGCCGAAGACCTGGTGAAGATCGCGGTGCAGTACGCGGCCGACCCCGAGTTCACGTGGCGCGGCGCGGAAATGATGTCTAACTCCAACTAATCCCCAGATAAGCAGCGAAAGGGCGTCCCGGTGTGGGGGCGCCCTTTTCACGTATGCACCCCTCCCGCGCCGCAACCCCGTCCGCCCCGAGCAAGCACCGCACTCCAGGCGGCCCGACCGGTGACACCCCGGCAGCCGAGCGACAGACCCACTCCCGCCGTCACCCCCGCGGGCTGGGGCGGCCACGCGGAGGTCGCCCGGCAGGCATCAGACCCGATCCCAGCCCGCACACCAGGCGACGGACGGACGCCCACCGCCAAGCTGGGCGTCAGACCGTTTCGGGGCGGGTGCGCCGGGCGTAGGCACGAGCCGCCCGGACCCGATCGCCGCAGCGCACCGAGCACCATTGCCGGCGGCCGCTGCGGAGCAGGTAACGCGAGCACGGCGGCGAGTCGCAGGCCGCCAGGCGCGGCGCATCGGGGCCGGTGAGCAACTCGGCGGCGTCCGCGGCCAGGACGCCGAGCGCATGGTCGACCACCTGATCGGTGGGGTGCGAGGTGGCCCGGTGCAGGCCGACGCCCGGGTCCCAGCGAAGAACCGACGCGGTCGGCACGCGCGCGAGAGCCGCGTTCACCGCCGCGAGCGCTTCTCGGGGCGGCTCCTCGTCGCGTACGCGCGCCTTCAGCAGGCTTCTGGTCGCGTCGCGCAGGGACCGCAACCGCCCGGCGCACACCTCGTGCAGCCGGGCGTCCGACGGCGCAAGGCCGTGGTCGATCAGCCAGCGGGTGGCGGACTCGGGCGTACCCAGGGCGTCGAGCACCTGGCCGCCGGGCACGGTGACGGCGCTGTTGGCGAAGTCCAGCGCCGGGTGCTGCTCCGCGCCGGGCGCCGGTGGGACGTCCGGGGCGGTGACGGCGATCTCCTTCACGGTTCTCACGTTATAGGTTGCGCTCTTCCGTGACAAACAGCTAGCTTCACGGATGACCGACCATCTATCCGTGAGGTTTCCATGACTGACGCCATCTCCGTCCAGGTCTACGGTGGGCCGACCGCCCTCATCGCGTACGGGGGGTTGCGGCTGCTCACCGACCCCACCTTCGACGGGCCCGGGGAGTACCCCTCGCCCAGCGGGCTGACGTTGCGCAAGACGGCGCCTTCGAAGGGGTCTCCGCACGAGCTGGGCCGGGTCGACGCCGTCCTGCTCTCCCACGATCAGCACGCCGACAACCTGGACACCTCAGGCCGGGCCCTGCTCGCCGACGTTCCGGTCACGCTCACCACGGTCAGCGGGGCCGGGCGACTCGGCGGTACGGCACGCGGCCTGGCGCCGTGGGCTTCCGTGGAGCTGGACCGGCCGGGTGGTGGCACCGTGACAGTGACGGCCGTGCCCGCGCGGCACGGCCCCGAGGGGTGTGAGCCCGTCAGCGGGGACGTCATCGGCTTCGTCCTGACCGGCGAGGGGCTCGGCACGGTCTACGTCAGCGGCGACAATGCCGCGCTGGAGCTGGTCGAGCAGATCGCCGGGCGGTTCGGCCCGGTCGACACCGCGGTGATCTTCGCCGGCGCGGTTCGTACTCCGCTGTTCGACGGGGCGCTGCTGACGCTCGACAGCGCCCAGGCGGCCGAGGCCGCCAGGATTCTCCGTGCGCGCCGGGTCGTGCCGGTGCACCACGACAGCTGGGCGCACTTCAGCGAGGGCCGTGACGCCCTCGTGGAGGCCTTCCGCGCCGCGGGCCTGACGGACCGGGTCCAGATGGACTGACGCTCAGAAGGTCTGGATCGTCGCGATCCGTTCCTCGAGCTGTTCGATCGTGGCCTGCGCGCTCGGCGGCCCCCCGCACAGCCGCCGCAGCTCCGCGTGGATCTTGCCGTGCGGCAGGTTGGTGCGGTGGTGGTGGGCGGCCACCAGGGTGTTGAGCTGGCGGCGGAGCGCCACCCGGCGTTCCGCGGCGCTCATCGTCGCCACCGGTTCGCGGGGGGCCGGAACCGCCTCCTTGGGGGCTGCTGCGGCCGCCCGCTTCTGGGCCGCGATCTGGTCGGCCTGGCGCTTGTTCAGCAGGACCGCCACCTGGTCCGGGCTCAGCAGGCCCGGCAGCCCCAGGTACTCCTCCTCCTCGGGCGTGCCCGTGCGGGCTCCGGTGCCGAACGAGGCGCCGTCGTAGATGACCTGGTCGAGCTCGGCCGTCGCGGAGAGGGCCTCGAAGCGCTTCTCCAGCTCACCCTCGGCGTCCTCGGCGCGCTGGGCTCGTTCGAGGAGGGCGTCGTCGAGGCCGTCCGGGTCCTTGGGGGCGCCCAGGATGTGGTCGCGCTGGGCTTCCATCTCGCTGGCCAGGCCGAGCAGGTGCGGGACGCTGGGCACGAAGACCGTGGCCGTCTCGCCCTGGACCCGGGCGCGGACGAAGCGGCCGATCGCCTGGGCGAAGTAGAGCGGGGTGGAGGCGCTGGTGGCGTACACGCCGACGGCCAGGCGGGGGATGTCGACGCCTTCGGAGACCATGCGGACCGCGACCAGCCAGCGCTGCTCGGAGGCCGCGAACTGGGCGATGCGGGCCGAGGCGCCCTGGTCGTCGGAGAGGACCACGACCGCCTTCTGGCCGGTGATCTCGTCCAGGAGCTTCGCGTACGCGCGGGCGGTCTGCTGGTCGCTCGCGATGACCAGGCCGCCCGCGTCCGTCATGCCGTGCTCGCGCAGCTTGGAGAGGCGGGCGTCGGCGGCGCGCAGGACCTGCGGCATCCAGTCGCCGCGGTGGTCCAGGGCGGTACGCCACGCCTGCGCGATCAGGTCCTTGGTCATCGGTTCGCCGAGGCGGGCGGCCAGCTCGTCGCCCGCGCTGGTGCGCCAGCGGGTCTCGCCCGAGTACGCCAGGAAGATGACCGGCCGGACGACGCCGTCGCGCAGCGCGTCGCTGTAGCCGTACACCGAGTCGGAGCGGGAGCGCTGCAGGCCGTCCTGGCCGCGCTCGTACTCGACGAACGGGATGGGGTTCTCGTCGGAGCGGAACGGGGTGCCGGTGAGCATGAGGCGGCGCTCGGCCTCGTCGAAGGCCTGCTTGACGCCGTCGCCCCAGGTGCGGGAGTCGCCGGCGTGGTGGATCTCGTCGAGGATGACCATCGTGGGGCGGGTCATGGTGCGCCGCCGGTGCACGGCCGGGGCCATGCCGACCTGGGCGTACGTGAGCACGGCCCCGTGGAAGTCGCGCGAGCTGTGCACGTCGGCGTTCCGGAACGCCGAGTCGAGCTGGATCCCCACCCGGGCCGCCGCCTGCGCCCACTGGGTCTTGAGGTGCTCGGTGGGGCAGACCACGGTGACCGCCTCGACGGTGCCGTCGCAGAGCAGCTCCGCCGCGATGCGCAGGGCGAAGGTGGTCTTGCCGGCGCCCGGGGTCGCGACCGCCATGAAGTCCGGGGAGCGTTTGCGCAGGTACTGCACCAGCGCCTTGCGCTGCCAGTCGCGCAGCGGGGGGAAGGTCTCCAGGTTCGGCAACGGCGGGCTCAAGCTGCGACGATCCCTTCCACTCACACAAACGCCCCCGCGGAATGCCGCGGAGGCCGACCCCAGCATAACCGCGGCGGCCGATCGGAACGGCTACGGCACGGCCACCGGGGCCGACCACCGGCGCAGCAGGGCGAGCATGCGGACCGCCGTCATGCCGACCGCCGCGGCGACCAGGGTGACCACGTCGGCGACATCGAGCCAGCTCAGAACGGTGACCGCGACGGCGCCGCCGAGAGCGACCACCGCGTAGATGTCGCGCTGCAGCACCACCGGGATCTCGCCGGTGAGCAGGTCGCGGGCCAGGCCGCCGCCGATCGCCGTGAGCATGCCCACCAGGCAGGCGCCGACCGGGGGCACCCCGGCGTCGACGGCCTTCAGGGTGCCGGTGACCGTGAAGAGGCCCAGTCCGGCGGCATCGAGCAGCAGCACGCTTCGCCGGAGGCGGCTGAGCTGAGGGTGCAGCCAGAAGACGGCGATCGAGGCGAGGACGGCGGTGATCGCGTACCGCCAGTCCGAGAAGGCCAGGGGCGGCACCGCGCCGATCACGAGATCGCGCAGGATGCCGCCGCCGAGCGCCGCGACGAAACCGACGAAGGCCACGCCGAAGAGGTCGAGGCGCTTCACGACCGCGGCGCTGGCGCCGGAGGCAGCGAAGACCGCGACTCCGATCAGGTCCGCGACGAGCAGGCTGTAGCTTCCCGTCAACGCCACGGTCCCCCGATCAGTCTTGCATCGACTCGTAGATCTCCTTGCACTGCGGGCACACCGGAGAACCCGGCTTCGGCGACTTCGTCACCGGGAACTTCTCCCCGCAGAGCGCCACGACGAACGTTCCCATGACGGCGCTCTCGGCGATCTTCTCCTTGCGCACGTAGTGGAACATGTCCGGCCCGGTGTCGGCGTCTTTCGTCTCCGGGCGCTCGAGGATCTGCGTGCTCACGGCGTCTGCCTCTCGTCGGTCTACAAGTCTCGGCCGCCGCGTGCCCCCCGGTCTCCGCGGCGGAAGCTCCAACCCGCAAGTCTGACACCTCACGCCTGGTCGGTCCAACGACACCTCGCCTGGCCGGCGCCGTACCGTTGCCATCGTGACCGATTCCACGCGGCCGGTGGGCCGCTTCACCATCCGTTACGGCGACCACGTGACCCGGGCCCGCCGCGACGGCCGCCCGGTGGTGGCGCTGGAGAGCACGATCGTCTCGCACGGCCTGCCCCGCCCGGACAACCTGCGGGTCGCCCGCGAGATCGAGCAGACGGTACGGGACAACGGGGCCGTACCCGCCACGATCGGGATGATCGGCGGCGAGCTGATCGTCGGCCTGGAGGACGCGCAGATCGAGCACCTGGCCGGCGCCGACGGCGTGGTCAAGCTCTCCGTCCGGGACCTGGCGGTCGCGGCCGCGACGCGGGCGGACGGCGCCACCACCGTGGCCGCCACCAGCGCGATCGCGGCAGCGGCCGGCATCGGCGTCTTCGCCACCGGCGGCCTCGGGGGCGTGCACCGGGAGGCCAGTACGACGTTCGACGAGTCGGCCGACCTGACCACCCTCGCCCGGACTCCGATCGTCGTGGTGTGCGCCGGCGTGAAGTCGATCCTCGACGTGGGCGCCACGCTGGAACGCCTGGAGACCCTGGGCGTGGCCGTCGCCGGGTACGGCACCCGCCGTTTCCCCGGCTTCTTCGTCACCGACGGCGGCTTCGAGGTCGACTGGCAGCTCGACTCCCCCGCCCAGGTGGCGGCCGTGCTGGCGGCGCGGGAGGAGCAGGGCGTGGGCGCCGGCGCGCTGGTGCTCGGCAACCCGCTGCCGACGGACGAGCAGCTCGACCCGGAGCTGCACGACCGCACCCTCGCCGAGGGTCTGGAGCTGCTGGCGCGCGACGGGATCACGGGCAAGGCGGTGACGCCGTTCCTGCTGGCCCACTTCCACAGCAGCACGCACGGCAAGAGCCTGGAGGTCAACGTCCGGATCATCCTGCGCAACGCCGCCCTGGCCGCGCAGATCGCCGCGGCCGCCACCCCGGCGCACTCGACGCTCGGCTTCGCCCTCCCCGGGTGAGCAAGGCGCTGATCGTCGTCGGCGACCTGGTCACCGACGTGCTGGTCGGGCAGGCCGGGCCGCTCGCGGCCGGGTCAGACACCGAGGCGAGGATCCGCGTCGGCGGCGGCGGGCAGGCGGCGAACACGGCCGCCTGGCTCGCCCACGCCGGGGCGGCGGTGACCCTCGTCGCGGCGGTCGGGGACGACGCTGCCGGCCGCGAGCGCGTCGCCGAGCTGACCGCCGCCGGGGTGCATTGCGCGGTGCGGCACCACGCAGGTGCGGCGACCGGAAGCGTCGTGGTGCTCAGCTCCCCCGCGGAGCGCACGATGATCACGGACCGGGGCGCGGCGTTGCTGCTGGATCCCGCGGATGTCACAGCGGCGGTCAAGGCCGTCCCGGACGCCGCGCACCTGCACCTGTCCGGTTATCCGCTGCTGCACGCGCGCTCGCGGCCGGGCGGGCTGGCCGCGCTGGCGGCGGCCCGCGAGCGGGGACTCACCACCAGCGTCGACGCGGCCTCTGCGGCGCCGTTACGGCAGTCGGGAGAGTTCCTGGATCTCGTACGGGGAACAGACCTGCTGCTGTGCAACGCGGACGAGGCGGACGTGCTGGCCGGCCCCGGCCGGCCGGAGGACCAGGCGGAGGTCCTCACCGCCTCCGCCCGGAACGTGATCGTCAAGCGCGGCGGCGACGGCGCTGTCTGGAGAGGGCGGGACGGGGTGTTGCGGTCGGTGACGGGTGTGCGCGTACCGCCGATCGATCCGACCGGGGCGGGTGACGCCTTCGCAGCGGGCCTGCTGCGGGCGTGGTGTTCCGGCGCGGAGCCGCAGGCCGCGCTGCAAGCCGGCGCCGAGCTCGGCGCGGCGGCGGTGCAGCGGGTGGGCGCGCGACCTTAGGGCTCGAGGTCGATGGTGCGGGGCTCGGGCTGCTGGTCGAGGGCGCGCGGGGTGGGCTCGGGGCGCGGAGCCGGCGGGTTCGCCTTGCTCTTGGGCGGACGGTCGTTGGCGATGAGGACCGCGGCCCAGGGCAGGAAGACCATGCCGGCCGCGCAGAGGATCAGCCAGACCGGCAGCAGCGGTGGCTTGACGCTGATCAGGATCGCGCCGGTGATCAGGCAGGCTGCGCGCAGCGCCATCATCGAGACGTAGCGGATCTCCCGGCTGCGGAGCTGGTCGCTCTGGCTTCGGGCGGCGTCGGTGATCAGCACCGGCCGCTCCGGCGGCTTCTTCACCGGTTCATCCTTCCACTGCGGCCGGGTCGTCGACCAGAATCGACGCAGCGCTCGCGCCGGGCGGTCCCCTTTATTCCGCAGCCCGTCGACCGATCTAGAGAATCGTGCGGGCAACCACACCGGTCTTGCAGCGACGCCGTTGGGCCGGCGTCGCTCTCGTCGTCGTGGTCGCGCTGCTCGGCATCACCGGGTCGTGGGTCGCCGCGCGCAACGCCCGCAGCGACGAGCAGCACTACGCCGCCCAGCTCATGGACCGCTACACCAGCGACCTCACCCGGGCGATCAACACCGAGCTGCAACGGTACGGCGACACGCTCACCGACGTCGCGACCTCGCTCGGCGCCCAGACCGACCTCACCGCCGACGACTTCGCCTGGATCACGTCGAAGGTGAGCAACCGGCGGCTGCCCGGTGCGACGTCGCTGAGCTTCGTCGTCTCCACGGACAACACGGGCATCCGGTCCCTCGAGAACCACTGGCGCGCCAAAGGGGCGCCTGATCTGCGGCTACGCCCCGTCGGCAGCGGCACCGAACACTCGTTCGAGGTGCTCACCCGCTCGCTCGAGAAACATCTCGACGGCGAGCTCGACGGCGCGAGGCTCGCGAACGGCCGGGACCTGAACTTCTCGCCCGAGGCGGACGACGCCCTGGACGAGGCGCGGATCCTCGGCGGGCTGGCGGTGAGCCGGGCGTACGTGCTGCCCGCCGACCGGAACCTGCCCGCGGCCCAGCAGCAGCAGTCGTTCACCTTCGCCGTGCCCGTGAAGTACATGGGGCGCACGTTCCGCGGCTGGCTGGCCATGGACGTCCACGGCGGCGACCTCTTGAACGAGACGCTGCGTGCCCAGGCGCACGGTGCGGTGACCGCCGAGCTGGTCGACCCGTCCAGCTCCAGCGACCAGGCCGTCGCACAGGCCATGGTCGCCGGCGCCCGCCCCTCGGCGGCACTGAACCGCATCTCGTACATCGGGGCCGGCGTGCGAACCTGGACGCTCAAGGTGCACCCGACGAACACGCTGCTCGAGGAGACCGACCGGGGCCTCGTGGGCTCGACGTGGGTGGTCGCGATGACGATCACCCTGCTGCTCACCGCGCTCGTCGGGATTCTCACCGGCGCCCGCAACCGGGCCATGAGCAAGGTCGACGCCGCCACCGCCGCGCTGCGCCAGGACATCGAGCGCCGCCAGGAGGTGGAGGACAAACTGCGGCAGCGGGAGAACGAGCTGCAGCAGATGGCCCTGCACGACCCGCTGACCGGTCTCGCCAACCGGGCCGGGCTGGACGCGCAGCTCGCCCGGACGGTGGGACGCCGCGAGGACGTCGCGCTGCTGCTCATCGACCTGGACGACTTCAAGCTGGTCAACGACGCGTACGGGCACGCCGCCGGGGACACGGTGCTGACCGAGTTCGCGCACATCCTGCGCTCGTCCGTACGCACCGAGGACCTCGCCGCCCGCATCGGCGGGGACGAGTTCGTGGTGCTGCTCACCGACATGCCGGACGCCGAGGGTGCCGTCGCCGCCGCCCAGCGCATCCTGGCCGCCGCCGCGGGGTCCCCGGTCCGTCTGGGCGAGGACACCGTCCCGGTACGCGCCAGCGTCGGCGTCGCCACCACCCACGCCGGCGACACCCCGAAGGAGCTGCTGCGCCGCGCCGACATCGCGATGTACCAGGCGAAGCACCTGGGCACCCACGGCGTCCAGCTGCACGACCCGTCGATGACCGACCGCCGCGCCGCCGACGCCCAGCTCGGCGAGGACCTGGCCGGCGCGGTGGAACGCGGCGAGCTCACCCTGCTCTACCAGCCGCTGGTCGACCTGGCCGACAGCCGCCCGATCGGCGTCGAGGCGCTGGTCCGCTGGCAGCACCCGACGCTCGGGGTGGTGTCACCGGCCCAGTTCATCCCGATCGCCGAACGCAACGGCACCATCGCCGACCTCGGCCTGTGGGTCCTGGGCGAGGCGTGCGCACAGGTCGTGGACTGGGGCGCCGACACGTACGTGAGCGTGAACCTGTCACCGCGGCAGCTGCAGGAGCCGACCCTGGTGCAGGATGTGCTCAGCGTCCTGAACCGCACCGGCCTGGAACCGCGTCGCCTGGTCCTGGAGATCACCGAGTCGGCCCTGGTCGACGACGCCGCGGGCATCACCATGCTGGCCGCCTTCCGCGAGCACGGCATCCGCGTGGCGATCGACGACTTCGGCACCGGCTACTCGTCGCTGCACTACCTCACCCGGCTGCCCGTCGACATCCTCAAGATCGACCGCAGCTTCGTGGCGGAGCTCAACGGCACCCCGGAGGGCGCCGGCATCACCGAGGCGATCCTGCGGCTCAGCCACGCCCTGCACCTGACCACGGTCGCGGAAGGCATCGAGACCAGCGAACAGGCCGCCGAGCTGCAACTCCTCGGCTGCGGCGTCGGCCAGGGCTACCTCTTCGCCCCACCGCTGCCCGCCACCGACATGCTCAGCCTGCTGACGAGCTCTTCGCCGCCGCCTTCATCTCCTTCTTGAACGCCCGCACCTTCGCCAGCGAGTCCCCGTCGACGATGTCGGCCACCGACCGGTGCGCACCTTCCTCGCCGTACGCACCCGCGGCCTCCCGCCAGCCGGGCGGCTGCACGCCGTACTGCTTGCCGAGCAGGGCGGCGAAGATCTGCGACTTCTGCTTCCCGAACCCGGGCAGCGCGGCGATCCGCTTGACCAGCTCCTTGCCGTCGGCGGCATCCCGCCACAGGTTCGCGGCGTCGCCGTCGTAGGTCCCGACGAGCGCCCGGCAGACCTCCTGCACCCGCGCGGCCATCGCCTTGGGGAAGCGGTGCAGGGCCGGCGGCTTGGCGAAGATCCCAATGAGCGCCTCGGGGTCGAAGCCGGCGAGCTCCTCGGCGGTGGGGGTGTGACCGAGCCGCTGAGCGAGGACGTACGGGGAGCTGAACGCCTTCTCCAGCGGGATCTGCTGATCCAGCACCATCCCGATGAGCAGGGCGAGGGCATCGCGGTTGATCAACTCGTTCGCTTCCTCGGCGATCGGGAGCGCGATGACCATGATTGATTCCCATCTTTCGCCACTGGCGCCGCCGCGCCGCCAACCCCGCACCGTACGTCGATGACATCCTGGTCGGAGACCCACTACAGCATGACGGACGCAGTTGTTCCAGCCGCCTCGCACCGGTGGCTGTTCCACTTCACGCACGTGGAGAACCTCGCTGCCATCCGAGCTGCCGGTCGCCTGCGCTGCGACGCCGTAGCGCGCCGAGGAATGACCAAGACCGAGGTCGGGGCGACAGACGGCGACGATGAGCCGGGTTCTCCGTGCCTCAATCACTGCCGGTAGCTTGTATTTCAAACGTTTGCTGTCGACAGTTTCGGGGGCCCTCGTTCGCCTTTCCGGCATGGTTTGCCGCGGTCACCTCGCCGGTCCGGGACGGCAATGGCAGACGGTTCGATGAGGCTGGAATATCGGGGCGCGCGGAAGCGGCGGGCGAGCTTCGACCGTGCCCGCTTTCCGGTCACGTGGGATCCGCGGCTGCCGCACCCGGCGGGAAATGGCGGGCCGGCCGCGGGCGCCAGCTCCGTGGCCACCGCCTCGCGCCCTAGCTCGTCGTTTTGCGCTGGACTTTCCGGCCGCTCAGAATGATCAGTTGGGTCGCCCGATGCGTCATGCTGGGCGGCGCCTTCGGGTTGAGGTCACCAGGGCGGGGATCGCCAGCGCGGAGATCGCCGGGTTCGGGCTGCGAGCCCGCGGATCGGCCCTCGGTCCTGCGCGGCCGGCACAAGCGCCGGAAATGACGTTGCACCAGGCCCCACGAACGGCGCCGCTCTTGCTCCCGGCGGAACTCCTCAGCCACCGGTGAATAATTTCGTCGCAGCGTCTTGTCCCGCACGTTCTTCGCGGAGAACAAGGCGAGCTGCGTCATTCCTCCATTATCCTCGACGCCCTCCGGATCAACGATGATGCCGCGGATATTTCATATCACAAATAGATCCTTGGCGGACTGAATGATCCGCATATCCGGGATGGCGAAAACGCGAGCGGGCCGCACGCGGTCGAACGCTCTGGTCCGCCGTCGAGAGCGCGTGGTCGCTCCCTCCAACCAAGCTAGGCAATGCAATTGATGCCATGAGCTCAGTGCGACAGCTCGGCATCTCTGCGGCGATCCCCGCCCATGGATGTGAAAAGGGCCCGGATGTGGCCATCTACCCGCCTGACCGCCAGAGGGTGTGCCGCAGGTCCCATTGACTCCGCGCACGTCATCGTCCAACCTCTAGGTTGTCTAGACGACCTGGAGGACTCATGGCGAAGACGCCGCTCTATGTGCGGATCGAGCGGTCCCTGCGCGCCCGGCTCGCCCAGGCTGTGCCGGGGGATGTGGTGCCCGCCGAGTCCGCGCTCGCCGAGGAGTTCGGTGTCGCTCGGATGACCGTGCGCGCCGCCCTCAACGCGCTCGAGGCCGACGGGCTGATCGAGCGGGTCCAGGGTCGCGGCACCTTCGTGCGGCAGCGGCCCGTCCCGCGCGCCGCGGGGACGCTGATGAGCTTTCACGACCAGGTGCGCAGCTGGGGGCGGACGCCGTCGTCGCGGCTCGTCGAGGCCGAGGTGCGGCCCGCCCGGGCCGAGGAGGCGGCGGCCTTGCAGCTGACGGCGGCGGCGCCGCGGGTGGTGTCGATCGTCCGGGTACGGCTGGCCGACGACGTTCCGCTGGCCGTGGAGTACGCCTGCTTCCCGCCGCACCTGACCGCCCTGCTCGACGTCGACCTCGAGGCCGGGTCGCTGCACCGGGCCCTGCACGAGCTGGGGCTGCGGCCCACGCTCGGCTCCTCGACGCTCAACGCCCAGCTCGCCGGCGCCGATGCCGGGCATCTGCAGATCGCCGCCGCCGAGCCGGTGCTCGTCGAGAGCCGGCTCATCGTCGACCAGCATTCGCAACCTCTGGAACACACGGTCAGCCGCTATGTCGGCGCCCGCTACTCGCTGCAGGTCGCCTTCGACGTGCAGCCGCCCCGGACAGGAGAGATTCGATGAACGTCGCCAAGATGATCGACCATTCGCTGCTTCGGCCCGAGCTGACCACGGCGGAGGTACGGCTGGGCTGCGAGGTGGCCGCGCGGCGGGGTACGGCGTCGGTGTGCGTACGGCCGGTCGACGTGGAGCTGGCCGTCGCCGCGCTGGCCGGTTCCGGTGTGCTGGTCGGGACGGTGGCCGGGTTCCCGCACGGGAGCACCACCACGGCGGTCAAGGTGGCGGAGACCCGGGCGCTGGTCGAGGCGGGCGCCGACGAGATCGACATGGTGCTGGCGGTCGGGCGGCTGCGCGGCGGCGAGACCGGTTACGTGCACGACGACATCGCCGCGGTGGTGGCCGCCGCTCAGGGGCGGGTCGTCAAGGTGATCCTCGAGAACGCGTACCTGTCCGACGAGCAGAAGGTGGAGGGCTGCCGGATCGCCGAGCGGGCGGGGGCGCACTTCGTGAAGACCAGCACCGGATTCGCGCCGGGCGGTGCGACCCTCGAGGACATCCGGCTCATGCGGGCGACCGTGTCGCCGTCCGTCGAGGTCAAGGCCGCCGGCGGTGTCCGTACGCTCGACACGCTGCTGACCCTGCACGAGGCCGGAGCGACGCGCTTCGGCGCGACCGCCACGGAGTCCATCCTCGACGACCTGGCGGCGCGGGAGCGCGGCGAAGGCCCGGCGGCCACCACGGCGGGCGCCGACGAGGGTTACTGACCCAGGGCCTCGTCGACCCGCGCGGCCAGCAGACGGTCGGCCGCCAGTGTCCTGCGCGCCTCCGGGTCCGCCATCGCTGCCGCGTCCGGGACGAGAGTCTCCCGGAGCTTGCGCAGCTGGGCGTGCAGCAGACTGCCCTCCAACTCGTGCAGGGCGGCGAGAACGCGCAGCTGGTCGACGGGTGCCAGGCGCAGCCGGCGCAGGTCCATCTCGCCGAGGAGCTCGCCCAGTCCCTGACCGCCCGGCGCCCGCACCGCCACCATGCATTCCAGCACCTCCGGGACCACGCGCCGGAGATAGCCGCTGCGGGCGACGAGCCGCAGCCAGGTGAGCACGTCCTGGACCGGCAGCCGGCCGGCGTCGCGCGCCAGCATGCCGAGGAGCAGCCGGGCCGCCCGTCCGAAGTGCAGCTGGGAGGCCGCCTCCTCGGGGCCGCCACCGAAGAGCGTGGCGACGGCCCGGTCGTAGTCGGCGGCCAGGTCGGCGGACCGGCGTGCCGAGCCGACCCACACCCGGACCAGGCAGTGCGCCACCGAGTCGGTGTCCTCGTCACGGGTCGCCACCACCGTGGTCAGGGCGTCCGGGATCCACCGGGCCAGGGGCTCGGCGGCCAGGCGCAGCAGGTCGGCGCCGGTGTCCGCGGTCAGGTGGAGGCGGTTGGCGACGCGGTCGTACGGCACGGTCGCGCCGGTGGTGAGCCAGCCCAGGTCGACGGCCGGGAAGCGGCGCTCGGACGTGGGGTCCAGCACGAGGTCGCGGCGGTCGCCGTCGCGGGTGCGGATCACCGTCAGCGTGGCGACGAGCTCGTTCCAGATCCCCGAGGGGACCGCCGCCTCCCACTGCAGGGCCGCGCCGCGCAGCCACGCCGCCGGGTCCGCCGCGTGGACGAAGAGCTCGGAGGCGCGCAGCGGCTCACCGCAGGCGAGGGCGAGCAGGGTCAGATTCAGCGAGTACGTCGCCATCATGTGATCCACCCGCTTGTCGACGGGCCGGTACTCGTGCGTCGGATACGCGGGCCGGATCAACGCGGCGCGCAACGCGTCCACCAGCCACTGCCGGATCGCGGTCCGGTCCTCTCCGCTCAGCAGCGAGGCGACGAACGGCAGCACGGTGGCGCGCGCCGCCAGCGGCGAGTAGCCGAGCAGGGTCTGCACCAGCCCGTCGTCGCGCCGCCCACCGCCCAGGGGCAGCCGGGCGACCGCCGCCCGGGCCGCCGTCTCCCGCAGAGCCCGGACCACGAGCCGCGCCACCAGGAACTCGCCGAAGGTGGCGTGCAGGAACTCGTACGTCTGCAGCACCCGGTCGTCCTGCGTGGCGCGGGACCGCTGGATGAAGAAGAACCGCCCGATCAGCTCCTCCCCCGCGGTCAGCGGACGGTGGAACGCCTCCGTGCGTCCTGGGCCCACCGGGTTGATGCCCAGCGCGGCCAGGTCGGCGTCCAGCTCCCGCTCGGTGACCGACTGGCGGAGCCGGTTGAACATGGCGAACGCCACGACCGACAGCCGTACCAGTTCCTCCTCGATCAGCTCGGGCACCGCCGCCTCGGGCTGACGCGGGTGCAGCCGGCGCACCTCCCGCTCGGCGAAGCTGCTCAACAGCCGTTCGTAGAGCTCCGCGGTCTCGAGCGTGTCCTCGCTCTGCAAGGCGTGCGTGGCGGCGTCGTAGAGCGCAAGCATGAGCAGCAGCAGCGGCTGCTCGCAGAAGTCCGGGAAGCGGGCGAAAACCCCGGCTGGCAGCGGCCGGAAGCCCGGGCGGTCCGCGTTCACCCGGTCCCAGGTCGCCAGCCAGGCGCCGACCTGGGCCTCGTCGAAGCCCTCCAGCCGCACGGCGAGCGCACCGCCGGGCAGCCGGGCGCGGTCGGCCACGGCCAGGCGGCTCGTGACGACCACGGCGACCGGCCGCCCGAGGACGGACTCCCGCTGCTGGAACGCCGCCACCCGCTGCAGGTAGTCGGACTGGTGGATGCCGGTGGCCTGGATGAGCTCGTCGAACCCGTCGAGGAGCAGGACCGGCAGGGCGCCCGCGGCCGCGCGCGTCAGCTCCGGCCAGGCGACGCTCTCCCCGGTCGCGGCGCGGACCGCGAGCTCGACCTGGTCCTGCACGTCCGCCTCGGCCGGCACCTCGCGCAGCACCACCCGGACCACGAGGAAGTCGGCGGCGGGCAGCCGGGCGGCCAGCACCCGGGTGAGCGCGGACTTGCCCGCTCCCGGCTGGCCCAGCAGCACCAGCGGCGCCTCGGCGGCCTGCGGGGTGGTGAGGTAGCCGGCGAGGAACGCCGCCAGATCGTGCCGCACCTCCCCGGCCCACCAGGACTCCTCGGCCGGGTTGGAGCCGGGGACCGCCGAGCGGGCCCGGAACCGCGGATCGAGGTACGCCTCAGCCAGCGTCGGCACCCGCACCTCCCCGGCGTCCCCACGCACGACCGGCGCCTCGAGGTCCGCCCGGTACGCGGCCGCCAGCGCCGCCCGCCAGCCCTCGGCGCGCCGGCCCGACCCGGCCCGTTCCAGCACCTCCCGCAGGCCGGTGAGGCTCTGGCCGATCGCCCGCGCCTCGGCCCGCTGCATCCACACCCCGAACTCCGGTACGTCCACCGCCAGCCGCCGGCTCATCTCCTCGTACCGGCGCAGCGCCAGACCGGGAAGCCGGTACTGCAGGAGCTCGCTGGCGGCCCGGCGCTCACCGTGGCTCGCGACCTCCCATACGGCGAGGCCCGCCACGAAGTCGTTGAGGCGGACGCTGGCCGCGGTGAAGTACTCGGTCAGGCTCGCGCACAGCTGCGCGTACGGCAGTTCCGGGGCGGGGACGGGGATCGCCGCCGTGAACAGGTGCTCGAGCCAGCCGCCGTCGACGCGGGTGCCGGTGGCCAGCCGGACCTGCTCGTCACGGGTCAGCTCCGGCGACGCCACCCCGCTCGTCGTCACCACCTGGTCGAACGCCTCGAAGAAGGCGGCCACCACGAGGACGCCGTGCGCGGCCTGGAGCCGGCTGCTGCGGTCGTGGCGCGCGAGTCCCCGTACCGTTTCATGGATCTTCCCGGCCACCGCCTGGCCGAGCCGGACCATCTCGGTCTTGGCGTCGAAGAGCGAGAGGGCGACGTCCGAGCCGCCGGCGGTGGCGACCGAGAGCACGCCGCCGATCAGATCGTCCACCGCGCGGGCCGCGGGACCCGCGCCGTCCAGCAGCTTGACGGCATCGACGTAGCGCAATCCCCGTGGCATCCGCCCATGATGTCGGCGCCGGGCCCGGTTTGTCACCGCGTACTTCGGGCAACCACAGCCACCATGAGTGACGACTACGCCGAGGGCGTCCGCGACGTGCCGAGCAACACCCGCCCCGAGACGGGCGCCGACGACCCGGGCCTGTCCAGCACCATCGCCGCCGGCACCGACCCCGAGCAGCTCAAGAACGGTGGCCCGCCGCCCGCGGACGGCGGCATCATGACCACGACCGGTGGTACGGCCGGCCCGAACAGTTTCAAGCCGGCGGCCCGGCACGGCGCGGGGGTGGCGAACACCACCACGGGCGATGCGACCACGGGTGCCATGGATCCGGGCGACAACACGTACACGAGCGACACGAGCAGCACCGCGGTCGACTGACCTCGCTATCGTCTGCCGGGTGACCGGGTCCCTGATCGCCTCCGGCCGGGAGGCCGACGTGTACGCCCTCGACGACACCCGAGTGCTGCGCCGCTACCGGGAACCCACCGACGTGACCGGCGAGGCGGACGCGATGCGTTACCTCGCCGGCCTCGGCTACCCGGTGCCTGCCGTCCACGAGGCCTCGGGTGCCGACATGGTGCTGGAGCGCCTGGACGGCCCGACGATGGCCGGGGCCGTCGGCTCGGGTGACCTGACCCCTGCCCAGGCGGCTGCGGAGCTCGCCGGCCTCCTGCGCCGCCTGCACGAGCTGCCACCGTGGCCCGGCGCCCCGGCCGGATCCTGCCTCGTGCACCTGGACCTGCATCCGGAGAACGTCCTTCTCACGTCCCGGGGGCCGGTGGTGATCGACTGGCGCAACACGCGGCCGGGCGAGGCGGACCTCGACACCGCCCTCTCGGCGCTGATCCTGGCCGAGGTGTCCCTCGCCGACCATCCGCTGGCCCGGGACGCGCGGAACCTGCTCGACGCCTTCCTCACCGCCGCACCGGGCGATCCACGCCGCCTCCTCGACGACGCCGTGGCGCTGCGCGGCACACAACTCGACGTCCCCACCGCCGACCTCCAGGCCGCCGCGGAGGTGGTACGCCGATGAAGGCGCTGATCCAGACCGTCAGCCGGGCAAGCGTGACCGTGGACGACGAGGTCGTCGGCAAGATCGAGGACGGCCTGCTCGTCCTGCTCGGCGTCACGCACACCGACACGCCCGCGATCGCCGGGACGATGGCGCGCAAAGTGCATGAGCTGCGCATCCTCGACGACGAGCGGTCCGCCGCCGGGGCGAACGCGCCGCTGCTGGTGGTCAGCCAGTTCACCCTCTACGGCGACGCTCGCAAGGGCCGGCGACCCACCTGGTCCGCGGCCGCGCCCGCCGAGGTGGCCGAGCCGCTGGTCACGGCCTTCGTCGAGGCGCTGCGCGCCCGCGGGGCGACGGTCGAGACGGGCCGGTTCCGGACCCACATGCTCGTGGAGAGCGTGAACGTGGGCCCGAGAACCGTCCTCCTCGAGCTGGAGGCCTAGAAGAAGCCGCGGCGCTGCGCGGACTGCTGCAGCCAACCGTTGAGCTGCGACGTCCAGTCGACCTGGTCGACGGTGTGGTAGTCGACGTCGAAGCGGCCGAAGGCGTCGTGGCCCTCGGTGAAGAGCCCGCCGCGCTTGTCGATCTCCAGCACCACCTGGAGCTGCTGCGGCGTCGGGATGAACGTCACCTCGAGCTGGTTGATGCCGTGCGCGAACTGGGCCGGCGGGTAGAACTCGATCTCCTGGTAGAACGGCAGCGACTGCTGCACGCCGTACACCCGGCCGCGCTCCACGTCGGCACGGCTGAAGCGGAAGCCCAGCCGCAGGAACGCGTCGAGGATCCGCTCCTGGGCCGGCAGCGGGTGCACGGCCACGGCGTCCAGGTCACCCTTGTCGACCGCCCGGGCCACCTCGAGCTCGGTACGCAGCCCCATGGTCATGCCGTGCAGGTGCTGCCCGTACACCTCGGTGATCGGGGTCTCCCAGGGCACGTCGAAGCGGAACGGGATGTCGTGGCGCGCACCCGCGTCGAGCTTGAAGGAGCCGGTGAGGCGCTGGCGGTGGAACTCCTGGTCGGTGTTGTACTCGCTGTCGCCGCTCTCGACCTCGACCCGGGTGATCAGCCCGACCGCGACGTACTCGATGTCGACGGCGTGATCGCCGCCGATGACGTGCACCTGACCCTCCAGGTAACCGCCCGGCCGGCAGTTGGGGTTGGCGAGCACCGTCTCGACGGACGGCCCACCCACGCCCATCGCCTGCATCAACCGCTTGAAAACCACCGAACCTCCTCGTCGACCCCGTTCCTCTCCGCAGATTACCGGTCCTGGACAAGACGGAAAGAATTGCGGCGCCGTCGGTAAATGTCCCACCAATCCGGGCACGCTGTCGGGTACGCGACCTCAGGGTTCTCCCTGATTCATGCCACCCCCACGACTTCCTCACCTCCGCTTAACGCCCCCCGGTCCAAACTTTTGATCACCGGCACGAATGCGGCTGGGAAGCACGACATCGGGTTGAGCGGGGAGGGGACTGAAAGGTGGTCCTGCAGATGAAGGCGACGGAGTCCACGGTGGTTACCGCCGAGAACATCATTTCAGACGGTGTCGAGGCCCTGGCTGATCTGGACGCCACCGACGAGCGCGGAGTGTCCGCGGACCTCGTCCGGGCGTACCTCAACGGCATCGGCCGCACCCGCCTCCTGACCGCCGTCGAGGAGGTGACCCTCTCCAAGCGCATCGAGGCCGGCCTCTACGCCGAGGAGAAGCTCCCCGAGGCCGGCGAGGACCTCGCCCCGCTGCTCGAGATCATCGTCGCCGAGGGCCGCGCCGCGAAGAACCACCTGCTGGAGGCCAACCTCCGCCTCGTGGTGAGCATCGCGAAGCGCTACACCGGCCGCGGCATGGCCTTCCTCGACCTCATCCAGGAAGGCAACCTCGGCCTGATCCGCGCGGTCGAGAAGTTCGACTACACCAAGGGCTACAAGTTCTCCACGTACGCCACCTGGTGGATCCGCCAGGCCATCACCCGCGCCATGGCCGACCAGGCCCGCACCATCCGCATCCCGGTGCACATGGTCGAGCAGGTCAACCGCATGGTCCGCGCCCGCCGCGACCTCGCCACCCAGCTGGGGCGCGAGCCCGCGGTCGCCGAGATCGCCAAGGCCATGGGTGTGCCCGAGTTCCAGATCATCGAGCTCATCTCGTACGACCGCGAGCCGGTCAGCCTGGACCAGGCGGTCGGTGAGGACGGCGAGAGCGCCCTCGGCGACTTCGTCGCGGCGGTGGACCCGAACGCCGAGCCGGGCAGTGCGGTGGCCCAGGGCGAGCTGCGCAACGAGGTCGAGATCGTGCTGGCGACCCTGTCGGAGCGCGAGTCCGCCGTGATCCGCCTCCGCTTCGGCCTCGACGACGGCCGCCAGCGCACGCTGGACGAGGTGGGCCGCGAGTTCGGCCTGAGCCGCGAGCGCATCCGCCAGATCGAGAAGGTGACGATGTCGAAGCTGCGCGACCCCGAGCGGGCGTCGCGGCTGGAGGCGTACGCCGGCTGACGAAGCCGCCACAGATGTGAGGCCGGTTGCGGGGGCGCGACCGGCCTCCGCCATGTCTGGCATCATCTGCGGCTGTGGCAACCCACCTGTTCCGCGGCCTGAACCTGATGGTGCGGTTCGGGTTGGAGATCTGCGCGCTGGTGGCACTGGGCTACGGCGGGTGGCATCTGCCAGGACCGCTGTGGGTGCGTCTGGCAGCGGCCGTCCTGCTGCCTGCGGCCGGAGTCGTCGTGTGGGGACAGTGGGTGGCACCGCGGGCACGGCGGCCTCTCACCGATCCCCTTCGGCTCGTTCCGGAGTGGGTGGTGTTCGGGGGCGCGACCGTGGCGCTCCTTGCGTCCGGGCATCCGCCGCTGGCGGTGCTGATGGCGGTGGCGGCGGCGGCCAACCGGCTCGCTCTGCACCTGCTCGGCACGACCACCGGCGGGCGTCAGGGGGTGTGAAGGCGGCGGGGGCCGGTGTCGGGACGGGTGCCGGGTTCGCCGTACTCGACGGAGGCGTGCAGGACCGTGTAGCCGTCCGGGCGGGCCAGGACCGGGTTGAGGGACATGGCGCGGACCCGGGGGTGCTCGTCGGCGAGGCGGCCCACCCGCAGGAGCAGGTCGATCAGGGCGTCGCGGTCGACCGGCTCGGCACCGCGGTAGCCGTGCAGCAGGGGCGCCGCCCGCGGCTCGTCGACCAGGGCGGCGGCGGCGCGGTCGGTGAGCGGGGCCGCGCGCCAGGCCAGGTCGCCGAGCAGCTCGCTTGCCACGCCGCCGAGACCGAAGCCGACGACCGGCCCGAACGCCGGGTCCTCCACCACGTCGATCGTGCAGGCCACGCCCGGCGCCACCATCGACTGGACCAGCACGTCGGGGCCGAACGCCGTGGACAGCTCGCGGTAGGCGGCGCGGACGTCGTCCTCGTCGGCCAGGCCGAGGCGTACGGCGCCCAGGTCGATGCGGTGGCGCAGGGATCCGCGGGCCGCCTTCAGCGCGACGGGATACCCCAGGGCTCCGGCGGCGGCGATGGCCTCCTCGAGGGACGCTGCCGACGACGAGGGCTCGACGGTGATGCCGTACGCGGCCAGCAACGCCGCCGGCGGCCCGTCGAGCTCGGCCGCGTCGGGGTCCAGTCCGGACAGTGCCGGTAGTACCCCGGGCGGGCGGCGCAGCCACTCGGCGTACGAGGCCACGCGGCCCAGCGCCCGTACCGCTTCCTCGACCGACGGGTACGACGGCACGCGCGCGGGCAGCTGTCCGAGCAGGAACGTCGCGACGGTCGGCTTCTCCCCCGCCAGGGCCACGCTGCCGAGCGCGGCGGCGAAGTCGGCGTCCTCGTCGGGAAGCTGGCCTGGCAGCGGCGGGGCGAACACCACGACCAGCGCGTCGACCCGGTCGTCGACGGCGGCGTCGGCCAGGGCGTCGGCGAAGTCGTGGGCGCTCGCCTGCGGGCTGATGTCGTTCGGGTAGCCCTCGGCCACCGTCAGCCCGTTCGCGCGGCAGGCCGCCACGGCCAGCCCGGACAGCGCCGACGAGTTGCCGACCACGCCGACGCGGCGCCCGGACGGCAGCGGCTGGTGCGCCAGCAGGACACCCACGTCGAACAGCTCGGCCACGGTGTCGACCCGGATGACGCCGGAGCGGGCGAAGAGCGCGGTGACCGCCCGGGTGTCGGGGCCCGGCAGGTCGCCGGCCAGCCCCGGCGGGCGCGTCGCCGACGCCACCGCGACGACCGGCTTCACGCGGCTCATCCGCCGGGCCAGCCGGGCGAACTTGCGCGGGTTGCCGAACGTCTCGAGGTACAGCATGACGATGTCGGTGCCCGGGTCGTCCTGCCAGTACTGCAGCAGGTCGTTGCCGGAGACGTCGGCGCGGTTACCGGCGGACACGAAGCTGGACAGGCCGAGTCCCCGGCGGTCCGCCTCGGCCAGCAACGCCACCCCGAGGGCACCGGACTGGCTGAAGAAGCCCACCCGCCCCGCTGCCGGGAGGGTCGGCGCGAGCGTCGCGTTCAGGCGTACCGAAGGGTCGGTGTTGGCGATCCCCAGGCAGTTGGGGCCCACCACGCGCATGCCCGCCGCGAAGGCCGCGTCGACCAGCGCTCGCTGGGCGAGCGCGCCGTCGGCTCCCGCCTCGGCGAAGCCGGCGGAGACCACCACCAGGCCACCCGCGCCGGCGGCGGCCGCGTCCGCCACGGCCGAGGAGACCCCGTCCGGGGGTACGGCGATGAGCGCCAGGTCGACCGCGACACCGGGCTCGGTCGCCGACCGGTACGCGGGCAGCCCCGCCACCCGCTCCGCGCTGGGATGCACGGGCAGGATCGTCCCGGTGTAGCCGCCGTCGCGGATGTGACCGAGGATCGCGGCGCCGATGCCCTGCCCGCTTCGGCTCGCCCCGTACACGGCGACGGCGCGCGGGTGCAGGAGCCGCGCGATGGACTTGGCCTCCGTACGCTGCTCGCGGTTCTCCTGCACCTCGCGCGACTTCTCCGTCGGGGCGATCGGGAAGCTCAGATGCACCACACCGTCGGCGTACTGGCGCTGGATCTGGTAGCCGAAGTCGCTGAAGACGCGCAGCATCCCGGCATTCTGCGGCAGCACCTCGGCGACGAACCGCGTGATGCCGTTCTCCTGCGCGGCGTCGGCGAGGTGCTCGAGCAGCACCGACCCGATCCCCCGGCCCTGGTACGCGTCCTCGACCACGAACGCCACCTCGGCCTCGGGCGAGTCCGGGCCCAGCCGCTCGTAGCGGCCGACGGCCATGATCCGCGGGCCGGAGACGATGACGAACGCCTCGCGGTCGTGGTGGTCGACGTTGACGAACCGTTCGAGGTCGCGTTCGGGGATCCGCGGGTACGGCGAGAAGTAGCGCAGATAGCGGGTGCGGTCGCTCATCCGCGAGTGGAACTCCACGATGGCCGGTGCGTCGCCAGGGCGGATCGGCCGCAGGTGCACGGCACTGCCGTCGGAGAGCAGCACGTCGGCGTCTCTGGTCACCGGAACCTCCCCAGTCAGTCGCGGGGGTCGTGCGGGTCGAGGCCGTGCAGGGGGAAGACGGCCATGCGGGTGGCCATGACCGCCTTGTCGACCGGGTCGTGGGCCGTGCCCGGCTCCCACTTCTCGACCGCCGGCGTCATCCCGTCCGTGAGCGTCTCGGGGACGGCCCGGTGCGGGCACCGCTGGGCGGCGAGGCGGCGCCAGCCCGGCGGGGTGGGCGTGGCCGGGTCCAGCGGGTCACCGGTCGCCACCGCGAGCAGATGGGTCCAGGCCCGGGGCACCACCTCGACCAGGGCGTACCCGCCGCCGCCGGTGGCCACCCAGCGGCCCTCGCAGACCTCGTCGGCCAGGGCGCGCAGGGCGATGTACGCCGCGCGCTGCCCGTCCACCGACAGGCGCAGGTCGGCGAGCGGGTCGAGCCGGTGCGCGTCCGCGCCGCACTGGGTGAACAGCACCTGCGGCTGGAACGCGCGGACGACCGACGGCACGATGGCGTGGAAGGCGCGCAGCCAGCCCGCGTCGGAGGTGCCCGGCGGCAGGGCTATGTTCACGGCCGTACCCTCGGCTCCCGGTCCTCCGGTCTCCGCGGGGAAACCCGTGCCGGGGAAGAGCGTCAGGGGCGACTCGTGCACGCTCACGGTGAGGACGCGGGGGTCGTCGTAGAACGCCGCCTGCACGCCGTCGCCGTGGTGCACGTCGACGTCGACGTACGCGACCCGCTCGGCGCCGAGGTCGAGCAGCCGGGCGATGGCCACGGCCGGGTCGTTGTAGACGCAGAAGCCGGAGGCGCGGGCGGCCATCGCATGGTGCAGGCCGCCGGAGACGTTCACGGCCCGCGTGGCGTCGCCGGACCAGACCGCCTCGACCGCCGCGATCGTCGCCCCGCAGATGCGCGCGGACGCCTCGTGCATGCCGTCGAACACCGGGTTGTCCGGGGTGTTCAAGCCCCAGCCCCGGAAGAACGGGTCGTGCGGTGCGAGCCGGACCGCCTCGAGGTAGTCCGCGCGGTGGATCCGGGTCAGCGCGGCGTCGTCGGCCGGCCTCGGCACCACCATGCGGACGCCCGGACGCGTCAGCACGCCCAGCTCCCGCGCGAGCGCCATGGTCAGCTCCACCCGCACCGGGTTGAGCGGGTGATCACCCATGTCGTACGCGAGCAGCGCCTCGTCCCACACCACCGCCGTCGTACCGTCCGCCATGCCCGTCACTCTGCCACGCGGGCAGGGAAAACCGGTCGGCCACGGCCCGGAACGTCCGTTATCGTCGGCCGATGTACAAGCCGGTGCCCGCGCAGGTGGACCTGCCCGCCGTGGACCACGAGGTCCTGCACTTCTGGCACGCGAACAGCATCTTCACGCGCAGCCTCGAGCAGACCTCCGGGGGACCGCGCTGGATCTTCTACGAGGGCCCGCCCACCGCGAACGGCATGCCCGGCACGCATCACATCGAGGCCCGCGTCTTCAAGGACGTGTTCCCCCGGTTCAAGACCATGAAGGGGTTCCACGTGCCGCGCAAGGCGGGCTGGGACTGTCACGGCCTGCCGGTCGAGCTCGGCGTCGAGAAGGAGCTGGGGTTCGCCGGCAAGCAGGACATCGAGGCGTACGGGGTGGCGGCGTTCAACGCCAAGTGCCGCGAGTCGGTGACCCGGCACACCGACGCGTTCGCGGAGCTGACCGAGCGCATGGGCTACTGGGTCGACATGGACGCCGCGTACCGGACCATGGACCCGGACTACATCGAGTCGGTGTGGTGGTCGCTGCAGCGGATCTTCGAGCAGGGGCTGCTGGTCGAGGACTTCCGGGTGGCGCCGTGGTGCCCGCGGGACCAGACCGCGCTGTCGGACCACGAGCTGGCCCAGGGCTACGAGAACGACGTCGACCCCTCGGTGTATGTGCGCTTCCCGCTGACGTCGGGCCCGCTGGCTGGCAGGGCGTCCCTGCTGGTCTGGACGACGACACCGTGGACGCTGGTGTCGAACACCGCGGTCGCCGTCCACCCGGACGTGACCTACGTGGTGGTCACCGACGGGACCGAGCAGGTGGTGGTCGCGGAGCAGCTCATCCCCTCGGGATTCGCCGCGACGGGCGAGCGCTTCGCGGGCAAGGAGATGGAGCGGTGGGCGTACCGCCGGCCCTTCGACCTGGTCGACGTGCCGAATGCACACATCGTGGTGCTGGCCACCTATGTCACGACGGGCAGCGGAACCGGGCTGGTGCATCAGGCGCCCGCGTTCGGCGCCGACGACCTCGCGACCTGCCGGGCGTACGGGCTGCCCATGGTCAACCCGGTGCGCCCGGACGGCACGTTCGAGCCGGGCGTACCGCTGGTCGGCGGGATGTTCTTCAAGGCCGCCGACGCCCCGCTGGTCACCGACCTGCAGGCGCGCGGCCTGCTGTTCCGCTAGGAACAGTACGAGCACAGCTACCCGCACTGCTGGCGCTGCCACACGCCGCTGATCTACTACGCGCAGCCGTCCTGGTACGTGCGCACCACCGTGATCCGCGACCGGCTCCTGCGGGAGAACGAACGCACCACCTGGCAGCCCGCGACCATCAAGCACGGCCGCTACGGCGACTGGCTGACCAACAATGTGGACTGGGCGCTGTCGCGGTCGCGCTACTGGGGCACGCCGCTGCCCATCTGGCGCTGCGCCGAGGGCCATCTCACCTGCATCGGCTCGCTCGCGGAGCTGAGCGACCGCACCGGCCGCGACCTGAGCACCCTCGACCCGCATCGGCCGTTCATCGACGAGGTCACCTTCGCCTGCCACTGCGGCGCGACCGCCACCCGGGTGCCCGAGGTCATCGACGGCTGGTACGACTCCGGGGCGATGCCGTTCGCGCAGTTCGGGTACCCGTACAAGAACAAGGACCTGTTCGAGAGCAGCTATCCCGCGCAGTTCATCTGCGAGGCGATCGACCAGACCCGCGGCTGGTTCTACACGCTGATGGCGGTCGGCACGCTCGTGTTCGACCGGTCCGCGTACGAGAACGTGGTGGTGCTCGGGCACATCCTCGCCGAGGACGGCCGCAAGATGTCCAAGCACCTGGGCAACATCCTCGAGCCGATCTCCCTGCTGGACCAGCACGGGGCCGACGCCGTCCGGTGGTACATGGCGGCGGGCGGCTCGCCGTGGTCGGCCCGGCGGGTGGGGCACGGCACGCTGCAGGAGGTCGTGCGCAAGACGCTGATGACGTACTGGAACACCGTCGCGTTCCAGGCGCTGTACGGGCGGACGGCCGGCTGGTCGCCCTCGGAGGCGGACCCGGCGCCCACCGCCCGGCCGCTGCTCGACCGGTGGCTGCTGTCGGAGCTGCACACCCTGGTCCGCGACGTCGACGCGGCGATGGAGGCGTTCGACACCCAGGAGGTCGGCAGGCTCCTCGCCGCGTTCATCGACGACCTCTCCAACTGGTACGTGCGCCGCAGCCGCCGGCGGTTCTGGCGTGGGGACCCGGCCGCGCTGGCCATCCTGCACGAGGCCCTGTCCACGGTGACGCTGCTGCTCGCGCCGATGACGCCGTTCATCACCGAGCGGGTGTGGCAGGACCTCGTGGTGCCCGTGACGCCGACCGCCGCGGAGTCGGTGCACCTGGCGGCGTACCCGAAGGCCGACGCGACGGTGATCGACCCGGGCCTGGCCGAGCGGATGGCCCTGGCCCGGCGGCTGGTCGAGCTGGGCCGCGCGGCCCGCGCCGACTCGGGGGTGAAGACCCGCCAGCCGCTGGCGCGCGCACTCGCCTCGGCCCACGGGTTCGACGCCCTGGAACCGGAGCTGGTCGCCGAGATCGCGGCCGAGCTGAACGTCGCCGCGGTGCTGCCGGTGTCGTCGTCGGCGGACTCGCTGGTCGACACCACCGCCAAGGCCAACTTCCGGCCGCTCGGCAAGCGGTTCGGCAAGGCGGTGCAGGAGGTCGCCAAGGCCGTCGCCGCGGCCGACGCGGCCGCCCTGAAGCGCGAGCTCGCCACGGGTACGGCCACAGTCACGGTCGGCGGCGAGCCGGTCCGGTTGTCCCCCGATGAGGTGATCATCACGGAGACGCCGCGGCAGGGCTGGGCGGTGGCGGCGGAGGCGGGCGCGAGCCTGGCCCTCGACCTGCACCTCACGCCGGAGCTGCGCCGGGCGGGCACGGCCCGGGACGTGATCCGGCTCGTCCAGGAGGCCCGCAAGGCGAGCGGCCTGGAGATCTCCGACCGCATCGAGGTCCGGTACGCGACGACCCGGGAGGACACGCGGACGGCGCTGGACGAGCACCGGGACCTGATCGCCGCCGAGGTGCTGGCGACGAGCTTCGGACCGGGCGAGCCCGACGGCGGGACGACGCCGGCCGAGGACGCGGCGCTGGGCCTCCGATTCTGGCTCCGCCGGGCGTGACGATTCGGCAGTATCCGCAGGCTGGACTAGTCTTGTCGGACAACGTGCAGCTCCGGAGGGTTGACATCGATGGCGTCCAGGACACACAACACGAGCGGCGCGAACGCACACAAGCATGATCTGGTGGACACCACCGAGATGTACCTGCGCACCATCCTCGAGCTCGAGGAGGAGGGCGTCCCGCCGCTGCGCGCGCGTATCGCCGAGCGCCTGCACCAGAGCGGTCCCACGGTCAGCCAGACGGTCGCCCGCATGGAGCGCGACGGGCTGCTGACCGTCGAGAACGACCGCCACCTGCTGCTGACCGAGGAGGGCCGGGTCGCCGCGGTCGCCGTCATGCGCAAGCACCGCCTCGCCGAGCTGCTGCTGGTCAACGTCATCGGCATGCCGTACGAGGAGGCCCACGAGGAGGCGTGCCGCTGGGAGCACGTGATGAGCGACACCGTGGAGAAGCGGGTCTACGAGCTGCTCAACCGGCCGACCCGCTCGCCGTACGGCAACCCCATCCCGGGCCTCGAGGTACTGGGCATCCCGCCGGAGGAGCCGCTGGACAGCAGCGCCACGGTGGTCAACGCCGGCGAGCGCAACCTGGCGTTCCCGGGCCTGAGCGGCAGCGTCGTGGTGCGCCGGATCTGCGAGAGCGTCCAGACGAACGCGGGTGTGCTGCGGCAGCTGCACGCGGCCGGCATCGACCCGGGCGCGACGGTGACGGTGGCCCAGGAGCGCGACGGCGTGACGATCGACCGGTCCGGTGACAAGATCCGGCTGCCGCGTGAGGTGGCCTCGCGGGTCTTCGTCGACGCGCACTGAGCGGCCGAGCTCAGCCGTTCGACGTGTTCATCGCCTTCGCGAGGGACAGCAGCCGGGTCTGCATCCGCTTGACGTCCCCGCTCGCTGCGCCCTTCGCGAAGGTGAAGCGGAGTGTCTGGAGCTGCTTCGCGTCGCTGAGCCAGCCGATCTCCACCGTCGGGCCGTGACCGCCCGACGCCTTCGTCACCAGCCGGTAGCCGGCCTTGCCGAGGCCTTTCAGCCTCGTCGCCCCGCCCGGCATGAGCTCCTCGGTGAACAGCTCCGCGTCTGCCTTGGTGCTCTCCACGACCGAGAGCGCCAGGTACGGCCACTCCCCCGACATCGTCTGGACCACGCACGTCGACGTGTCGTCGACCTGGTCCGAGGCCGCGACCGAGAAGTCGACCCCGATCTTCTGCTCGATGAACGCGTAGTCCCAGAGGATGCACGCGCCGCCTGCGGACGCGGCCGGCTGCTCGACGATCTCGACGGGAGGCAGCGTGGCTACGGCATCGGCCCTCTTGTCCGAGCAGCCGGTGAGCGCGAGCAGTGCCGCGGCGGCGGCGAGGGCGATGGGACGCGTCCGCACCTGTGTGTCCTCCCGAGTGATTCGGGGCACACCGTACTGGCCCGAGGGCGCCGGTGGAAGCCCTGCTCAGGCACCATTCGTGTACGGACAGTGACGGCAACCGCGGCCACAGCATGTACCGCGGGCGGCCAGGAATCCCGCGGTGAGCACGAAGAGCCCGGTCTCCGGGTCGAGGTATCCGGCCCGACCTTCGGTGAGCGCCTCGGTGTGGGCCGCGAGGATCTCCGTGCGGCGCGGATGGTCGGGAGCGAGCCGCGACGGGTGCGGCTCGGTAAGCGGTCGCGCGTCCACCCCTGGACGATAGCCGACGCTACTTGACACTCGACGTCAAGTAGCGGCACGATGCCAGCATGCCGACGCGGACGGAGCTGGTCGAGCACATCGTGCGACTGCTCGACGTGCGGCTGCTGGACCCGCTCGAGATCCTCCTCGAGGGCGACGACGCGGTCGGGTCGCTGCGGCGGCTTGTGCGGGTCCGGGCCGGCCGGTGGGCCGACCTCATGCGAGGCGGGGACGACCGCGTCGCCGCCGGGGCGGTGCTGCGGCTGATCGCCACGCTGTACCCGTCCGACCGCGCGTTCGACCCCCCGCTGGAGTGGTGGCGCACACCGCTCGGCCGGGTGGTGGCGCACCGGGTCGGCCATCCGTCGGCCGAGTCGGTGTCGCTGGCCACGGCCGGGGCGATGCTCGGCATCACCCGGCAGGGCGTGCACGACCTGGTACGCCGCGGCAAACTGCCCCGGCACCCGGACGGCGGCGTGCCGTCGGCGGCGGTCCGGGACCGGCTGAGACTCAGTGACGAGCGCGAGCAGGGAGACAGCAATGATCAATGACCGGCTGGTCGACGCCGGGGAGCTGCCGATCGCCGTCCGGGACTTCGGCGGCGACAACCCGCCGCTGCTGCTCCTGCACGGCGCCGGCGGCAACCTGGCGATGCTCACCACGCTGGCGCGCGCTCTCCGGCCGCGGCACCGCGTCATCACGATGGACCTGCGTGGCCACGGGCGCTCCGGCGACGGCCCGTGGTCGTGGGACGCCGCGCTCGGAGACATCGCCGCGGTGACCGTACAGCTGGAACTGGACCGTCCCGCGGTGGCCGGGCACTCGCTCGGCGGCATGCTGGCGGTGCTGTGGGGGCAGCGACACCCCGAGGCGCCCGGGGTGATCAGCCTCGACGGCAACCCGCCGCCCACGCGGGCCGGCCACCTGCCCGGGCTCGACCCCTCTTCGGCGGCCGGCGAGCTGGCCCGGCTGCACACGCTCTTCGACGCCATGCAGGCGCAGGCGGGCCGGACGATCCCGGCCACGGACCTGCCGGACCTGGTCGAGCGCCAGCAGATGGCCGCCCGGGACATGGGCGCCAACGAGAAGGTGTGGATCGAGGGCTTCCGGCGCAACCTCGTGCATCGCGATGGGGAGACGTCGACGCGGCCGACGGCGGAGACGACCGCTTCCCTGCGTACGCTGATGAATGATCTTGATCTGGGGCCGGTGTACGCCTCGACGCCGGCGCCGACCCTCGCGGTGCTCGCGACCCGCGACCTGCCGGAGCAGGAGCCGTTCGCCGAGCTGTACGCCGCGCACCGGCGCTATCTGGTGGACCAGGCGGCGACGGGGGCGAAGGTGAATCCGCGCATGCGGTACCTGCAGCTGGCGGACGCCTCGCACGCGATGGTGGTGGAGCAGCCGGAGCTGTTGGCCAAGGTCATCGGCGACTTCCTGGAGCGGTGAGGTCCGCCGGCAACGGGCGGGCCGCTGCCGAGCCGAACAGGCCCAGCGCGATCGCGGCGACCACCACGAGCAGGGCGCGCAGGACGCCGAAGTGCTGGGCGAGCAGGCCGATGAGCGGCGGGCCGGCGAGGAACGCCCCGTACCCGACGGAGCCCGCGACCGACACCCGGATCGCCGCC
Source organism: Actinoplanes sp. NPDC049548 (assembly GCF_040676695.1). Taxonomy (NCBI): domain Bacteria; kingdom Bacillati; phylum Actinomycetota; class Actinomycetes; order Micromonosporales; family Micromonosporaceae; genus Actinoplanes; species Actinoplanes sp. NPDC049548. The sequence goes on from NZ_JBFAPM010000002.1 coordinate 652,834, forward strand.
CGCAGCGGGTCGTCGGCGGCCGCGCTCATGCCGACCGGAAAGCCCAGCGACGCGCCCGCGCCCCACAGCAGCGCGCCGGCGAGCACCGCCGGCACGCCGATGCCCGACACGACCAGCAGCAGACCCACGAGGGCCGAGACGGCGGTCAGCCGGAGGGCGACCACCCGTCCCCACCGCTCGATCGCCGCGCCGCCGAAGAGCCGGCCCAGCGTCATCGCGGTCACGAAGAACCCGAAGCCGACCGCGCCGACCGCCTCGGTCGCGTGGTACCCGTCGACCAGGCCGATCGCGAGCCAGTCGTTGGCCGCGCCCTCGGTGAACCCGAAGCCCAGCATGATCACGCCGATCAGCAGCGTGCGCGGCTCCCGCCAGGCATCCCGGACGCGGCCCGGCGGCGCCTCCGCGGCATGCGACGCGGGCACCGGCAGGAAGCGGCGCACGATGAAGACCATGATCAGGGCGGACAGCACGGCCGTCGCGAACACCTGCGTGGTGACGCTCACCGCCAACGCGGCGGCTGCCGCGCTCACCCCCGCGCCGGCCACCGTGCCGAGGCTGAAACCGGCATGAAAGCGAGGCATGAGCGTACGCCCGAGCCGGCGCTCCACGTCCGCACCCTCGACGTTCATCGCCACGTCCCAGGTGCTGTTCCCCATGCCGATGAGCACGAGCCCCACCGCGGCGACCGGCACCGATCCGGCGGCCGCGCCGATGCCCAGCCCGATCAAGCCCAGCACCACGGACATGCTGCCCAGCAGCACCGACCGGGCCGGACCGAGCCGCTGCACGAGGGGGCCGGACAGCGGGATGGCCGCCACCGCGGCCCCGGAGAGACAGAGCAGCAGCAGCCCGAACCCGGCCGGCGAGAGGCTCAGGTCGTCACGGATCGCGGGCGCCCGGGCAAGCCACCCACCGAAAGCCAGGCCGTTGGTGGCGAAGGTGACGCCGACGGCGACCTTGGCGCGCTCTTCGGTCATCACCTCTCGAACTTAACCGTTAAAGCTCAGCTCAACCACCGAAGCGCGGTGACCCCGCTCACCGCAGTTCGACCTCGATCCGGTCTTCGGTGAGCCATCGCAAGATGCGATCGAACTCCGGCACCGACTCCTGGGCCACCGCGGCGTCGTGCCACACGATGCGAAACGGCGACTCGGCTCCGAATCCACCCCTCACGCAGTCATGGAGAGCATCACCGTTCCACCCGAAGTAGCCGCCGGGGCCGTTGACGGCCTCGCCGATGGCGCAGTAAAAGCCTTCGACATCGGTGACATGGCGTCCGTCCAAGTGGTAGACGGTGCCGGCCGGCTTGTCCGGTGCATCGGCCCTGTGGTGGGACAGCGCGGCCCCGGACCAGCAGTGTCGGAGCTCCCGGTCATACCCCGCCCACAGCCCCGGCGCGGCGGGCCGGCCGGAATGCCAGAGATCCCAGATCTGCCGCGCAGCGCCGGGCAGCGCCCCGGTGAACGCCGTGTCGAAGGTGACGTCGAGGAGCTCGGCGGACAGCGTCGACGGGCGCACATCGGCCACCGATGCTTGAAGGCCAGCCCCGACCACGCCGGAGGCGGCGCCGTCCCGGTCGACGCTGTAGAGCGAAGCGCTGATCAGGCGGCGGTGGCGAGCACCTCCTTCAGCCAGCGCATCCAGCGCGCGGCGCAGTGGCGGGCAAGGCAGACACCCGAGGAGCGTCGCCTTCCTCACTGCGGAGGGCTCGTCGACGAACAGCCCTTCGACGTCGGAGCAGACGGCGACCGCAGTGTCGGACTCTCCCATGGTGCACTCGTCGACCAGCAGCCAGCGAAGCGGGACACGTTCGTCCCACCGCCATCGCCGGTCCTGCGGGCTGGACTCCTCGTGGGCCACCGGAATCCTCCCTCGGTCTGCGCTCCAGGCACCTACGACACGATGCCTCCCGCCCAGGTTCGGGCGGGAGGCATCGTCATGCGCTACGTGGAGATGTCAGCTGCAGCCCGAGGTCGAGCCGCAGCCCTCGCAGACGTAGCAGCTGCCCGCCGGGCGCATCTTCGTGCCGCAGGTGAAGCAGAGCGGGGCGTCCGCCGACGTGCCCAGGACGATCTCGAGGAGCTCCGTCGAGGAGTGCGCCGAGCTCGGTGCTTCCTTGTCGGCGTCGACCGGGGTCTTCGCCTCGGCTGCCGGGGCCGGAGCCGCCGGGGCCGATGCGGCGCCCACCGGCGCCGAGACCGGGGCGGACGCGGCCATGCCGGCCAGGTCCACGTTGGCCGCTTCCGCCGCCGCCTCGGCCGCGACCTGGGCCGCGCGCTCCTTGGCGGTGAAGATACCCAGCTCGGCGCGGGTGTCGTACGGCAGGAAGTCCAGCGCCAGGCGGCGGAAGATGTAGTCCATCACCGACGCGGCCATGCGGACGTCCGGGTCGTCGGTCATGCCGGCCGGCTCGAAGCGCATGTTGGTGAACTTGCTGACGTACGTCTCCAGCGGGACGCCGTACTGGAGCCCTATCGAGATCGCCACCGAGAAGGCGTCCATGACGCCCGCGAGAGTCGAGCCCTGCTTGGACATCTTGAGGAAGACCTCGCCGAGGCCGTCGTCCGGGTAGGACGATGCGGTGAGGTAGCCCTCCGCGCCGCCGACCGAGAACGACACCGTCTCCGACGGGCGCTTCTTCGGCAGGCGCTTGCGGACCGGGCGGTACTCGACGACCTTCTCCACGACCTTCTCGACCTGGGCCGGGGTCTCCGGCTCGGCCGCCGCCTTGTTGGGCTTCGCCGCCGACAGCGGCTGGCCCACCTTGCAGTTGTCGCGGTAGATGGCGAGCGCCTTGAGGCCCAGCTTCCAGCCCTGGAAGTGGATGTGCTCGATGTCCTCGACGGTCGCCGACTCCGGCATGTTGACCGTCTTGGAGATCGCGCCGGAGATGAACGGCTGCACGGCGGCCATCATCCGGACGTGGCCCATCGGGGCGATGGACCGCTCGCCCATGGCGCAGTCGAAGACCGGGTAGTGCTCCGGCTTGAGCCCGGGGGCGTCCACCACGTTGCCGTGGTCGGCGATGTGCTCGACGATCGCCTCGACCTGCTCCTCGGGATAGCCGAGGCTGCGCAGGGCGCGCGGCACGGTCTGGTTGACGATCTGCATCGAGCCGCCGCCGACGAGCTTCTTGAACTTGACCAGGGCCAGGTCGGGCTCGATGCCGGTGGTGTCGCAGTCCATCATCAGGCCGATGGTGCCGGTGGGCGCGAGCACGGACGCCTGGGCGTTGCGCCAGCCGTTCTTCTCGCCGATCTTGATGCCGTCCTGCCACTGCTTGGTGGCTTCCTTGACCAGCGCCGTGGCGACCGGGCTGTTCGGACGGATCTCGTCGTTGGCGGCAGCGTGCTTGCGCATGACGCGCTTGTGCGCCTCGGCGTTGCGGGCGTAGCCGTCGTACGGGCCGACGACGCCGGCGAGCTCCGCGGAGCGGCGGTAGGCCGTACCGGTCATCAGCGAGGTGATGGCGGCGGCGACACCCCGGCCGGCCTCCGAGTCGTAGGGCAGACCGGACGCCATGAGGAGGGCGCCCAGGTTCGCGTACCCGATGCCCAGCTGGCGGTAGGCCCGGGTGGTCTCGCCGATCTTCGGGGTGGGGAAGTCCGCGAAAGCGATGGAGATCTCCATCGCGGTGATGACGAACTCGACGCTCTTGACGAACTTCTGGACCTCGAAGCCGCCGTCGGCGTTCAGGAACTTCATCAGGTTGAGCGAGGCGAGGTTGCAGGACGAGTCGTCCAGCGACATGTACTCGGAGCACGGGTTGGACGCGGTGATGCGGCCGGTCTCCGGGTTGGTGTGCCAGTCGTTGATGGTGTCGTCGTACTGCAGGCCCGGGTCGGCGCACTCCCACGCCGCCTTGGCGATGTCGGTGAACAGCTTCCGGGCGTCGATCGACTCGATGACCTCGCCGTGCAGCCGGCCGCGGAGGTCGAACGTGCCACCCTCCTCGACCGCCCGCATGAACTCGTCGCTGACCCGCACCGAGTTGTTGGCGTTCTGGTACTGCACGCTGACGATGTCGCTGCCGCCGAGGTCCATGTCGAACCCGGCGTCCCGCAGCGCGCGGATCTTGTTCTCCTCGCGCGCCTTGGTGAAGACGAACTCCTCGATGTCGGGGTGGTCGACGTCGAGGATGACCATCTTGGCCGCACGCCGGGTGGCACCGCCGGACTTGATCGTGCCGGCGCTGGCGTCGGCGCCGCGCATGAAGCTGACGGGGCCGCTGGCCGTGCCGCCCGAGGACAGCAGCTCGCGGGAGGAGCGGATGCGGGACAGGTTGACCCCGGAACCGGAGCCGCCCTTGAAGATCAGGCCCTCTTCCTTGTACCAGTCCAGGATCGAGTCCATCGAGTCGTCCACGGACAGGATGAAGCAGGCGCTGACCTGCTGCGGCGAGGAGGTGCCGACGTTGAACCAGACCGGCGAGTTGAAGCTGAACACCTGGTGCAGCAGCATCCAGGTCAGCTCGTGCTCGAACACCTCGGCGTCGGCGGGGGACGCGAAGTACCGGTGGTCCTCGCCCGCCTTGCGGTAGGTCTTCACGACACGGTCGATCAGCTGCTTGAGCGACCACTCCCGCTCGGGCGTGCCGACCGCACCCCGGAAGTACTTGGTGGTGACGATGTTCGCGGCGTTGACGCTCCAGGACGTCGGGTACTCGACCCCACGCTGCTCGAAGTTGATCGAGCCGTCCCGCCAGTTCGTCATCACGACGTCGCGGCGTTCCCACTCGACCTCGTCGTACGGGTGAACACCCTCGGTCGTCCAGACCCGCTCGACGCGCAGCCCCCCGACCGCGGCGCCCCCGTTGCCAGCGCGGGTGCGCTGCCTACCTGCTGTCATGCCGTCACCGGCCATGTGTGTGCTCCCCCTCGAACGATCGCGGCTTCCCCACCGCGATCCGCTTTCCGACATCGGCACGGCTGTGGCCGCGCCATCTTTCAAGCCTTCTCTGGTACGCGCGGCGCCCCGTGGCGGCGGTGCAGTTCTCGCGCCTGTTGCGGGTGGGCCCGGTGATCCCGGACTACCACCGGTCCTGCCTGGCGGCGTGTGGTTACCGCTGCCGCCTCCGTCGTGCCTGGCGGCGAGTCGTTGCCGCTGTTGCGACCACTGCCGGCGGTCTGCGGCGCGGCCGCCCCTGACCCTGCCTCCCGGTCGTCTCTCGCGGCTTCCGCTTGCCGCCGCGGCGCGCCCTCCCCCGGAACGCTGCGCGGCATTCGTCCACCGCCACAATCGGTCACGCCCTCGGCCGTGCCGGCCGGAGCCGCCTCTGCCTTGGCAGCCGGTCTGTCCGGAACAGGCCGGCCGGTCGCGCTCGGCCGGTCGCGGTCAACCGCCTAGGGCGCCCGGTCGCCGATCTTGGGTGTCCGGCCTCCCGATCGTGTGGTGACGACATGCCGCACCGCCGACTCCTTGCTCGTCGCCGCGTCCCGCAGCTCCGTGATCTCCCGCTCGAACTCGTCCAGCGAGTCGAACGACTTGTAGACGCTCGCAAAGCGCAGGTAGGCCACCTGGTCCAGCTCTCTGAGCGGGGTGAGGATCGC
>NZ_JBFAPM010000003.1:0-342363 GCF_040676695.1 Actinoplanes sp. NPDC049548
ACGATCTGCGTGTCCGTCATGCCATCCTCTTCGGGCCCCCGCCGGGACCGGGGAGTGCACCACGGGCGTACGACGGTTGCCGTTCGGTTCAGGCCGCCGGAATCCTCAAGTGGGCCGAGAACTCAGGCGCGGGACGAGATCTGCTGCACCCCCCAGCCGTTGCCGTCCGGGTCGCTGAAGAAGACGAAGCCGACGTTGTCCAGCGGGTCAGGGGTCGGCGACGGGTTCTCGCCCAGCTTCTGCACGTCGCTGACGGCGACCCCGCGCTCCACCAGCTCGGCGTGGGCCCGGTTGATGTCCGGCACCACCAGCTGGAGTCCCTTGAGCGAGCCGGGCGTCATCTCGGGCACCGCGCCCTTGCCGATGACGATCGAGCAGCCGGAGCCCGGGGGCGTCAGCTGCACGATGCGGGCGTCCTCGCCCATGACGACGTCGTGGTCGACGTGGAAGCCGAGCTTGTCGGCGTAGAACTCCTTGGCCCGGTCGATGTCCGAGACCGGGACGATCACTACTTCCAGGGTCCAGTTCACCGGCTCATCCTGACAGGTACGCCGCCGCCGGAAGAGCGATCACCCGAAGGATCCCGGTGGTGTCGGCACCGGGGCGCCGACCGGCTCCGACGTCGCTCCGGGCGATCCCGCCGGCCTCGACGCCGCGCCGGGCGTCGCCGGCGCAGGCACCTCGCCCGACGCCGTCTCCGGCGGTGTGCCCTTCGGTGCGGAGACCTGGGACCCGCTCGGCGTCGGTTCCGGCCCGGGCGCCGTGGGGGTCAGCGTGGGGCTGGGAGCGGGCACCGGAACGGTCGTGGGACGGTCGCTCGGGGCCGGCACGGTGGCGGCCGGCGCCTCCGGTGTCCGGCGGGGACCGGATTCGTCCGACGATATGGCGACCGCGCCGGCGGCCACGGCCAGCGCCGCACCCGCCGCCAGCAGGCGACGCCATCCCGGGATCCGCCACGCGGATGGCACCGGCCGCCGCCGGCCCATCGCGGTCGGCGGCAGGGCGGGTTGCAGGTCATGCGCGGTGACGGCCGAAGCCCGGGCCGCCAGCGCCGCCCGCAACCGCCGCTCGACGGCGCTCACCGCGAGCCCTCCAGCTGACCGCGACGACGCGCCGTTACCGGCGCTCACGGCCGGTCCCCCAGCAGACCGCGCAACAACGCCAGCGCCCGGTGTGCCGTCGACTTCACCGTTCCCCGCGACACGTGGAGAACGTCCGCGATCTCCTGTTCCGACAGGTCCGACCAGTAGCGCAGCACCATCACCTGGCGCTGCCGTACCGTCAGCCTCTCCAGCGCCGCCAGCACCTCGCGGTCCCCTTCCCCCTTCAGCATCTGGTCCTCGGCGGCCGGCGCCGCGCCGGGTGGGGGCGGCACATAGGCGCGGGCGGTCCGGCGGCGGCGCAGCGCCGAGCGCGCCGCGTTCATGACGCCGCAGGTCAGGTAGGCGTCCGGGTCTGCGACGGACCGCAGGTCGGCGCCGTGCCGCCGATAGAGGGCCGCGAACACGTCCTGGACGATGTCCTCGGCCGTGCCCAGGTCGTCGACCATGAGCACCGCCAGCCGCACCAGGTGCAGCCGGCGTGCGTGGTAGAGCTCGTTGATCGCCGGCGGCCGGTCCGGCGTGCCGGGCTCGCGGACCGGCGCCGAGGATCCGGACACGGTCACACGCAGCCACCGCAGCAGGGGCCGCGGCAGCGGGAGCGCGAGGATCATGGGCGACGACCTGGATCAGCGGGACCGGGTGGGTGACGGTACCGCGCCGGGGGAAGAGGGTGTCGGGGCCGGAACCGGCCCGGCGTCGTCCGATCGTGTGGGAGAAGGCACCGGCCGTGCCGTGGAAGGCGCCGGGGCAGCCGTCGCCTGTTGGGAACGCGAGGGCACCGGAACAGGCGTGGCGGCCTCGGAACGCGTAGGCAGCGGCACGGGCGTCGTCTCTTCAGAACGCGTCGGCAGCGGTACGGGTGTCGCATCCTCGTCGGTCACGGGCGAGGGCGCGGGAACCGGCCGAGGGTTACTCGAATCGGCGAACGCGGTGGCGGCGTATCCCCCGCCCAGGACGACAGCGGTCGTCGCGGCAGCGGTGATCATGGCGGCGCGGGCGGTGAGGCGCATCGGCGGAACTCCTGCGAGGTCGGGTACGTGCTCTCGCAGATAAGGGACGCGCGACGCCCCGGAAGGTTGGCGATGTGATCGTGACGCCGGTCACATCCGGTCGCTCCCTAGACTCTGGTCGTGCAGCCTTCAATCCGCGCTTACCGATCCGATGATCTCGACGCCGTCTACGACATCTGTGTCCGTACCGCCGATGCCGGGGGTGACGCCCGTGGCCAGTACTCCTCGGACCGGCTCATGGGCGACATCTTCGCCGCGCCGTACGTGATCCTGGAGCCGGAACACGCGCACGTCCTCGACGACGGCACCGGCACGCCCGTCGGGTACGTCCTGGGCACCGCCGACACCGCACGCTTCGTCCGGCGTTACCGCGAGGAATGGCTGCCCTCGACCGCGGATCGCTACCCGGAGCCGGCCGATCCGCCGCGGAACGCCGAGGAGGGCATGCTCGCGCTGCACTACCGCCCGGAGCGCATGCTCGTTCCCGAACTGGCGGACTACCCGGCGCACCTGCACATCGACCTGCTGCCGGAGTGGCAGGGCAAGGGCTGGGGACGCGCCCTGATCGCGGCGTTCCTGGACGGGCTCCGCGCCGCCGGCGTGGCGCGGGTGCACCTGGGCATGGCGGAGCGGAACACCGCGGCGAGGGCCTTCTACGACCGCGTCGGCTTCGTCGAGCTGACCGTGCCGGACGCCGGCTCGGTGATCTACCTGGGCCGGGAGACGACCCCGCTCAGCTAGTCGCCCCGGCCCCGCCGCTGGCGGACCTTGGCGAGCGCCTCGGCCAGAATCGCCTCGCCGTCGGCGTCCGAGCGACGCTCCTTCACATACGCCAGGTGCGACTTGTACGGCTCGACGCGCGAGCGGCCCGGCGGGTTGGCCCGATCGAGGCCGGCCGGCTGGCCGCAGCGGGTGCAGTCCCACGTCTCGGGCGGGGCGACGTCGGCAGCGAAGCGGACCTCCACCTCGTGGCCCGCCGCGCACCAGTACGTCACCTCCCGCCGGGGTGCGGGCTCGCTGCGCTCATCGGGGCGCATCGGGCTGGAGCCGATGCGACTGCCACGGATCGCACTGCCACTGGACACGGATGTGACTCCTGTCTTTCAGGGGCGTCATCGCCGGGAGAGATTCGGCGGTGGTGAGCGGTGGAAAAACAACCGCGCGGTCCGGACGGACCGGACCGCGCGGCAGAGTCTACGACTCTCGGAGCGCCTGGTGGAAGAGTTGCTGACGAACGGTAACGAAGCGCCCGCCGACAATCTGGTTCAGGAGCCGCCCTGGGTGGTCTTCAGCCAGAGGCCGAGGCCCACGATGCAGGCGAACCACACGATGCCCACCAGCACGGTGTAACGGTCGAGGTTCTTCTCCGCCACCGAGGAGCCGGCCAGGCTGGAGGTGACGCCACCGCCGAACATGCTGGACATGCCGCCACCCTTACCGCGGTGCAGCAGGATCAGCAGGGTCAGCAGGATGCTGGTGATAATCAGCAACACGATCAACGTGTACGCGAACGCGATCGGCATGGTGGGGTCATTCCTCTCGAAGGGCACAGCAGCGCACTCACAATAGCGGGCGCGCAAGGAACCGACCGCCCTGGGGCGGCCGGTTCCCGGTCGGAACTCTAGCGCTGCACGTGCTCGCGGAACCGGACGATCGAGACGAACTCGTCGGCGTCCAGGCTGGCCCCGCCGATCAGCGCGCCGTCGACGTCCGGCTGCGCCATGATCGCCGCGATGTTCGCCGCCTTCACGGAGCCGCCGTACTGGATGCGCACCGCGTCGGCCGTCTCGGCGCCGTACTTCTCGGCGAGCTGTGCCCGGATGGCACCGCACACCTCCTGGGCGTCGTCGGGCGTCGCGGTCTTGCCGGTGCCGATCGCCCAGACCGGCTCGTACGCGATGACGATCTTCTTGACGTCCGCGTCCTTGAGCCCCTCGAGCGCACCCTCGAGCTGGGTGCGGACGTGCTCGACCTGCCCGCCCGCCTCGCGGATCTCCAGCCCCTCGCCGACGCAGAGGATCGGGCTGAGCTCGTTGGCGAGCGCCGCCTTCACCTTCGCGTTGACCGTGGCGTCGTCCTCGCCGTGGTACTCGCGGCGCTCGGAGTGCCCGACCACCACGTACGAGCAGCCGAGCTTGGCCAGCATCGCGCCGGAGATGTCGCCGGTGTACGCCCCGCCCTTGTGGGGCGAGAGGTCCTGCGCGCCGTACCCGATGCGGACCTTGTCGCCGTCGATCGCCGTCTGCACGCTGCGCAGCGAGGTGAACGCCGGCAGGACGACGGCCTCGACGTCGGTGAGCTGCTGCTCGGTGAGGCTGGCGGCGAGCTTCTGCACCAGGAGGATGGCCTCGAAGTGGTTGAGGTTCATCTTCCAGTTGCCGGCCATGATCGGCCGGCGGGTCACGTCCGTCATGCTCAGCTCTCCGACGCCGAAAGGGCGGAAAGACCCGGCAGGGTCTTGCCCTCGAGGTATTCCAGCGACGCGCCGCCGCCGGTCGAGATGTGCCCGAAGCCGGACTCGTCGATGCCCAGCGTGCGCACGGCCGCGGCCGAGTCGCCGCCGCCCACCACGGAGAAGCCGTCGATCTTGGTGATCGCCTCGGCCACGCCCCGGGTGCCGGCCGCGAACGGCGCCAGCTCGAACACGCCCATCGGCCCGTTCCAGAACACCGTCTTCGCCGACGAGATCGCCTCGGCGAACAACGCCACCGACTGCGGCCCGATGTCCAACCCGAGTCGGTCGCCCGGAATGTCCGAAACATCCACAACGTCATGGTCCGCGTCGGCGGCGAAGGCCGAAGCCGCCACCACGTCGACGGGCAGCACGATGCGCCCCTGCGCCTGCTCCAGCAGATCGGCGCAGGTGGAGATCATCTCGGTCTCGAGCAGCGACTTACCGACCTCGTGCCCCTGGGCCTTGAGGAAGGTGAAGCACATACCGCCGCCGACGAGCAGTTTGTCGACCTTCGGCAGCAGCGCCTGGATCACGGCCAGCTTGTCGGACACCTTGGAGCCGCCGAGCACCACCACGTACGGCTGCTCCGGGCTCTCCGTCACGCGTCGCAGCACCTCGACCTCGCGCAGCACCAGCCCACCGGCGTAGTGCGGCAGCCGTGCCGGGACGTCGTACACCGAGGCGTGCTTGCGGTGCACCGCGCCGAACGCGTCGTCGACGTAGTACTCCGCGAAGGCGGCCAGCTGGTCGGCGAACGCGCCGCGCACGGCGTCGTCCTTCGAGGTCTCGCCCTCGTTGAAGCGCAGGTTCTCCAGGAGCAGCACCTGGCCGTCCTGCAGCGCGTCCACGGCGTCCGAGGCCGACGCACCCACGGTGTCCTCAGCGAAGACCACCGGGTTGCCGAGCAGCTCGCCGAGGCGTGTGGCCACCGGCGCCAGCGTGTACTTGGGGTCCGGCGCGCCCTTCGGACGGCCGAGGTGCGAGCACACGATGACGCGGGCGCCCGCGTCGCGCAGCGCCACCAGCGTCGGCAGCACCGCGCGGATGCGGCCGTCGTCGCTGATGACCGTGGGGTCACTCTTGTCGAACGGGACGTTCAGGTCGGCGCGCACGAGCACGCGCCGACCCGAGACACCCTCGCCGAGCAGGTCGTCGAGAGCCTTCACGAAGCTCAGCCGACCAGCTTGACCAGGTCGACGAGGCGGTTCGAGTAGCCCCACTCGTTGTCGTACCAGCCGACGACCTTGACCTGGTTGCCGATGACCTTGGTGAGGCCGGCGTCGAAGATGCAGGACGCCGGGTCGGTGACGATGTCGGCCGACACGATCGGGTCCTCGGTGTAGGTGAGGATGCCCTTGAGCGGGCCGTCCGCGGCGGCCTTGATGGCGGCGTTGACCTCGTCCACCGAGGTCTCCTTGCCGGCCTGGAAGGTCAGGTCGGTCGCCGAGCCGGTCGGGATCGGCACGCGCATCGCGAAGCCGTCCAGCTTGCCCTTGAGCTCCGGCAGCACCAGGCTGACGGCCTTGGCGGCACCGGTCGAGGTCGGCACCACGTTGAGGGCGGCGGCGCGGGCGCGGCGCAGGTCCTTGTGCGGGCCGTCCTGCAGGTTCTGGTCCTGCGTGTAGGCGTGGATCGTGGTCATCAGGCCACGCTCGATGCCGATCGTGTCGTTCAGCACCTTGGCCATCGGCGCGAGGCAGTTGGTGGTGCAGGACGCGTTCGAGATGACCGTGTGCTGCGCGGCGTCGTACAGGTTGTCGTTGACGCCGATGACGATGGTGATGTCCTCGTTCTTGGCCGGCGCCGAGATGATGACCTTCTTCGCGCCGTTGTCGACGTGCGCCTTGGCCTTGGTGGCGTCGGTGAAGAAGCCGGTCGACTCGATGACGACGTCGGCGCCCAGGTCGCCCCACGCCAGGTTCTGCGGGTCGCGCTCGGCGAAGGCCTTGAAGGTCTTGCCGGCCACGGTGATCTCGTCGGAGGTGGCCTTCACCTCGTGCGGCAGCCGGCCCAGGATGCTGTCGTACTTCAGCAGGTGGGCGAGCGTGGCGTTGTCGGTGAGGTCGTTCACACCCACGATCTCGATGTCCGCACCGGAGGCGAGCACCGCCCGGAAGAAGTTACGGCCGATACGGCCGAAGCCGTTGATGCCAACCCGGATGGTCACAGGTCGATCTCCTCGTTTCGGTCCGCCGGATTCTGCGACCGGCGGAGGTATTCGTGCCGACCTTTGCTCGGGGCCGGCTGGAACTGGGCCGCGCTGCCGTGCGACGCCGCGTCTGTCGATCGCGGCGTCCCGGCGCGTTCGGCCGTAGCTGCCGGCACCGTCGCCGTCTCCCAAGACCCTAGCCGAGGAGGTCGGTCGCCCTTGCGTCGGGGCCGCGACCTTATCGTTACTTCAGGTGGACATTTTTCGAGTACGCCCACACGAGTTCACAAACGCAACACCAGCCACCGCCCTCACGCGGACGGGCCGTCGTGACCCGCGGCCGTACCCCGCTGCCGGGCTTGCGTCGCGGGCTGCTCCAGGAGGCTTTCCAGCAGTTCGAGTGACTTCTCGATGCCGACCGCGGGGTCGAGCAGCCACTGCGTCTGCAGGCCGTCGGAGGCCGCGATGACCAGCGCCGCCGCCGCCTCCGGGTCGATGTCGGGGCGGATGCGACCGGCCGTCTGCTCGTCCCGCACCAGCGCGGCGAGCAGCCGGCGCAGCCCCTCGAAGCGCGCGGAGAAGAACGTCCGGGCGTCGTCGTGGCCGCTCTCCAGGGCGCTCGCCACCAGCGTCGAGTAGAGCTGCACCAGCCCGGGAACCCCGGAGTTGCGGCGGGCCGCGTGGGTCATCAGCCCCACCACCGAGCTGCCCTCCGGCGCGGGGTTCTCGACGATCGAGCGCTCCTCCGCGGCCCGGTACACCTCGATGAGCAGCTCCTCGCGGGACGCGAAGTAGTGCTTCAGCGCCGCGTGCGACACCCCGATCGCCTCACCGATGGCCCGCAGCGAGGTCCCCTGGGCGCCCCGCTCGGCGAACACCTCGATGGCCCGGTCGAGGATCTCGCGCCGGCGCCGCACCCCCTTCTCGTACGCCCCGCGCCGGTTCGTCTCGGTGCCGACTGTGGCCTCGGTCATCGCGCCATCCTAGAAGAACGAAAACTTCCACGTGGAGGTTTTCATTGTTACGCTGTCCGGTATGACCTCCCACCCCGCCCCCACCCTCGACATCCCCGCCCTGCTCGCCGCCCTGACGCTCGAGGAGAAGGCCGCCCTGCTCGACGGCGCCGACTTCTGGCGTACCCAGGGCATCGAGCGCCTCGGCATCCCGTCGGTGATGGTCACCGACGGCCCGCACGGCCTGCGCAAGCAGGCCGGCGACTCGGACCACATCGGCCTCAACGAGAGCGTCCCGGCCACCTGCTTCCCGCCCGCCGCCGGCCTCGCCTCCACGTGGGACACCGAGTTGCTCGCCCGCATCGGCGAAGCGCTGGGCCGCGAGTGCCGCGCCGAGGAGGTCGCGGTGCTGCTCGGGCCCGGCATCAACATGAAGCGCTCGCCGCTGTGCGGCCGCAACTTCGAGTACTTCTCCGAGGACCCGCTGCTCGCCGGCGAGCTGGGCGCCGCTCTGGTCGACGGCATCCAGAGCCAGGGCGTGGGCACGTCGCTCAAGCACTTCGCCGCCAACAACCAGGAGACCGAGCGGATGACGGTCTCCGCCGACGTGGACGAGCGCACGCTGCGCGAGATCTACCTGCCGGCGTTCGAGCGGGTCGTCACCAAGTCGCAGCCGTGGACGGTGATGTGCTCCTACAACCGGATCAACGGCACGTACGCGAGCGAGGACCCCTGGCTGCTCACCGAGGTGCTGCGCGACGAGTGGGGCTTCACCGGCCTGGTGATGTCCGACTGGGGCGCGGTCAACCGCCGCGACGCGGCCGTCGCCGCCGGCCTCGACCTGGAGATGCCGGCCTCGGGCGGCGCGGGCACCCGGGTCGTCCTGGACGCGGTCCAGGCCGGCACCCTCAGCGAGAAGGACGTCGACCTGGCGGTCACCCGCCTGCTCGAGCTGCTCAACCGCGCGCTGCCGGCGCTCCGGGCGGGACAGACGTTCGACGCCGACGCCCACCACGCCCTCGCCCGCGAGGCGGCCGCCGCCAGCGCGGTGCTGCTCAAGAACGAGGACGGCATCCTGCCGCTGAGCGCCACCGGTGGACCGATCGCGGTGATCGGGGAGTTCGCGCGCACGCCCCGCTTCCAGGGCGCCGGATCCTCGCAGGTCAACCCGACCCGGGTGGACACCGCGCTGGACGCGCTGCGTGCCGGCGAGCGTGAGGTGCGCTTCGCCCCCGGCTTCACCATCGACGCCGACACCGCCGACCCGGCCCTGGTCGAGGAGGCCGTGCGAGCCGCCACGGGCGCCGACGTGGCCGTGCTGTTCCTCGGCCTGCCGCCCGCGTACGAGTCGGAGGGCTACGACCGCGACCACATGAACCTCCCGGCGCACCAGATCGACCTGCTGCACGCCGTCGCCGACGCCAACCCGCGGGTCGTCGTGGTGCTCTCGAACGGCTCCGCCGTGACCGTGGCACCGTGGCAGGACCGGGCCGCCGCCGTGCTCGAAGGCTGGCTCCTCGGCCAGGCCGGGGGCACCGCCACGGCCGACCTGCTGCTCGGCGCCGCCACACCGGCCGGCAAGCTCGCCGAGACGATCCCGCTGCGCTACGAGGACAACCCGACGATCGGCAACTTCCCCGGCGAGCACGGCCACGTCCGCTACGGCGAGGGCCTGCTCATCGGCTACCGCTGGTACGACGCGCACCGGCTCCCGGTCGCGTACCCCTTCGGCCACGGCTTGTCGTACACGACGTTCGGATACGCCGGCCTGGCGACGACCACCGACGGCGACCGGGTGGAGGTCACCCTCACCGTGACCAACACCGGCGCCCGGCCCGGCACGGAGATCGTCCAGGTGTACGTGACCGACCCGCAGGCCGCGGTCTACCGGCCCGAGCAGGAGCTGCGCGGCTTCGCCCGGGTCACACTGGAACCCGGCGAGAGCAAGCGGGTCACCGTCGAGCTGGACCGCCGGGCGTTCGCCTACTGGCACCCGGCGCTGCGGCGCTGGACCGTCGAGGGCGGCACGTTCGGCATCCGGGTGGGCGCGTCCTCCCGCGACATCCGCCTGGAGACCACGGTCGAGCTGGCCGGCGACCAGGTCACGACCCCGCTGACCCCGGAGTCGAGCGTCGACGCCTGGCTGGCGCACCCGCAGGCCGGCGACTGGATGCGCGCCCAGCTGGGCGACGGCGCGTTCCACGCGATGCTCTTCGACCCCCAGCACGGCCAGATGATGCGGGCCATCCCGCTGCAGCGGCTGTCCCGCTTCCCGGGCTTCCCCGTGACGGAGCCGCAGGTCCTCGACGCGGTGAAACGCTTCTCGTGACCGTCACCGCCACGTCCGCCGGGCCCGGCGTCCAGGCCCGGCGCGCCCGGGTCGCCGTCGCCGCCGTGTTCCTCACCAACGGCGCCCTCTTCGCCAACGTCGTGCCGCGCTACCCGGAGCTCAAGGAGAGCCTCGACCTCAGCAACGCCCTGCTCGGCACGGCCCTGGCGGCGGGCCCGCTCGGCGCGCTCACCGGAGGCCTCTTCGCCTCGGCGGCGATCCGGCTGTTCCGATCCTCCCGCACGGGCGCGTTCGGCATCTCCGTGGTCGCGCTCGGCTTCCTCCTCGTCGCGGTGGCGCCGACCTGGTGGGCGCTGGCGGCGGCGCTGTTCCTGGCGGGCGCGGCGGACGCCATCGTCGACGTCGCCCAGAACGCCCACGGCCTGCGCGTCCAACGCCTGTACGAGCGCTCCATCGTCAACTCGTTCCACGGCGTCTGGAGCATCGGCGCGGTCCTCGGTGGCCTGATGGGCGCGGCGGCGGCCGGGCTGGGCCTGCCGCTGGGGGTGCACCTGGCGGTCTCCGGGGCGCTGTTCAGCGGGACCGCGCTGGTCGCGTACCGGTTCATGCTGCCGGGACCGGACCACGCGGACCGGCCCACCACCCCGGGCGGACGGCGTGCCGTCCCCGGCGCGGCCGTCTGGATGCTCGCGGCGCTGGGCCTGCTGGCGGTCTTCGGTTCCCTGGTGGAGGACGCCGGAGCGTCCTGGGGTGCGCTCTTCCTGACCGAGGACGTCGGGGCGGCGGCGGCAACCGCCGGCCTGGCCTTCGTGGCCCTGCAGGTCGCCATGACCGCCGGCCGGCTCCTCGGCGACCGCGCGGTGGACCGCTTCGGCCAGCGCACCGTCACCCGCTTCGGCGGCGCACTGGCCGCGGCGGGCATGGGATACGCGCTGGCCTTCCCGTCCGTGGGCAGCGCCCTGGCCGGGTTCGCGCTGGCCGGCCTGGGCACGGCGACGCTGGTCCCGGCGGCGATGCACACGGCCGACGAGCTGCCCGGCCTGCCGCCGGGCGTGGGACTGGCGGCGGTGAGCTGGGTGCTGCGCGTCGGCTTCCTCGCCTCACCGCCGCTGGTCGGCCTGGTCGCCGACCACAGCAGCCTGCGAGTCGGACTGCTGAGCGTCGTGATCGCCGGAGCCGGCACTGTGCTCTTCGGGCGTGTGCTGCTCAACCGCTGACCCGCGCGGCCCAGTACGCGGTCCCGTCCTGCCCGACGAGAACCAACACCACCATGAGATCCGCCTCGGTCAAGCCCTGCGACGCCGGCAGGCCGCCGGCGAACGAGATCGGACCCGGCCGGTTCGCCGGAACCGCCACGGACCAGGCCTGACCGTCCTCCGCGCCCCTCGGCGCCGGCAACCACGGGTACCGCTGCGACAGACCGGCAAGGTAGCTCGGCGGCCCCTGCGTGAGGTTTCCGACGCCGGCGAACCGCTCGTTGCGTTTGTCGACGACAAGGACGTGAAAGACGTCCTGGTCGCCGGCCCCCGTCGGCGTGCGGTGCTCCAGCCGGCCCACGAAAAGCCGGTCATCCGGCCGGCCGGCGGGGCGGGCACCCAGGTCCTCCGCGCCGATCGCCCGGGCATCCTGCTCGAACCGCGACCATTCGGTGAACCTGACGGTTGCGGTGGCGTGCACAGCGGACACCGAGAACGGCGGCCTGTCACGCCAATGCCGGTACGCCACCCACGCCACCGAAGCGAGCACCGCGACCAGGCTCAGCAGCGATACCAGGCGAACCCGCGATCGCAGCGCTCTCACGATCGTCGAGGGGGCGGGGCAATCGTCGTCAGCAAGCCATCATCTCCGGCGTGACGGCCGCCTCGGTGTCCGGGATGCCGAGGTCGCGGGCGCGCTTGTCGGCCAGGGCGAGCAGACGCCTTATACGACCGGCGATCGCGTCCTTGGTCAACGGCGGGTCGGCGAGGGCGCCCAGCTCCTCGAGGCTGGCCTGGCGGTGCTCGAGCCGCAGCCGGCCCGCCGACGTCAGGTGGTTCGGCGCCTCGTCGGCGAGAATCTCCAGCGCCCGGGTCACCCGCGCCGCCGCCGCCACGGCCGCGCGGGCCGAGCGGCGCAGGTTGGCGTCGTCGAAGTTGGCGAGCCGGTTGGCCGTCGCGCGCACCTCCCGTCGTACCCGTCGCTCTTCCCAGGCGAGCACGCTCGCGTGCGCCCCGATGCGGGTGAGCAGCGCGGCGATCGCGTCCCCGTCCTTGATCACGACCCGGTCGACGCCGCGCACCTCCCGCTCCTTGGCGGTGATACCGATGCGACGGGCGGCACCCCGCAGCGCCAGGGCCGCCTCCGGTCCCGGGCAGGTGATCTCCAGCGCGCTCGAGCGGCCCGGCTCGGTCAGCGAACCGTGCGCCATGAACGCGCCGCGCCAGGCGGCCACCGCACAGCACACGTTCGCGGAGACGACGTGCGGGGGCAGGCCCCGCACCGGACGGCCCCGGACGTCGAGCAGGCCGGTCTGCCGGGCGAGCGCCTCCCCGTCCTTGACGATGCGGACGATGTAGTGGCTGCCCTTGCGCAGGCCACCGGAGGCGAGCACGTGCACCTCGCTCGGGTACCCGTACACGTCCGCGATCTCGCGCCGCAGCCGCCGCGCGACCGCGCCGGTGTCGAGCTCGGCCTCGACGACCACCCGCCCGGAGACGATGTGCAGCCCGCCCGCGAAGCGCAGAAGGGCGGCCATCTCCGCACGGCGGCAGCACGGCTTGGGTACGTCGACCCGGCTCAGCTCGTCCTTGACCGCTGCCGTCATCGCCATCTCGAAGTCACCTCATGCTGTTTTCGCGCTCTTGTTCCGCGGTCTGTGTCGTGCTGGCCCATCGCCAGTTGCTTAACGATCGGAGCCGAGGACCGGCACCAACGCAGTGCCCAACGACTCAGGATCATGCTTGGGACTGCCGTCCGCAACTGCCAACGGGGCAAGGACCAGGCGGGCCCCGAGCGCCTGAGCCGCCCGGTGCACCGGATCGGGCTCACCGACCCACTTCGCGTCGGCGAGCACGACGTCGATGCGCAGCTCGGGCAGATACCAGTGCAGCGCAGCCAGATGATCGGCAACGGAAAGCCCGAGCGTCTCGTTGTCGGCGGCAAGGTTCAACGTGACCAGCCGCCGCGCCGGACTCGCCACGATCGCAGCGGCCAGCTCCGGCACCATCAGATGCGGCAGCACGCTGGTGTACCAGCTCCCCGGCCCGAAGATCATCCAGTCGGCATCCCGGATCGCCTCCAGGGCAGCCGGGCAGGCGGGCGGCGACGACGGCACGATCCGCACGGCCTCCACATGCCCACTGGCCACGGCCACCGCGTGCTGGCCACGTACCGTGGTCACCTCGCCGGGCCGGCCCGGATCGGCGCCGCGGACATCAGCCTCGATCCCGACGGCATGACACGCCATGGGCAGCACCCGCCCGCGGGCACCGACCATGCGGCCGGCGTGCTCGAGGGCCTCGACCGGGTCGGGCATGAGCTCCATCAGGCCGAGCAGCAGCAGGTTGCCGACGGCGTGCCCGGCCAGCGGGTCGTGCTTGCCGCCGAGGGAGGCGATCCGCCGGTCGACGTTCCCCCAGCCCGCCTTCGCCGGGGCCGCTCCGGCCCTCCCTTGCGCACCCACCTGGTCCGCCGCCGCGTCTTCGGGTTCTGCCACGAGCTCGGGTTCGGAAACGCCGGGCTCCGGGCGTGTTCCCGCGGCGCGACGGTCCGGGTTGCCCACGGGGGCGAAGCGGTGCTGCATGAGCCGGACCATGAGCTGGTGGGCGGGCTCGTCGTCGGCGAGCGCCGCCAGGGCCATGCGCAGGTCGCCGGGCGGCAGCTGGGCGTCCCGTTCGGCGCGCAGGCGGCCGCTCGACCCGCCGTTGTCGCCGACCGTGACGACCGCGGCGATGTCGAGATCCAGCTCGGGCGTGCAGCGCCGGAGGGCCTTCAGCGACGCGGCCAGCCCATGCCCGCCCCCGAAGGCGACGACCTTGATGGGCCGGCTCGCGTCCCGGGACGGTCCGGCGGCCTCCCCGGTCACTCCCGGCCCAGGTCGCGGTGCGATGAGTGGGCGGAGAGCCGGATGTCGCGCAGCCGGGTGGTCAACTCCTCCGCGATCGCCACACTGCGATGCTTGCCACCCGTGCAGCCGACCGCAACCGTAAGGTACCGCTTGCCCTCCCGCTCGAACCCGGGCGCGGTCGCCGCGATCAGGTTCGCGTACGTGCCCACGAAGTCGCTCGCGCCCTCCTGGCCGAGGACGTACGTGCTGACGCCCTCCTCGAGCCCGGTGTGGTCGCGCAGCTCCGGCACCCAGAACGGGTTCGGCAGGAACCGGGCGTCCATCACGTAGTCGGCGTCGGGCGGCAGGCCGTACTTGAAGCCGAACGACAGCACGGTGATCCGCAGCTTGCGCGCATCCTCCCCGCCGAACAGCTCCTCGACCCGGCGCCGGAGCTGGTTGACGTTGAGGTGGCTGGTGTCGATGATGACGTCCGCCTGCTCGCGCGCCTCCTCGAGCAGCTTGCGCTCGGCCGCGATCCCGTCCGCGAGGCGGCCGTCACCCTGCAGCGGGTGCGAACGGCGTACCGATTCGAAGCGCCGGATGAGCACCTCGTCGTCGGCATCGACGAAAACGACCCGCGGCGAGAAGCCCCGCTCCTTCAGCGCGCGGACCGCCCCGGCCAGGTCGGTCGAGAAGGCCCGGCTCCGCACGTCCAGAACCATCGCCGTACGCCGGGCAGCACCCCCCGCCTCGAACGCGAGCTGAGCCATGTCGAGCATCAACGCCTGAGGCAGATTGTCGACGACATAGAAGCCGACGTTCTCCAGGGCGCGGGCGACCGTGCTGCGGCCACCACCGGACACCCCGGTCACCACCACGAGGTCGGTACCGGCCTCGTCGGGAGACGGCTCCGGAGCGAACTCCGGCATCGACTCGGTCACGCACTCCTCCTGCACCGCACAGCCGCCCCACCCGTCCGGGCGGACACTGCATCCTAGGCCGACAGGGCCGCCGGAATCCGCCGGACACCATGTCCGCTACCCGATCCGGCCGTCCGGGTGCTCCCGGGCAGCCGGAATTCACCCGTCTGCCGCAACAGCGCACCCGGTCGGCGGTATTCCACCCTTCTCGCAGCTCACACCCGGTCACCGCCCCTTTGCGCAAGCCGCCCGGCACCCCCGCACGACGAACTCACCCGCTCCGCCGGGCCGCGCGCCTCCAGCTACCGGCTCCGGTCGACCCACCCTGCGAGCACTCACCCGGCCCGGTCCTGCCGGCCGCTACGGGCGCACGCCTGCCGGACCCCCGTGGAAACGTCCAGCCGCTACCGGCGCACTCCAACCGAACCCGCGAGCACTCACCGCGGCCCCTACCGGCGGAGGCCTACCCGGGTTCATGCGCGCCGCCAGGGACACGCTCATCGGCCGCACTTCCCCGGTCGAATCCGCCCCCTTCCGCATCACCGTCGTTCTCTGAGCCGGTCGGTGGAGGCAGAGGCCGTGCCACCCGCGACCGGTTGGCGCCGGCCTTGGTCCGGCCCGCGCCCCCCGCTGGAACCGGGCTCGCTCCCGCGGTATCCACAGCGGCTGCAGCACCGTCCTCATCGGCGGCTGAGCCGGCTCGATCCTCCGCCGCGCCGTCCTTCGTGGCCGAGCCCGCCAGTGCTGCGAGAACGGCCTCGGCCGTCCGCCGTCCGATGCCGGGGACCTCGGTGATCTCCTCGGGGCTCGCCTGCCCCAGCCGCTTCAGGGACCCGAAGTGCCGCAGCAGTGCCTTTCGCCGCGTCTCCCCCAGGCCCGGGATGTTGTCCAGGGCGGACGCCGTCATCCGCTTCGAGCGCCGCTGGCGGTGGAACGTGATCGCGAACCGGTGCGCCTCGTCGCGCACCCGCTGAAGCAGGTAGAGGGCCTCGGAGGTGCGGGGCAGGATCACCGGGAAGTCCTCGCCGGGCAGCCAGACCTCCTCGAGCCGCTTCGCCAGCCCGCACAGCGCCACGTCGGTGATGCCCAGGTCGGACAGCACCGCCGCGACCGCGTTCACCTGCGGCTGGCCGCCGTCGACGACGACCAGTTGTGGCGGGTACGCGAACCGGCGCGGCCGACCCGTGAGCGGATCGATGCCCGGCAGGTCGTTGGTCACCGGCTCCCCGGCGTCCTGCCCGCCGCCGACGTCAGCCGGGTCGGAGCCATCCGCGGCCTCTTCGCCGAAGCCGCCGTCCACAGCGGATCCCGGGAGGGACCCCGCCGGCTCAAGCCCCGCGGCTGACGCGGCCCCGGCCGAGACGGCGGCTTCCGCTACGGCCGCGGCACCGGCTCCCGCAAAGGCCGCGTCCGCTGTGGCGGCTTGCGCCACACCCGCGCCCGCTCCGCCGGCTTGCGCTACACCCGCGGCCGCTGCGCCGGCTTGCGCCACGGCCGCGTCCGCTGCGGCGGCATCCTCGGTGGCCTGGGCGCGGTAGCGCGCGAACCGTCGCCGCATCACCTCGCTCATCGCCGCCAGGTCGTCCGTGCCGCTGCCGTCCGGGTTGCCGCGCACCGCGAAGCGGCGGTATTCGCTCTTGCGGGCCAGGCCGTCCTCGAAGACGACCATGCTGGCCACCACGTCGGTGCCCTGGATCTGGGAGACGTCGAAGCATTCGATGCGCAGCGGGGCCGTGTCCATGCCCAGCGCCTCGGCGATCTCGTCGAGGGCCTTGCTGCGGGTCGTCAGGTCGCCGGCGCGGCGCAGCTTGTGGCGGGCCAGGGATTCGCCTGCGTTGCGCGCCACGGTCTCGAGGAGGGCGCGCTTGTCGCCCCGCTGCGGTACGCGCAATGTCACCCTGCTGCCCCGGTGCTCGGACAACCAGTGCTCGAGCGCGGCGGCATCAGGCGGGAGGGCGGGCACCAGGAGCTCGCGGGGGACGTCGCTTTCGCCGTGCTCATCGCCGTACACCTGGCTGCAGAAGTGGTGCACGAGGTCTCCGGTCGTCAGGTCCTCGACCTTCTCCACGACCCAGCCGCGCTGGCCGCGCACGCGGCCGTCGCGGACGTGGAAGACCTGGACCGCCGCCTCGAGCGGGTCCTCGGCGAAGGCCACGACGTCGGCGTCGGTGCCGTCGCCGAGCACGACCGTCTGCTTCTCCATGGCCTTGCGCAGTGCGGTGATGTCGTCGCGAAGCCGGGCGGCTTTCTCGAACTCGAGCTGCTCGGAGGCGTCGAGCATGTCGCGCTCGAGCCGCTTGACGAACGTGTCGGTGCGGCCGGCCATGAAGTCGCAGAAGTCGTCGACGATCGCCCGGTGTTCCTCGGCGGTGACGGAGCCCACACATGGCGCGGAGCACTTGCCGATGTAGCCGAGCAGACAGGGGCGGCCGATCTGACCCGCCCGCTTGAAGACTCCCGCGGAGCAGGTGCGCGCAGGGAAGACTCGCAACAGCAGGTCGAGCGTCTCACGGATGGCCCAGGCATGACTGTACGGCCCGAAGTAGCGCACCCCTTTGCGCTTGGCACCCCGCATGACCTGCAGCCGGGGGTACTCCTCGTTGAGGGTGACGGCCAGGAACGGGTACGACTTGTCGTCGCGATACTTGACGTTGAACCGCGGGTCGAACTCCTTGATCCAGGAGAACTCCAGCTGCAGCGCCTCCACCTCGCTGCTGACGGTGACCCAGTCGACAGCGGCCGCCGTGGTGACCATCTGCTGGGTGCGCGCGTGCAGGCTCCACGTGTCGGCGAAGTAGGAGTTCAGCCGGTTGCGCAGGCTCTTCGCCTTGCCGACGTAGATGACGCGGCCGGTCGGGTCGCGGAAGCGGTAGACACCGGGAGCGTCCGGAATGGTCCCGGGCGCCGGCCGGTAGCTGGACGGGTCAGGCACGGGCTCAACACTAATCCCGACCCCTGACATGATTACCCGACCGGAGGTCCGTTGCCGCCGCCACGGCGTCGGGCCTCCGGCCGGAAACCCGCGATCGGCGCCGGCGCCCGGAAAGAGCGCCCGGGGGCCCGCGATCGGCGCTCAGCTCGAAAAGAACGCCCATCGACCCGCGATCGACGCCGGACCCGGAAAGAGCACCCGCGGCGCCGGACCCGGAAAGAGCACCCGCAACGCCGGGCCCGGCCAGGGCGCCCGGTGTCGGACCGAGGCGCCGCGCGAGCCCGTCAGGAAGGCGGCCGCTCGACGAAGGGCGCGCGCCGCGAAGATCACACGTGTGATGGGGCCGGCCGTGTCGGCAGGGGTGTGACCGCGCGTCACGAGCCCGCGGCGGCCACCACGGGCCGGCCCCACGACCTCACGCGGCGACGATGTTGTCGCCGTCCACCTTGACCTTGGTCTCCGGCAGCGGCTTCTTCGCCGGGCCGGCCGTCGGCGAGCCGTCGGTGATGGAGAACGAGCTGCCGTGGCACGGGCAGAGGATGTTGCCGCCGTCGACCTTGTTCACCGGGCAGCCCTGGTGCGTGCACACCTTGCTGAACGCCTTGAACGTGCCCTTCTCGGGCTGGGTGATGACGTAGTCGCCCTTGATGATGCCGCCACCCTCGGGGACGTCGGCGACCGCCACGAGCGTCTCGCCACCGCCGGAGGAGTCACCGGAGTCCGAGCCGGTGCCGCCCGCGTTGGCGCCCTTGCTGCCGGCGGGGACCGGGTTGTTGCTGAAGTCGCCGCCGTTGGCGCCGGCGGTGGTGCCGGTGCCACTGGTGTCCGTACCGCAGGCGGCGAGGAGGCACCCGGCGCCGAGCGCACCCGCCCCCACGAGCACGACGCGCCGCGAGGCGACCGTGCCGGTGGCGGCCTTCTCGCCGGTGCCCGTGGTCCCGGCGTCCGGACTCGTCTGCACGTCAGTCATCTGTTCGCCAAACCCTTCCGAGAACCGCTGATCCGCGCGCTTGGGTCACGCGGCATTGCTTCCATATACGCGTGCTCCACCGGAGTGGTTCATGGGCGCCGGGAAATTATGAGTCCGGAAAGACCCTTTTATCCAGGCGACAGCGCGACACTCGTCCCGTTTCCCCAGGACGGAGCGGGCCAAAGCGTCGTAGCTGTGAGTTATCTGTGTCTTCAACCAATCCGGCGAACTGCCCCGCCCACGGCGGCCGCCCCACGGCAACCCGCCCCCGTCGGGTCGACGGCCTCGACCCAGTTAGCCCGCCGGAGCCGCGCCGGCGCCTCAACAGGCCTCGCAGCACCCCATGACGAGCGCCGGCCAGCCGACCGCGGCAACCCTCACGGCCCGGCGGCCCGCCCACCACAAGCCCGCAACCACGCCGAATCGGCCGGCGGGTCCCGGCGACCGGGGTGATCCCCCGCGGCCAACCGGTGACCCGCCCCCGTTCGTCGACGCTTCAGCCGCCGCCCGCCCCAGCGGGAACGGTCAGACGGCCGCCTTGGCCCGCGACCGCGTGGTCCGCGGCTTGGCCGCAGGCTTGCCCGCCCCGTTCGCCTTGGCGGCCCGTTCGACCGCTGCGTCCGCCCCGGCCGGCTCGCCGGTCAGGCCGAGCATCGGGCGCAGGAAGTGGCCCGTGTGGCTGCCGGGCACCTCGGCGACCTCCTCGGGCGTGCCGGTGGCGAGGACCAGGCCGCCCTTGTTGCCGCCCTCCGGACCCATGTCGATCAGCCAGTCGGCGGTCTTGATGACGTCCAGGTTGTGCTCGATGGTGATCACCGTGTTGCCCTTGTCGACGAGGCCGTTGAGCACCAGCAGCAGCTTGCGGATGTCCTCGAAGTGCAGGCCGGTGGTCGGCTCGTCGAGCACGTACACCGTGCGGCCGGTGGAGCGCTTCTGCAGCTCGGAGGCGAGCTTCACGCGCTGCGCCTCGCCGCCGGAGAGGGTCGGGGCGGGCTGGCCGAGGCGGACGTAGCCGAGGCCGACGTCGACCAGGGTCCTGAGGTGGCGGTGGATGGCCGGGATGGCCTGGAAGAAGTCCGCGGCCTCCTCGATCGGCATCTCCAGCACCTCGGAGATGGTCTTGCCCTTGTAGTGGACCTCGAGGGTCTCCCGGTTGTAGCGCGCGCCCTTGCAGACCTCGCACGGCACGTACACGTCCGGGAGGAAGTTCATCTCGATCTTGATCGTGCCGTCGCCGGAGCAGTTCTCGCAGCGGCCGCCCTTGACGTTGAACGAGAAGCGGCCGGGGCCGTAGCCCCGGACCTTGGCCTCCGTGGTCTCGGCGAAGAGCTTGCGGACGTTGTCGAAGACGCCGGTGTAGGTCGCCGGGTTGGAGCGCGGGGTGCGCCCGATCGGCGACTGGTCGACGCCGACGACCTTGTCGACGTGGTCGAGGCCGGTGATGCGGGTGTGCCGGCCGGGGACCATCCGGGCGCCGTTGATCTGGTTGGCCAGCACGGTGTAGAGAATGTCGTTGACCAGCGTGGACTTGCCCGAGCCGCTGACTCCGGTCACGGCGATGAACTGCCCGAGCGGGAAGTTCACGGTCAGGTTGCGCAGGTTGTGCTCGCGCGCGCCCTGCACGACCAGCTCGCGTCCCGGCGTCTGCGGGCGGCGGGTGGCCGGCGTGGGGATCTTCTTGCGGCCCGACAGGTACGCCCCCGTCGGCGACTGCTTGTTGGCCAGCAGCCCCTTCACCGACCCGCTGTGCACGATCTGCCCGCCGTGCTCGCCGGCACCCGGGCCGATGTCGACGATCCAGTCGGCGGTGCGGATGGTGTCCTCGTCGTGCTCGACCACGATCAGCGTGTTGCCGAGGTTCTTGAGGCGGACCAGCGTCTCGATCAACCGGTGGTTGTCCCGCTGGTGCAGGCCGATCGACGGCTCGTCCAGCACGTACAGCACGCCGACCAGGCCGGAGCCGATCTGGGTGGCGAGCCGGATGCGCTGCGCCTCGCCGCCGGAGAGGGTGCCGGCGCCGCGGTCGAGCGACAGGTAGTCGAGGCCTACGTCGACCAGGAAGCGGAGCCGGGCGTTGATCTCCTTGAGCACCCGCTCGGCGATCATCTTCTGCCGGTCGTCGAGCTCGATGGTGGCGAGCAGCTCGGCGCACTCGCCCACCGACAGGTTGCAGACCTCCGCGATGCTCTTGCCCGCCACCGTGACCGCCAGCACCTCGGGCTTGAGCCGGGCGCCGCCGCAGGTCGGGCAGGGGATGTCGCGCATGTAGCCCTCGTACTTGTCGCGCGACCAGTCACTCTCGGTGTCGTTGTGCCGGCGCTCGATCCACTGCACCACGCCCTCGAAGCCGGTGTAGTAGGAGCGCTCACGGCCGTACTTGTTGCGGTAGCGGACGTGGACCTGGTCCTCGGAGCCGTAGAGGATGGTCTTCTGCGCGCGGCTGGGCAGCGCGCGCCACGGGGTGTCGACGCTGAAGCCCTCGGCCTTGGCCAGCGCCTCGAGCAGGCGCAGGAAGTACTCCAGGGTCGAGCCGCCGGACCAGGGCTGGATGGCGCCCTCGCGGATGCTGCGCTCCTCGTCCGGGATGATCAGCTCCGGGTCGACCTCCTTCTTCGTGCCCAGGCCGCTGCACTCGGGGCAGGCGCCGTACGGGGCGTTGAAGGAGAAGACCCGCGGCTCGAGGTCCTCGATCGCGAGCGGGTGGTCGTTGGGGCAGGCCAGGTGCTCGGAGAAGCGGCGCTCGCGGGCCGGGTCGTCCTCGGGCAGGTCGACGAAGTCGAGCAGGACGATGCCGCCGGCCAGCCCGAGCGCGGACTCCACCGAGTCGGTCAGCCGCTGCTTGCTGCTCGCCTTGACGCTGAGCCGGTCGACCACCACCTCGATGGTGTGCTTCTCCTGCTTCTTCAGCTTGGGCGGCTCGGAGAGCGGGTGGACCACGCCGTCGACGCGGGCGCGCGCGTAGCCCTTCGACTGCAACTCGGCGAAGAGGTCGACGTACTCGCCCTTGCGCCCGCGCACGACCGGGGCGAGGACCATGAACCGGGTGCCCTCGGGCATCGTGAGGACGCGGTCGACGATCTGCTGGGGGCTCTGCTTGCTGATCCGCTCACCGCAGACCGGGCAGTGCGGGATACCCGTACGCGCGAAGAGCAGGCGCAGGTAGTCGTAGACCTCGGTGATCGTGCCCACGGTCGAGCGGGGGTTGCGAGACGTCGACTTCTGGTCGATGGAGACGGCCGGCGACAGGCCCTCGATGAAGTCGACGTCCGGCTTGTCCATCTGGCCGAGGAACTGCCGGGCGTACGACGACAGCGACTCCACGTACCGCCGCTGCCCCTCGGCGAAGATCGTGTCGAACGCGAGGCTGGACTTGCCCGAGCCGCTCAGCCCGGTGAACACGATCATGGCGTCGCGAGGCAGGTCGAGGTTGACGTCGCGCAGGTTGTGCTCCCGCGCGCCGCGGATGATCAGTCGGTCGGCCACAGCCAGCCACTCCGTTACGTCAGTTCAATGGGCGCCGCCACCCTAGCCGCGGGGTACGACATTTTTGGACCGCCCGAGTACAGCGCCGGGAAAACACCGGGAATTCCCATCACCCCGTCGGGTGAATCACCCACAGCTGCACCCCTCCGACCTGCTGCGGGGCGGCGCCGAGCAGATCGGTGAGGAGGTTCTGCAGCAGGTCGCGGTGCGGGGTGTCGGGTACGAGCACCACCACCGCGGCCCGCCAGTACGTGAGGTCGTCGATCGCGGCACGCCGGTCGGCGTCCGTGACCACCGGCATCCGACCGTACGCCCCCGCCCAGCGCAGCAGGTCGGAGGTGGGCCGGGGGGCCGCGTTCCAGGAGCCGGTGCGGTTGGCCGGCGGGTTCGCGGGAACCATGAAGTAGCCGCGCGGAATCCGATAGTCCAGCCCTGAGAGGGCGAACCACCGCATTCCGGTACGCCCGGTCGTCACCTCCGGCACCGGCACCGTCACCAGCGTCCGGCCCTCGGGCACGTACTGCTCCCACATGCGCTGGGCGATGAACGGCGGCGTCACCGGCGCCCCGATCACCGGCAGCGGCTTGGGCAGCACCGGCACGACCGCCACCGCCAGCCCCACCCAGAAAGCGATCCGCCGCCGCGACGGCAGCAGCACCGCCCGGTCGGCCGCGAGCGCGAGCAGCACGCCGATGATCGTGGCGGGCACCATGGCGAACCGGGTCACGCTGATCAGGTCGATGACCGGCACGTGCGCGATCAACGCGAACGGCAGCGGGACGCCGGTGTCGTGCCCGGCGACGCGCAGCTGCGGGCCCAGCGACATGACGAGCAGTACCAGCCCGGCGATCATCGCCGCGCGGGCGGCGAGGTGGTGCCACAGCATCCGGCCGGCGACGACCAGCATCACCAGCATCGGTACGCCCCAGAACGCGTTGTCCTCGGTCGGGCTCGGACTCAGCGCCCGCGCCACCACCCCGTTGCCACCCAGCGACTGACGCGCGTACGCACCCAGCGACAGCAGATCCGTCACGAACTTGCCCGGCTCGAACGGCTGCCCGCTGTAGCTCTGCGGCCCCGCGAACTGCACCCACAGCGGGTACGCGAGCAGCACCAGCGCGGTGCCGGCCGCGACGCCGAGCCCGAGCACGAACCGCCGCGCGGCCTCGAGCGCGGCCTGCCGGGCGGAACAGGCCCACGCCACCACGACCACGAACATCGTGATGGCGGTGAAGAGCAGCGTCTCCTCGTTGATGAAGACCTGCAGCACGATGAGCAGCCCGAGGATCACCCCGCCGCGCAGCACCCGGCCGGGCTCGCGCAGCCGCACCACCTGCCGGACGATGAAGGGCACCACGAACTGCGAGACGAAGTTGATGTGCCCGTTGGCGTGCGACACCATCGCGGGCGCGAACCCGCACCAGAGGCCGCCGACCCAGGCCGCCAGCGGACCGCGTACGAGATGCCGGGAAAGCACCCACCACCAGGCCGCCGCCGTGCCGGCGAGCCCGAGTGTGAGCAGCAGCACCATCGTGACGCCCACGCCGAGGAAGTGGGTCACCGGCGCGAACGGCACGCTCAGCGCGAGCACCGTGGTGTTCGCCATGATGTTGACGCCGTCGGGAACGTTCAGCCGGTCGGTGAAGAACGGGTTCTCGCCGTGGAACAGCACCCGTTCGCCGTGCGCCAGCACGAACAGGAAGAAGCCGTGGTCATCGTCGTTGGCCGAGAGCACCCGCCCGGACGGGTCGCGCCAGAGCTGCAGCAGGACGAGCACGCCGAGCGCCAGATAGCTCAGCAACGCCCACGGGCCGTAGCGGCGCACGCGGCCGCCGGACGCCTCAGGAGCGGCAAGATCCGGCTGGTCAGCGACGATTTCCTCTACCGCGGGCACCGGTGCATTCTGCCAGAGCGCGGGGTCACCGCCGTGGTCTGCGCCGCCCGGGGCCGGCCGCCCCGGCGAGCCGTTCGGCCCGCCGGCCACTCTCGACGGCGACCTCGCGGTGCAGTTTGCGCCAGCTCTCGAGTCGCCGTGGCAGCAGCGTGCCGTCGGCGAGCGCCGCTTCGACGGCGCACCCGGGCTCACCGTCGTGATGACAGTCACCGAAGCGGCATCGGGACGCCAGGTCGGCGACGTCGGCGAAGGCCCGGTCGAGGCCCGTGGCAGTCTCCAGCAGGCCCACCCCGCGGATGCCGGGCGTGTCGAGCACGGCGCCACCCCCGGGAATGACGACCAGGTTCCGGTACGCGGTGGTGTGCCGTCCCTTGCCGTCCGCCCGCCGGATCTCCTGCACGGGCATGACGTCGGCGCCCGCCAGCGCGTTGACCAGCGTGGATTTGCCCGCCCCGGACCGGCCCAGCAGGGCGAGGGTGCGCCCGGGTGTGACGAGGTCGCGCAACTCCTCCAGCCCCGTGCCGCGGCGCACGCTGACCGGCAGCACCCGTACCTGTGGGGCCAGCTCGGCGAGCTGGCGCGCGACCGCCTGCGGATCTCGCGCGGTGTCGCTCTTGGAGAGCACGACGACCGGTTGCGCGCCGGACTCCCAGGCGAGGGACAGCAGCCGTTCGACCCGGGCGTCGTCGGGCTCCGGGTGCATCGGCTCGACGACCGCGACGGTGTCCATGTTGGCGGCCAGCACCTGGCCGCTGGAGTCCTTGTCCGCGGTACGCCTGATCAGCGCGGTGCGCCGCGGCAACACGATCTCCACGGTGGTACGGCGGTCCGGCCAGCGCCGCAGCACCACCCAGTCCCCGGCGCAGGGCAGGTTGGCGGGGTCGGCGGCGGCGCCGAGCAGCAGGCTGCCGGCGAGACTGGCACGGTGGACGCCGTCAGCGGCGAGCACGGTGCAGACGCCACGGTCGGCGCGCAGCACCCGGCCGGCGAGGGCGTCGGTGCGGTCGAAGGGACGATAGGCGGACGCGAGCGTCGCGTCCCAGCCCAGCGCGGGCAGGTCGGACATGGAAAACCCTTTGTGTGTGGGAAGGCGGCGGTCTGCGATCGCGTCTGCCGACGACGGTACGGTCGGCGTCACGGGCGGGAAAGCGAGTTTCCGATCGGTCCGGTCCCGGGCCACCCACTAGGTTGGGTGGGTGACGATCGATCCGCTGGTGCTGATGACCGATGTCGAGCAGGCGACCGAACGCCTGATCCGTACCGCCGAGGAGCTGGAACCCGGCGCCGAGTCCGCGCCGTCGCTGCTGCCGGGCTGGACGATCGGCCACGTGCTGACCCACGTGGCGCGCAACGCCGACTCGCACACGAACCTGCTGACCTGGGCCCGCACCGGCGTGGAGACGCCGCAGTACCCGACGCCCACCGCCCGCGAGGAGGGCATCGAGGCGGGCCGCGGCCGGCCGCTCGCCGAGCAGATCGCCGACCTGCGGGAGTCCCACGAACGGTTCGCGGACGCGGCCGCGGCGATGCCGGCCGAGGCGTGGGCGTTCCATCTGCCCTCGACCGGCCGGTCCGCGGCGTTCGTGCCGTGGGCCCGGCTGCGCGAGGTGGAGGTCCACCACGTCGACCTGGGCCGCGGCTACACCCCCGAGGACTGGTCGGACGGGTTCGCGTTGCGGCTGCTGCGCGAGATCGTCGGCGGGGCCAAGGAGGACGCGGCGGCGCTGGTACTGCGCCCGCACGGCCTCGACCACCCGCTGACCGTCGGCGCGGTGACCGACGCCACCCCGGCGGTCGTCGGCCCCACCCGCTCGATCGCGGCCTGGCTCGCGGGCCGGGCCGACGGCGCCGACCTGACCGTGTCCCCGGACGGCCCCCTCCCCACTCCCCCGAAGTGGAAGTGACGATGACCTACACCGGAAACGTGAGCCGCGGTTCGGCGCCCGCGGTCCGCGAGCTGCACGGCCTGACCGTCACGAAGGTGTCGGTCGGGCCGCGCGACAACAACGCCTACCTGCTGCGGTGCGCGTCGGACGGCACGCAGCTGCTGATCGACGCCGCCAACGACGCGCAGACCCTGCTGGACCTGATCGGCGACGGCGGCCTCGCGACGGTGGTGACCACCCACAGCCACTGGGACCACCACGGCGCCCTGGCCGAGGTCGTGAACGCCACCGGCGCCCGCTCGATCGCCGGCGCGGACGACGCCGCGGAGATCCCCGTGGTCACCGACACCGTCCGCGACGGCGACACCATCGCGGTCGGCGACTGCACCCTCGAGGTGATCCACGTCGTCGGGCACACCCCGGGCTCGATCGTGCTGCTCTACCGCGAGCCGGACGGCATCGCGCACCTGTTCACCGGCGACAGCCTCTTCCCCGGCGGCGTGGGCGCCACCCGCGGCGACAAGCAGAAGTTCGCCTCGCTCATCGACGACGTCGAGCACAAGCTCTTCGACCGGCTGCCCGACGACACGTGGTTCTACCCGGGGCACGGCAACGACTCGACGCTCGGCGCCGAGCGCCCGCACCTGGGTGAGTGGCGCGCCCGCGGCTGGTAGCGCCCGTCACTCCCGCAGCGCCGCGGTGACCTCCAGCGACTCCATCGGCAACGAGAACATCGGATAGTCGTACGCGATGGCGTTGTCGTGTTCCTCCGCCGAGGTCGCCGCGACGCAGTCGGTCAGGGTGATCACGCGGTAGCCGTTCTCGTAGGCGCTGCGCATCGTCGACTCGACACAGCAGTTCGTCAGGAAGCCGGCGAGGATGACCGTCTCGATGCCGCGGCTGCGCAGGATGAAGTCGAGGTTCGTGCTGGCGAAGGTGTCCAGGCCGCGCTTGCCCTCGATGAGGATGTCGCCCTCCGCGGGGGTCAGGTCGTCGACGATCGCCGCGCCCCAGGTGCCCTTGACGAAGGCGTTGCCGTCCACCACTCCTTTGAGGATCCCGTACGGGTGCCGCGACAGCTCCCCGTACCCGGGGGCAAACGTGATCGGCGCGTGCATGATCGTCACCCCGGCGGCGCGGGCGGCCTCGACGAGCGCGACCGTCTTGGGCAGCATGCCGGTCTTCTCCATCACGGGAGCGACGGCACCGTGCAGCACCCCGCCGTCGGACGTGAACTCGTTCTGGTACTCGATGAGCACGATCGCCGTGGTCGCGGGATCGAGGTGCAGTGTGTCCGACATGCCCACTCCCTGCAGTTGTGCACTGGGTCACAATCACCCTAGGCGCGTCAGCCCTGGGCTGAAAGACGCCGGGACGGACACAACCCGGACGTAGGGTCGCCGAACACCCTCGAGCGCTCCGGAGGCCCCGATGGACCTGCGCTGGCAGCCCAACCCGCCCGTTCCCGAGCCGTGGTCCTTCCCCGGCGCCGGCGCGGGTCCGACGATCCCCGGCTGGCTGGAGGAACGCCTCTTCGACCAGCGCATCGTCATGGTCCGCGGCCCGCTGCACAGCCACGCCGCCACCGGCATCGCCGCCGCCCTGCTCACCCTCGACGCGGCCGGCCCCGAGCCGGTTCAGCTGCACGTGGCCTGCGACGGCGGCGACCTCAACGCCGCTCACGCGATCACCGACGTGATCGACGCGATGGCTGCCCCGGTGCACGCGGTGGTCACCTCGGAGGCGGGCGGGGCCGTGCTCGCCGTCCTCGCCGCCGCCCAGCGGCGGTCGGCCTACCGGCACGCCCGGTTCAAGCTGGTGGAGCCGCGTGCGGCCGGAGTCACGGGTACGGCGGACGCCGTCGCGGCGGCGGCCGGGCAGCACCTGCGGGAGCTGGAGGAGCTGGTGCTGCGGCTGGTCGAGACGACCGGGCAGACCCGCAGCCGCATCGAGGACGACCTGTCCGCGGGCCGTGTCCTCAACGCCCAGGAGGCGAAGGACTACGGCCTGATCGACGATGTGATCGCCGGGAAGTCCTGAGAAACACCGCGGCGCGGCCCCCGTGAGGGGAACCGCGCCGCGGGAAGTGCCGGTGACCTACTCGGCGACCTTGACGCCCATCGACCGCGCCGTGCCGGCCACGACCTTGATGGCGGCATCGAGGTCGTTGGCGTTGAGGTCGGGGAGCTTGCGCTCGGCGATCGACTTGATCTGGTCGCCGCTGAGCGTGCCCACCGTCTGCGTCAGCGGGTTCGACGCGCCCGACTGGATGCCCAGAGCCTTGCGGATCAGGAAGCTCGTCGGCGGCGTCTTGTAGGTGAGCTGGTGGCTGCGGTCCTCGAAGACCGAGACGATGACCGGGATGATCTCGCCACGGTTCTTCGCGGTCGCCTCGTCGTACTCGACCTTGACGGCACGCATGTTGGCGCCGGTGGGGCCGAGCATCTTGCCGAGGTCCACCATCGCGGCGTTACCCGCCTCAAGCGCGAGGGTCACCTCATGGGTCTTCTTCTTGGGCGGCATTGCGCAAAAGCTCCTTAGTGTGTGCTGCACGGGCCTAAGTCAGGAGCTCGCCAGCATCATCAACGCACGACAACCCCGAGACTTTACTACCGCGCTCGTTCGTCGGTCAAAACGCGCATGCGGGGGCGCAGCCTCGGGTTCCACCCGCCAGTGTATCTCGGCTCTCGAGGAAGCCTTCGACCGGCTCAGTACCTGTCGCAGTAGCACGACTTCAGCAGCGAGCGGACGCTGTCCACGTACGCGGGGTTGGGCAGCTTCTTGTCCGCGTACGCGTCATCCACCGCACCGCGACCCACGTTGTAGCCGGAGATGACCATGTTGAGCAGGCACATGCTGCTGTGGTTCCGGCACTTCCCGGCGCTCAGGTCGAAGTTGTCGTGAAAGTACGCGTGCCCGAACGCATACGTCAGCCACGCCAGGTAGTTCGCGCCGAGGGTCGCGTTCTCGCGGTAGTCGTGGCTGTCGTACGCCTTCTCGAACCGCTGGTTGATGAACGCCTCCGTGTCGGGCATCACCTGCATCAGCCCGCGCCCGCCGTCGCAGTTGACGTAGTTGGAAGTCCACCCGCTCTCATGCCAGGCGGTGGCCAGCACGAGCCGCTTCGGCACCTTCAACTGCGGCGCCGTCCCCGGCCAGTACGTCCTGCCGGCCGCCGCGGTGAGCGCCGCCTTCGCCTTGGCCTTGGAGACCGCCTTGCCCTCCTTGGTGGCGCAGGCGGGCATCTGGAAGTTGTTCGGGTCCTCGGTCTTCGTCGGCTTCGGCTTCTTCGGCTTCTTCGGCTTCGGCTTGGACTTCGGCGACACCGGGGCCTTCGACGGCGGGGTCGACTCCTGCGGAACCGGCTCCTCGGTCACCTCGTCGGAGGGCGCCACCGCCGCCGGGGCCGCCGTGATCGGCTCCGGGTCGGATCCGCCGCCTCCGAGGCCGCAGCCGGCCGCCACGAGCAGCGCCACAAGCCCAGCGGCCAGCCGTTTCATCGTTCAGGTCCTCCCCGTCGCCCCGTTCGGACCCCGAACGCTAACAGCGCCGGCAAGGCGCCGCTGCCCGGCAAACCGGACGTACGGGACGACACCCGCAACCGGTTCCACGGGAGGAAGCCCCGGGGCCGGACGGCAACCGAGACCAAGGACAATGGGGGTATGCAGACCCGCACCGACCTACGCAACGTCGCCATCATCGCCCACGTCGACCATGGCAAAACCACCCTGGTCGACGCCATGCTGCGCCAGGGGAGCCAGTCCCACGCGCGGGGCGAGATGGCCGACCGCGTCATGGACTCCATGGACCTGGAGCGGGAGAAGGGCATCACGATCCTCGCCAAGAACACGGCGATCAGCTACCGCCCCGCCGACGGCGAGCCCGTCACCATCAACATCATCGACACCCCCGGCCACGCCGACTTCGGCGGCGAGGTCGAGCGCGGCCTCACCATGGTCGACGGCGTCGTGCTGCTCGTCGACGCCTCCGAGGGCCCGCTCCCGCAGACCCGCTTCGTGCTCCGCAAGGCGCTGCACGCCAAGCTGCCGATCATCCTGGTGATCAACAAGGTGGACCGCCCGGACGCCCGGATCAAGGAGGTCGTCGACGAGACGTACGAGCTCTTCCTCGACCTCGACGCCGACGAGCACCAGATCGAGTTCCCGATCGTCTACGCCTGCGCGCGCGACGGCATCGCCTCGCTGACCCAGCCCAAGGACGGCACCGTCCCGGAGGACAGCACCGACCTCGAGGTCCTGTTCAGCACGATCCTCGACACCATCCCGGCCCCGACGTACACCGAAGGCGCGCCGCTGCAGGCGCACGTCGTCAACCTCGACGCCTCGCCGTTCCTCGGGCGTCTCGCGCTCTGCCGCGTGCACGAGGGCACGATCCGCAAGGGCCAGACCGTCGCCTGGTGCAAGACCGACGGCACGATCAGCAACGTACGGATCTCCGAGCTGCTGATCACCGAGGGCCTGGAGCGCAAGCCCGCCGAGAGCGCCGGCCCCGGCGACATCATGGCGGTCGCCGGCATCGCGGACATCATGATCGGTGAGACGCTCGCCGACGCGGAGAACCCGAAGCCGCTGCCGCTGATCCAGGTCGACGAGCCGGCCATCTCGATGGTCATCGGCACCAACACGTCCCCGCTGGTCGGCAAGGTCAAGGGCGGCAAGGTGACGGCCCGCATGGTCAAGGACCGGCTCGACAAGGAGCTGGTCGGCAACGTGTCGCTGCGCGTGCTCCCCACCGAGCGCCCGGACGCCTGGGAGGTCCAGGGCCGTGGTGAGCTGGCCCTCGCCATCCTCGTCGAGCAGATGCGGCGGGAGTCCTACGAGCTGACCGTCGGCAAGCCGCAGGTGGTCACCAAGACCATCGACGGCAAGCTGCACGAGCCGGTCGAGCGGCTCACCATCGACGCCCCCGACGAGTACATGGGCGCGATCACGCAGCTGCTCTCCACCCGCAAGGGCCGGATGGAAGAGCTGATCAACCACGGCACCGGCTGGCTGCGCATGGAATGGCTGGTCCCCGCCCGCGGCCTCATCGGATTCCGTACGGAGTTCCTGACGGAGACCCGCGGCACCGGCATCATGCACCACCTGTTCGAGGACTACGAGCCGTGGTTCGGCGAGCTGCGCACGCGCCAGAACGGCTCGCTGGTGGCCGACCGCGCCGGCGTGGTCACCGCGTTCGCCATGACCAACCTGCAGGAGCGCGGCCAGCTCTTCGTGGAGCCCACCACCGAGGTGTACGAGGGCATGATCGTCGGCGAGAACAGCCGCCAGGACGACATGGACGTCAACATCACCAAGGAGAAGAAGCTCACCAACATGCGCTCGTCGACCGCCGACGAGACGGAGAAGCTGATCCCGCCGCGCAAGCTGTCGCTGGAGCAGGCCCTCGAGTTCTGCCGCGAGGACGAGTGCGTCGAGGTCACCCCCGCCGCGGTGCGGATCCGCAAGGTCGTGCTCGACCAGCAGACCCGCGGCCGGGCTGCGGCACGGCGCAAGCACCAGCAGTAAAACCGATGCGGGTACGGTGCTGAGCACCGTACCCGCATCAGGTTTTGAGCAGTTCCTTCTTCTGGTCGCGGGACGACTTGGCCAGGCTGGCAGCCGTGGCGACCCCGAGCGTCCCGATGATGACCAGCAGCGACAGCCAGATCGGGATCTCCGGCGCCCAGTGCACGCCCTCGCCGCCGTTGATGAAACCCAGCGAGTTGGTGTGCAGCGCCTCGAGGAACAGCTTCACCCCGATGAAGGCCAGCACGAACGCGAGCCCGATGTTGAGGTAGACCAGCCGCTCCAGCAGCCCGCCGAGCAGGAAGTAGAGCTGCCGCAACCCCATCAGCGCGAAGACGTTCGCCGTGAAGACCAGGTACGGCTCCTTGGTGATCCCGAAGATCGCGGGAATCGAGTCGAGCGCGAAGATCAGGTCGGTGGTCCCGATGGCGATCATCACGATGAGCAGCGGGGTGAACAACCGCCGCCCGGTGTCGGTCACCACGGTCATCTTCCCGCTGTCGAAGGAGCTGGACAGCGGGAAGACCCGCTTGGCCCAGCGGATCAGGATGTTCTCCTTGAAGTCCTCGTCGTCGTTCTCACCGCCCCGCAGCAGCGTGACAGCGGTGTACACGAGG
Organism: Actinoplanes sp. NPDC049548; assembly: GCF_040676695.1. Lineage (NCBI taxonomy): Bacteria > Bacillati > Actinomycetota > Actinomycetes > Micromonosporales > Micromonosporaceae > Actinoplanes > Actinoplanes sp. NPDC049548. Next base: position 32,218 of record NZ_JBFAPM010000003.1, read on the forward strand.
AAGACACCGAAGATGTAGAACACCCACGAGAACTGCTGAATGAGCGCGGCCCCGGCGGCGATGAACGCCCCCCGCATGACCAGCGCCAGCACGATCCCGATCAGCAGCACCTTCTGCTGGAACTGCCGAGGCACGTTGAACCGCGCCATAATGATCATGAAAACGAACAGGTTGTCGACGCTCAGCGAATACTCGGTGAGCCACCCGGTGAAGAACTCCCCCGCAGGCGTCCCCCCGGCGGTGACCCACAACCCCACCCCGAACGCCAGTGCCAGCCCGACGTAGAAGGCAACCCAGCCGCCGGCCTCCCGCATCGAGGGCTCGTGCGGCCGCCGCCCGACGATCAGCAGATCGACCGCGAGCATGACGACGAGGGCGCCCAGAGTGACGAGCCAAACCCAGCTGGAAACGTTCAACGAGGACCTCCGGCAGACACGGTTCATCGCCGTACCGGAATGGGGGTCCGGCTCGGCGACGTGCGACTGTCGGAGGTCTCTTCCGCCTCCACCCGACGGGCGAAGACCACCGGCCCCGGGCTCTCCCTGACGGGAGCAGACCGTGTTGACGAGACCGGCGCAGAGGAATACTCCCCTCCTACGCTAGCCATTGTGTCGCATTGCGGGCCGGTGTGACACATCAGCCCGGACAATCGTGTCCAGTCTCTCGCGGGAAGGTGATGATCGGGCCTGAACCGGCGTCAGAGCAGCTAGCTGGCTGTCTGCGAGCCCGCAGGATCATCTCCGCCCGGCCGGTCGGCTCTGCTTCCTCGGTACGGTCCGCGCCGGCCTGCAGGCACCCAGGCTGAGGCGCCTCAGAATGCCGACGCGGGGCCTCGCGAGCTGGCTGTCGCTTGAGTTCGCTGAGGTGTCGCGGATGGCGGCCTGCCTTCCGTCGTCCCACGTCTCGAAGTCCCACCTCTCGAAGTCCCACCTTCTGAAGTCGCACCTCTCGACGTCACGCCTCTCCCCTCGCAGCGAAGCCGTCGGCTATGCGAAGCGAAACGGTGGACCTTGCACACCCCGCAAGGTGTCCTAGGAGGCTAGTTCGTCGTTCCTCCGCGTGCTGCGTTGTCAGGCGAGTTGGAATCGGGCTCGTCGTCCCCGGTCCTCGAAGCCCAGCCGTCGATACAGCCCGGCGGCAGGATTGTCGACGTTGACGTCAAGCCAGGCCTCCTCGGCGCCGTTCGACCGCATCCGACGCAGCGCTTCCGTCACGAGAGCCGCACCCAGCCCCCGTCCCCGGGCGGCCGGAACGACGCCGACCTGCACGATCCACCCGACCGCCGCCGTCACGAACCCCGCATCGCCCAGGCCCGGAACGGAGGCCAGCAACGACCACCCCGGCCGGAACTCGTCGTCATCGACCACATCTGCGATCCACTGAGCCGCACTCCACCCCGGGAAGCCGGGCCGCTCCCGGAAAGCCGCGTCGTACACCCGGAAGAACCGCTCCGCGTCAGCATCCGACCATTCCCGAACGGTGGTGCCACTCGGCCACGCCACTTCCGGTACGCCCCGGGCACCCAGATCGAACCGCAGCACATCCTCGGCGAAGACCTGCCGCAGTCCCCGCCCGGCGAACAGCTGACGTGACCGCGCGGTCAAGGACTCCGTCTCGACGGTGACGGCCCCGCCGAGCCGCGCCGCCTCGGTCAGTCCCCAGTCCAGCAGTCGACCGCCGAGCCCTCGGGACCGAAATTCCGGGTCCACCAACCCCGCAAACGTCGCCCCACCGCGCCAGACACCGCTCGGAGCGCCGTGGGACGCCGAGATCGAGCTTGCACCTACTGAGTCAGTAGGTCGCGCCGTCTCAAGCACGACGGGCGCCGCGCCGTCCGCCGGCACGACCTCGACCGGATCGACCGGCGAAGACCGGCTCGGGTCGGTGGGCCGGATCGCGCCAGCGGCGACGAGCCCGCCATCCGCCGTGCGCACCTGCACATTCAGCACCGCGTCACCGACCCACCGACGCCGGACAAACCCAGGCTCGGCGGAAAGCGGAAGGCCACCGTCCGCAGCGAGACACCTCTCGGCAAGCCGGAGCAGCTCCCCCTCCACCGCAAGCGGCGCGACGATCCACGTCAGGGCATCAGCTGTCGACACGCGGCCAGCGTAGTGAGAATCGGCCCGCCCCGCGTCCCAGATCCCGGTGCCGCGCGGCACACCCAGCCGCCCCGAGACTCACCGAGGTCGCCGGCGCAACGCCTGGCGGCCGGCCCCGGCCCCACGGGGCGTTGGCAGCTTCCTCACTTCACGCCGGCGACGTCCATTCCTCGAAGCTCCTTCTTGAGTTCGGAGACCTCGTCGCGGATGCGGGCGGCCAGCTCGAACTGCAGCTCGCGGGCCGCGGCCAGCATCTGGTCGTTGAGGTCCTGGATGAGCTGGGCCAGTTCCGCACGGGCCATGCCCTCACGGGCCGGGGCGGACGCGCCGCGGGCCTTGGAACGGGTCTCCGGGACCGGGCCCTTGCCGCGGGACATCTGCCGGCCGGCGCCGCCGACCACGTGGCCGCCGGGACCGTGGCCACCGATGGCCGTGTCGGTGTCCTCGGCTTCGCGGTAGATGTCGTCGAGGATGTCGTGGATCTTCTTGCGCAGGGGCTCCGGGCTGATGCCGTTGGCCTCGTTGTGGGCGATCTGCTTGGCGCGGCGGCGGTCGGTCTCCTCGATGGCGTCGCGCATCGAGGGGGTCATCTTGTCGGCGTACATGTGGACTTCGCCGGAGACGTTGCGGGCCGCGCGGCCGATCGTCTGGATCAGGGAGCGGCCGCTGCGCAGGAAGCCTTCCTTGTCCGCGTCGAGGATCGCCACCAGCGACACCTCGGGCAGGTCGAGGCCCTCGCGGAGCAGGTTGATGCCGACGAGGACGTCGTAGTCGCCCTTGCGCAGCTCCTTGAGCAGCTCGACGCGGCGCAGCGTGTCGACCTCGGAGTGCAGGTAGCGGACCCGGATGCCGTTCTCGAGCAGGTAGTCGGTCAGGTCCTCGGCCATCTTCTTGGTGAGGGTGGTGACCAGAACCCGCTCGTCACGGTCGGTGCGTTCCTTGATCTCGTGCATGAGGTCGTCGATCTGGCCCTTGGTGGGCTTCACCACGACCTGGGGGTCGACCAGGCCGGTCGGACGGATGACCTGTTCCACGTACTCGCCGCCGGACTGCTGGAGCTCCCACGGGCCGGGGGTCGCGGAGAGGAACACCATCTGGCCCACACGCTCGAGGAACTCGTCGAAGCGCAGCGGCCGGTTGTCGGCGGCGCTGGGCAGGCGGAAGCCGTGCTCGATGAGGATGCGCTTGCGGGAGGCGTCGCCCTCGTACATGCCGCCGATCTGCGGGATCGTCACGTGCGACTCGTCGATGACGGTGACGAAGTCGTCGGGGAAGTAGTCGAGCAGGGTGTACGCCGGGTCACCGTACGACCGGCCGTCCATGTGCATCGAGTAGTTCTCGATGCCGTTGCAGAAACCGACCTGGCGCATCATCTCGATGTCGTAGGTCGTGCGCATGCGCAGGCGCTGGGCCTCGAGCAGCTTGCCCTGCCGCTCCAGCTCCGCGAGGCGCTCGGCGAGCTCCGCCTCGATGTCGCGGATGGCGCGCTCCATGCGCTCCGGGCCGGCCGCGTAGTGTGTCGCCGGGAAGATCACCAGCTGGTCCACCTCGCGGACGATCTCGCCGGTGAGCGGGTGCAGGTAGTAGAGCTTCTCGATCTCGTCACCGAACAGCTCGATGCGCACGGCCAGTTCCTCGTACGCCGGGATGATCTCCAGCGTGTCGCCCCGGACCCGGAACGTGCCCCGCTGGAACGCCATGTCGTTGCGCGAGTACTGGATGTCGACCAGGCGGCGGAGCAGCTTGTCGCGGTCGAGCTCCTGGCCCACCTTCACCTTGACCGCGCGGTCGAGGTATTCCTGCGGCGTGCCCAGGCCGTAGATCGCCGAGACGGTGGCGACCACGACCACGTCGCGGCGGGTGAGCAGCGACATCGTCGCCGAGTGACGCAGCCGCTCGACCTCCTCGTTGACCGACGAGTCCTTCTCGATGTAGGTGTCGGTCTGCGCGATGTACGCCTCAGGCTGGTAGTAGTCGTAGTAGCTGACGAAGTATTCGACGGCGTTGTGCGGCATGAGCTCGCGGAACTCCTTGGCGAGCTGCGCGCACAGAGTCTTGTTGGGGGCGAGCACGAGCGCCGGCCGCTGCAGCTTCTCGATCAGCCACGCGGTGGTCGCGCTCTTGCCGGTGCCGGTGGCGCCGAGAAGAACGGTGCTGCGGTCGCCGCGGCGCACCCGGCGCTCCAGCTCGGCGATGGCCGTGGGCTGGTCACCGGCCGGCTGGAATTCGCTGACGACCTTGAAGGTGCCGTCGAGTCGTGGGATGTCGAGCGCCATGGGGACAACCGTACGTCGGGGGTGTGACAAGTTTCGGCGGGCTCGGTCGAGCGGGTGTTCGCTGGGTGCACATTCGCCTCGCCACCAGGCATTGTCCGGTCTTCCCGGTCCCCTCTACCCTGACCGGGTAGGCCGCTCGCGGCGGCCTCCCGGACGACCCGGCGCCACCACAAGGCGCCACGCCCGGGACGGAGACTGCAGCCCCGGCGCACTGCCGGAGAGCGCATCTCGAGAGGTGGCGCGAGCAGCGCCGACCGGCCGCCGCGAGCGCCCCTTACTGTCTCAGGCCCTGTCCGCGGGTGGCGGCTGCCAGCCGGTCTCCTCGGCCCACTGGTGCGCTGCCACGGCTTCCTCGTCGAACCAGGGCTCTTTCGCTTCTGCGTAGCTCTCCACCTCGGCATGAGCGGACGCCCATCGCTCCTTGGCCGCCGCGTAACCGTCGCGCGCCTCGGGGACGGCGCGCAGGTGGTCGCGCATCAGGAGGGCGAAGCGCCAGCCGGGCGAGCCGGTCACCCGGACATGAAGGTGGACGGAGCGGCCCGGGTCCGCGCTACCGTGCAACCGCTTGGGCCAGGTCCTGCCCGGCATGCCGCGGGCATTGTCGAACCACTCGCCCTCCCGCTGCGGCAGGCCGGCGCCGGCGAGCGCATCGGCGAGCTTGTCGGCCTGCTCCAGCGTCGGGACGGCGAGCATCAGGTCGATCACGTCCTTGGCCGGGAGCCCTGGAACGGCCGTGGAACCGATGTGCCACACGTCCGCGTCGCGGCCGAGCTGGGGGCGTACGGCATGGTTGATCCGGGCGATCAGCCGGCCGGCCTGCCGCGGCCAGGTCGGATCCGGGGGTACGACGCGCAGCCGCGTCTCGGAAGGCGCACGCCGGCGCAGCCGCAGATTCTCCTCGTACGGCAGGAGCCGCTCCCGCCACAGCCCCGTCACCCGGCTTGTCAGCTCGTCGAGCCCGGCGTTGTTGTCGATGACCACGTCGGCGGCGGCGCGCCGGTCGGCGTCGTCGACCTGGGCGGCGATCCGGGCGGCGGCCTCGGCCTCGGTCATCCCCCGCGTCGTGACGAGCCGGGCGGTCCGCACCTCGGGGGCCGCGTCGACGACGATCACCAGGTGGTACGTCGGGACGAGCCCGACCTCGACGAGCAGCGGCACGTCGTTGACCACGATCGCGTCGGGCGGCGCCGCGGCGGCGAGCTCAGCGGTGCGGGCGCGTACGCGGGGGTGGATGACGCCCTCGAGCCGGCGGCGGGCAGCTTCGTCGCCGAAGACGCGCGCGGCAAGCGCGGGCCGGTCGAGCTCGCCGTCGGCGCCGAGCACCTCGGGCCCCAGGGCGTCGACGACCTCTGCCAGCCCGTCGGTCCCGGCCGCCACGACCTCCCGGGCCAGGCGGTCGGCATCGATGATGACCGCGCCGAGCTGCTGCAGCCGTTGCGAGACGGCACTTTTGCCGGCGCCGATGCCACCGGTCAATCCCACCCTGAGCACGCGACCAGTATCCCGGGTCCACCGGGTCGTGTCAGTGCGGGCCCGGCAGCCTGTGGACAACCGGGCGCCGCTCGTGGCGTACACGAAAAAACCCCGCCCTGGGACGGACGGGGTTTTCCGAAGCCGGAGCTACAGCTCGCCGGTCCGGGGACCGGCGAGCCATGGCGCCGTGGTCAGCTCTTGCCGCCGGCGAGCTTCTCGCGCAGAGCGGCGAGGGCCTCGTCGGTGGCCAGGGTGCCGGCCGGCTCCTCCGCGGCGCGCGCCGGAGCCGACGTGCTCGTGGAGGTGGAGGAGGACGACGACGAGGTGGTCACGCCGCCGGCCGGAGCCGGGTTGAGCGCGGCCTCGGCGTCGGCCTCGCGGGACGCCTGCACCTGCTTGGTGTGGGCCTCCCAGCGCTCGCGGGCGTCGGCGTACTGCTTCTCCCACGCCTCGCGCTGCTTGTCGAAGCCCTCGAGCCACTCGCCCGTCTCCGGGTCGAAGCCCTCCGGGTAGATGTAGTTGCCCTCGTTGTCGTAGGTGGCCGCCATGCCGTAGAGGGTGGGGTCGAAGTGCTCCTCGCCCTCCACGAAGTTCTCGTTCGCCTGCTTCAGCGAGAGCGAGATCCGGCGACGCTCGAGGTCGATGTCGATGACCTTGACCATGACGTCCGAGCCGACCTGGACGACCTGCTCGGGCAGCTCGACGTGCCGCTCGGCCAGCTCGGAGATGTGCACCAGGCCCTCGATGCCGTCGTCCACGCGGACGAACGCACCGAACGGAACCAGCTTGGTGACCTTGCCCGGCACGATCTGGTTGATCGCGTGGGTCCGGGCGAACTGGCGCCACGGGTCCTCCTGGGTCGCCTTCAGCGACAGGGAGACGCGCTCGCGGTCCAGGTCGACGTCGAGCACCTCGACCTCGACCTCCTGGCCCACCTCGACGACCTCGGACGGGTGGTCGATGTGCTTCCAGGAGAGCTCCGAGACGTGCACCAGGCCGTCCACGCCACCCAGGTCCACGAAGGCACCGAAGTTGACGATGGAGGACACGACGCCCTTGCGGACCTGGCCCTTCTGGAGCTTGTTGAGGAACTCGGTGCGGACCTCGGACTGGGTCTGCTCGAGCCAGGCGCGGCGGGACAGGACCACGTTGTTGCGGTTCTTGTCCAGCTCGATGATCTTCGCCTCGAGCTCACGGCCGACGTACGGCTGGAGGTCGCGCACGCGGCGCATCTCCACCAGCGAGGCCGGCAGGAAGCCGCGGAGACCGATGTCGAGGATGAGGCCGCCCTTGACGACCTCGATGACGGAGCCGCGCACGACGCCGTCGTCCTCCTTGATCTTCTCGATGGTGCCCCACGCCCGCTCGTACTGCGCGCGCTTCTTCGAGAGGATCAGGCGGCCTTCCTTGTCCTCCTTGGTGAGGACGAGGGCTTCGATGTGGTCACCGACCGACACCACTTCCGCGGGGTCCACGTCATGCTTGATCGACAACTCGCGCGAGGGGATGACGCCCTCGGTCTTGTAGCCGATGTCGAGCAGGACCTCGTCCCGATCGACCTTGACGACGGTGCCTTCGACAATGTCGCCGTCGTTGAAGTACTTGATGGTCTCGTCGATGGCTGCGAGGAAAGCTTCCTCCGAGCCAAGATCGTCGACGGTGACCTTGTTGGCGCTCGAGGTGGCCTCGATGCTGCTCGTCATGTGGACTGTTGCTCCGAACGGATGGTGTCGTGGTGTCTCTCGCGCCGCGCGGAACTGACGGCGGGCACAGCACGAACAACCGGTGATCACGACGCTGGAGCTTGGCGATCAAGCGAGGGCGATCAAACGAGCAGGATCATGCTGGGACCGACGTCTTGCGGAACCTGCTCCCTGCCGAGGCACACGATCCGCGAGCGCATCGACTAGCTTACCGTGCGCATTACCACAGGTTGCAAGCCCTCCTGCGGACCGAGCCTCATTGATCTCGCAAAACCCGCCATCGAGTCCGCTTTGTGCCATTTCCGCGCCGGGGAGCGTCGTTCGTCCCGCCCCTCGAGGGTACGGCCTGAGCACCCTCCCCGTGATCTTGGACAAGCACTTACGACCAGCCGTTTCGCAGAAGTGTCGTACTCCCCCCGTACGGTGACCGGGTGATCGAAGCTCAGCCCACCACCCACCCCACGACGCTCCGCCGGGCGGTGACCGACGACGAGAGCCGCGCCGCCAGCCGGCATTGGTGGGACCTGGACGCGGACGACTACCAGCAGGAACACGGCACTTTCCTCGGCGACGTGGACTTCGTCTGGTGCCCGGAGGGCCTGCGCGAGGCCGACGTGCGGCTGCTGGGTGACGTGCGGGGCAAACGGGTGCTCGAGCTGGGCTGCGGTGCGGCCTCGGCAGCCCGCTGGCTCGACGGGCAGGGCGCCGACGTGGTCGCGCTGGACCTGAGCGCGGGGATGCTGCGCCATGCGCAGCAGGCCTCGGACCGCTCGGGGGTACGGGTGCCGCTCGTGCAGGCAGACGCCCTGGCCCTGCCCTTCGCGACCTCGGCGTTCGACGTGGTCTGCACGGCATTCGGAGCCGTCCCGTTCGTGGCCGACTCCGCCGCGGTGATGCGCGAGGTGGCCCGCGTGCTGCGCCCCGGCGGCCGATGGGTGTTCTCGATCACACACCCCATGCGGTGGATCTTCCTCGACGACCCGGGCGAGGACGGCCTGCTCGCGGTGCACCCCTACTTCGACCGCCGGCCGTACGTGGAGCAGGACACCGACGGCAACCCGACATACGTCGAACAGCACCGCACGCTCGGCGACCGCATCCGAGAGCTGGTCGCGGCCGGCTTCGTGCTCACCGACCTGGTCGAACCGGAATGGCCGGAGGGCCACGACCAGATCTGGGGCCAGTGGAGCCCCCTGCGCGGCAAGCTTTTCCCGGGCACCGCGATATTCGTCAGTTACTTGCCATGACCCCCGGGTACCACCAGATCATGAGCTTGAAAAAGGGCGACGAAGTGACCTGGAGCAGCCACGGCCAGCAGGTGCACGGCACGGTCGAGAAGAAGATCACGTCGCGCACCGAAGAGGCCGGCCGAACGGTGAAAGCCTCCAAGGACGAACCGCAGTACAAGGTCAAGAGCGACAAGACGGGCGGCACAGCAGTCCACAAGCCCGGAGCGCTGAAGCATGGCAAATGACACCTACACCGAGTTCAAGGAGGCGGTGAACATGACCGCCTCCGAGCTCGAGAAGTGGCTCAAGACCGAAGAGTCGCAGGAGGTGGGCCAGAAATCCACCACCGGCGGCGAGTCGGTGGGCCACGACAGCGGCCGGAAGATCATCCACATCCTGCACACGAAGAAGTCGGACCTGAGCGACGCGGACGAGGCCCACATGAGAAAGGTGGTCGGCTACGTCCATCGCCACCTGGCCCAGCGCCCCTCAGGAGACGTGAAGGACACCAAGTGGCGGTACTCCCTGATGAACTGGGGACATGATCCGCTGAAGAAGTAGCCGTCCCTCCCCGTGAAGGGTCGAGGGCGGAGGGCCGGCGCCGCGACAAGGGGCGGTCCGGCCCGGGGATGGGGGTGCGGGTGCGGGAAGGCGCCCCCGGGCGGGAAGGCGCCGAGGTGAGCGCGAGGCGCTGCAAGTCGCGGCGTTTCATGAGCGAGCCCGACCACCGTCGCGGCCTTGGGCTGCTGCCATCGCCCTCGGGGCCACTGCCATCGCGACCTCGGGCGCTGCCATCCCGCCCAGCGAGCCACTGCCATCGCGACCTCGGGCGCAACCGTCACGCCCAGCGGGCCACTGGTGGGGCACCGTCATCCCGCCCAGCGTGGCGCTGCCATCCCGCCCTCAGCGGGCCACTGCCGTCCCGCCCGACAGGCCACTGCTGTCCCGCCCAGCGGGCCAATGCCATCGGGACCTCAGACCACTGCGATCGCGGCTTCGCGCCGCTGCGATCGCAACCCCGGGTTGCTGCCAGCGCGGCTTCGGGCCGGCACCGTCACGCGCAGCGGTTCGCTGCACCGCGGCCGGTCTTCCGGAGGCTCGCAAGCCACAAACCTCTCCGGGGCGGCCACGATCGCTCTGCGGTCGAGCGGGACTCGGCGTCCGGCGGGCGCTGAGGGCTACCGGACTGCTGGGGCCGCCGATGTCAGACGGAGGCGGCCACGGCGCTGACGTCGAGGAGGCCGGCGAGGAGGGCGAGGGCGGCCGGGACCATGCGGTAGTAGACCCAGGTGCCGCGGCGATCGCTGTCGACGAGGCCGGCTTCGCGGAGGACTTTGAGGTGGTGGGAGATCGTCGGGCCGGTGAGGTTGAAGGAGCCGGTGAGGTCGCAGACGCAGACCTCGCCGCCGCCGGCGGAGGCGATCATGGAGAGGAGGCGGAGGCGGACCGGGTCGCCCAGGGCCTTGAACATGGGGGCGAAGGCTCGCGCTTGGTCGGCCTCGAGGGGCCGGCGCACGATCGGAGCCCACGCCCCCGACAGCGGTGTCATCTCGATGGAAGTGCTCGGCATGCGCCCACCCTTGCAGAGCCAGGCAAGTCTTCGGGGGCGGAATCCCGACACCTCGCTCCGCAGCGCTAGATCGCGATTGCGCAGAGCCAGAATGCATCCGCGACAACGCTTCCACGGCCACCTGCATCGAGCGGCGCGCGGAGATGTAGCACTTGTTAATTCCGAGGTGGACGGTGGTCCGGCGGCGCGCGCGGACGGTCCCGGTATCAATGCCGAGAACTTCGTCGATCTGTAGCCGAAAGACCCTCGGCGGTGCCCCAATAGGCCAAGGATCACACTTTCTCCGGCCACTCGATCGGGTGGCCGGAATGCCACTCCCGGCGAGGCACAGCGAATAGCTCTCCGAGACCGGACGCCCGCTCGCACGAACTCGCCGAAGGCAGCCGCAGCCCGCGAGGTGGCGGCGCCCGGACGACACAGCTTGCCCATCAATCGCCCCGAGCCGACGCCGAACACCAACCCCAGACGTGACGACGCCCAGACGACCCACCCCGCCCGCCACACGCCCCAACCCGACGCCCGAACTCGAACCGCAAATGAGGCAGGCGGAAGCTGACGCTTCGGGACTCCCGCCGCAGGACCACCGCAGCAAAGCAGGGAGTGCGTCAGCGACGCCTTGTTATGGCCGCATCTTGGCCAGGGTTGCCGAGACGACCTTCGGCAACGCCTCTGTTGCCTGTTCGGCACCGGTGCTGCTCGTCAAGGATCCGAGGTTTACGTTCATGTACAGGTTGCCGTCCCAGGCTGCGACGTTCGGGCCGGTGAGCGGGTCGGTGTAGCTGTATGCGCCGCTGCCGACACCGGGCAGGTCCGTCACAGGACTTTGTTTCGACTGAGCGCCGCGCAGACCCTGGTACATGATCTCGCCGGCGCCGTTTTCCGAGATGTCGATGTGCACGTTGAGGACGTGCGATGCGTACGTGACGCTGCACATCGCGCTGGCCAGGACCTTGGTCTTGCTGACCGATTCGCGGCGCGACTTCACGGCGCCCAGGACCTTGTCGAGTGCGGAGGTGTCGACACCGTCGCAGCCTTTTGCCGGCGCCTGGTAGGTCTTCGGTGCGGCGTCGACTCCCGCGGAGGCCGGTGCAGGAGCGGACCCCGCCGTCGGGACCTGTGATGCGCCGGGGGTACTGCCCGCCGCGACGCCATCGTCGCCGGTTCCACATCCGGCCACGGCCATCGCCATCGCTGCGGTCAGGCCCGTGAGGGCGGCGGTCCACCGAGGCCGGTGGTTGTCGAGCGTGTTCGTGCGGTATCGGCGCATGCCTGGTTCCTCCCCGTTTACTTCACCGCGCCGCCGGCTGGGCGGTGCGGTCCATGCGGTCGGGAATATTGCCACGCCGTCGATCCGGGAGGAGAGGCCGGTACCTTCTGCGGCTCCCGCGTCCGCCTACACCCCAGGGCTGGCCTCGACCGACACGCGGGTGTCCGTCGGGGCCGCCGCGGAGCTGGGACGGCATTGGCCGGGCGATAGCGGAGATGACCGGTCGGAGCCCGAAGCCGCCCCCGAGACCGGTCAGGGCCCCGAACGCCACCCCCGAGAACCGCTGACCGCGAACTGCATCACGCGAAGAGTTGTAAGCCAGCAGGCCTTCTGGCGCAGGACCCGGAAGCGCAAGGCACCCCAGCCGCACCTCAGCCGCAAGGCTCCCCGCCGCACGGCATCCCGGCCACCCGGCACGCCAGCCGCACGGTACCCCCGGCCGCACGGCAACCCGGCGGCCCCGCCGCTCGCGACTAGCACCGCGGACGGGACTCGCCTGCGGGACCCTGGCCCGCCGGACGCCATCGGCGGGGCGCGAAGCCGTCGGGGGGCAGGCTGGGTCGGGTGGCTGAGATTTAGTGGTCGGCGCTGTTCCAGTCTTGGCCTAGGCCTACGGAGACTTCGAGGGGGACGGAGAGGGGGTAGGCGGCGCCCATCTCGCGGCGGACCAGGGCTTCGAGGGTTTCGCGTTCGCCGGGGGCGACGTCGAAGACGAGTTCGTCGTGGACCTGGAGGAGCATGCGGGAGGTGAGGCCGGCCTCGCGGATGGCTCTGTCGACGTGGAGCATGGCGACCTTGATGATGTCGGCCGCTGAGCCTTGGATGGGGGCGTTCAGGGCCATGCGTTCGGCCATCTCGCGGCGCTGGCGGTTGTCGCTGCTCAGGTCCGGGAGGTAGCGGCGGCGGCCGAGGATGGTGGCTGTGTAGCCGTCCTGGACCGCTCGGCGGACGACGGCCTGGAGGTAGTCGCGGACGCCGCCGAAGCGTTCGAAGTACTCGGCCATCAGGCCTCGGGCTTCCTCCGTGGTGATGCTGAGCTGGTTGCTCAGGCCGAAGGCGCTCAGGCCGTACGCGAGGCCGTAGTTCATGGCCTTGATCTTGCGGCGCTGGTCGGGGACCACCTCGTCGACCGGGACGTGGAAGACCGACGAGGCGGTGGCCGCGTGGAAGTCGGCGCCGGAGTTGAAGGCCGCGATGAGGGCCTCGTCGCCGGAGAGGTGCGCCATGATGCGCATCTCGATCTGGCTGTAGTCGGCGGTCATGAGGGACTCGAAGCCCTCCCCCACGACGAAGGCACGGCGGATGCGCCGGCCCTCCTCCGTGCGGATCGGGATGTTCTGCAGGTTGGGGTCGGTCGAGGAGAGCCGGCCCGTCGCCGCCACGGTCTGGTTGAACGTGGTGTGGATGCGGCCGTCATCGGAGACCGACTTGAGCAGGCCGTCCACCGTGGACTTCAGCTTGGCGACGTCGCGGTGGCGCAGCAGGTGCTCGAGGAGCGGGTCGCCGGTCTGGGCGAAGAGGTTCTGCAGCGCGTCGGCGTCGGTGGTGTAGCCGGACTTGATGCGCTTGGTCTTGGGCAGGTTGCGCTCGACGAAGAGGATTTCCTGCAGCTGCTTGGGCGAGCCGAGGTTGAACTCGCGGCCGACCACCTCGTGCGCCGCCTGCTGGGCCGCCTTGACCTCGGCGGCGAAGTGGGCCTCGAGCTCGGAGAGGTAGTGCGTGTCGGCGGCGATGCCGACGTGCTCCATCTCGCCGAGCACGATCTCCAGCGGCTGCTCCACCTCGGCGAGCAGGCGCTGCGAGGCGCCGTCGTCGCGGGACAGCTCCTCGATGAGGGTGTCGGCGAGGTCGAGGGTGGCGCGGGCACGGAGCATCACGTTCTGCTCGGCGGCGCCCTCGTCGCCCAGGCCGTCGAGGGTCAGCTGACCGTCGTCCGGGGCGTCGACGCGCAGCTCGCGCTTGAGGTAGCGCAGGGCGAGATCGGTCAGGTCGTACGCGCGCTGGTCGGGTTTGGCGAGGTAGGCGGCGAGGGCGGTGTCGACGCGGACTCCGGCGAGGGCCCAGCCGTGGGCGCGGAAGGCCAGCATGGCCGGCTTGGCGTCGTGGATGATCTTCGGCCGGTCGGCGTCGGCGAGCCAGGCGGCGACCGCGTGCTCGTCGGCCTCGTCGAGGGCGGCCGGGTCGAACCAGGCGGCCGGGCCGTCGCCGGTGGCCACCGCGATGCCGGTCAGCGCGCCCGTGCCCCGGCCGAAGCGGCCGGTGACCGCGACACCGACCGGAGCGGCCTGGGCGTGCTCGGTGAGCCACGCCGCCACCTGACCGGTGCGCAGCACGGTGCCGGACAGGTCGAAGCCGGACTCGGCCTCGGGCTCGACGGCCTCGAGATACGAATACAGCCGCTCCCGCAGCACCCGGAACTCGAGCGCGTCGAAGACCTGGTGCACCGCCTCGCGGTCCCAGCCCTGCCACTTGACGTCCTGCGGTGCCAGCGGCAGCTCGAGGTCGCAGACCAGCGCGTTGATCTCATAGTTGCGCATGACGTCGGCCAGGTGGGCGCGCAGGTTCTCCCCCGCCTTGCCCTTGATCTCGTCGACGTGGGCGATGATGCCGTCCAGCCCGCCGTACTGATTGATCCACTTCGCCGCGGTCTTGTCGCCGACCCCGGGAACGCCGGGCAGGTTGTCGCTGGCCTCGCCGACCAGCGCGGCCTTGTCACGGTAGCGCTCGGGGCGTACGCCGTACTTGGCCTCGATGGCGTCGGGCGTCATCCGCCAGACCTCGGAGACGCCGCGGACCGGGTAGAGGATCGTGACGTGCTCGCCGGCGAGCTGGAAGGCGTCGCGGTCGCCGGTGGAGATGACCACCTCGAAGCCGGCGTCGCGGGCCTGGCAGGCGAGCGTGCCGATGACGTCGTCCGCCTCGTAGCCGGGCTTCTCCACCACGGGGATGCGCAGGGCCTCGAGCACCTCCTTGACCAGGCTCACCTGGCCCTGGAACGGCTGCGGGGTCTCGGACCGGCCGGCCTTGTACTCGGCGTACTTCTCGGTGCGGAACGACTGGCGCGAGACGTCGAACGCCACCACGATGTGGGTGGGCTTCTCGTCGCGCAGCATGTTGATCAGCATCGAGGTGAAGCCGAACACGGCGTTGGTCGGCTGCCCCGTCTGCGTGGAGAAGTTGTCCACGGGCAGCGCGAAGTAGGCCCGGTAGGCCAGCGAGTGGCCGTCGAGCAGCAGCAAGCGGGGGGTCTGGGCGTCGTCGCTCACGTCGGAGAACTCTAGTCCCGGGGTACGACAACTCCGCCGACCGACCTTCCGGTTATTCCAACTTGCCAGTAAATAGAGCCTTTTCGTCGCGGTGATGTGCCCGGTGGTCGGGGTGGCGTGTTGCCTACATCACGACTGCACAACGTGTCGGTCTAGGAAGAGCCAATGTCCTGGTCGTGGCCCCTTCTATTCACTAGGTTGACCCGATCGGCGGAAGGCGCGAAACGCTTCGGTTTCCGCCCGCTGACCTTAAGGAGACATGGATGAATCGCCCTTCCTTCGCATGGCGGAGTGTCGCCGTGCTGGGCGCCGCGTGCCTCACCCTGGCCGCGTGCGCCGACGACGGTGACACTCCGTCGGCTGGGTCGTCGTCGGCAGCCACCGCCGCCGCATCCGGAGACGGCACGTTCAAAGTCGGCACTCTGCTGCCCCAGACCGGTTCTCTCGCCTTCCTCGGCCCGCCGGAGTTCGCCGGCGTCGACCTGGCGATCAAGGACATCAACGCGGCCGGCGGCGTCCTCGGCAAGCCGGTCACCAAGAGCGACTCGGACTCGGGTGACACCTCGACCGACATCGCGTCGCAGTCGGTGAACAAGCTGCTCACCGAGAAGGTCGACGTCATCATCGGCGCGGCCTCGTCCTCCGTGTCCCTGTCCGTGATCGACAAGATCACCGGTGCCGGTGTCATGCAGATCTCGCCGGCCAACACGTCGGACGCCTTCACCACGTACAAGGACAACGGCCTCTACTTCCGCACCGCTCCCCCGGACGTGCTGCAGGGCCGCGTGCTCGGCAACCTCGTCACCGAGGACGGCAACGCCAAGGTCGGCCTGCTCGTCCTCCAGGACTCGTACGGCACCGGCCTCGCGAAGAGCACCCGCGCCGCGATCGAGTCCGGCGGCGGCCAGGTCGTCGCCGAGGAGGTCTACGACCCGAAGGCCGCCGACTACTCCGCCGAGGTCGGCAAGATCAAGCAGGCCAACCCGGACGCGATCGTCCTCATCGGTTTCGACGAGACCAAGAAGATCGTGCCGAAGCTGGTCGAGGCCGGTCTGACCAGCAAGTCCAAGAAGTGGTACCTGGTCGACGGCAACCTCGCCAACTACGGCAAGGAGTTCCCGAACGGCACGTTCGAGACCGCCAAGGGCACGCTGCCCGGCGCCAAGGCCGCCGATGACTTCCGGAAGAACCTGCTCAGCGTCGACCCGAAGCTGAAGGACTTCAGCTACGCGCCGGAGTCCTACGACGCGACCGTGGTCGCGGCGCTGGCGGCCACCGCGGCGAAGAGCGACGCTCCGTCCGCCATGGCGAAGCAGATGACCGCTGTCACCTCCGGCGGCACCAAGTGCAAGACGTTCAAGGAGTGCAAGGACCTGCTGGACAAGGGCACCGACATCGACTACGACGGTGTGAGCGGTCCGATCGAGTTCAACGAGGCCGGCGACCCGTCGCAGGCGACGATCGGCATCTACCAGTACGGTGCGGACAACACCTACAAGAACGTGGCCTACCAGGCCGGTAACATCGCCGGCTGACGCCAGCGAACCACGGAGGGGCCCGGTGCGAACCGGGCCCCTTTCGTATGCCCGAAACCCGGCCCCCGGAAGAAGGCCAGGCCCAGGAAGGCCAGGCCCCAGAACAAAGGCGGCCCGGGAAAGAAGACCCGGCCCCGGAGAGAAGGCGGCCCGGAGAGAGGGCGGCCCGGAGAGAGGGCGGCCCGGAAGGAAGACGCGGCCTGGAAGGAAGGCCAGGCCAGGAGCCTGCACCAGGCAAGGAAAGGAGAGGACACGAGTACGGCCGCCAGGGGCGAACCCCTGACGGCCGTGACGTCGGTGCGGGATCAGGCGCGAGCCAGCGTCCCCAGGTACAGCTCGATGACCTTCGGGTCGTCCATCAGGTCCCGGCCGGACGCCGTGTACGCGTTGCGCCCCTGGTCCAGCACGTACCCGCGGTCGCAGATCTCCAGGCAGCGCCGGGCGTTCTGCTCCACCATGACGACCGTGACGCCCGTACCGTTGATCTGCTTGGTGCGGAAGAAGACCTCGTCCTGCATCGCGGGCGACAGGCCCGCCGACGGCTCGTCGAGCAGCAGGACGCTGGGCTCCATCATCAGGGCGCGGCCCATGGCGACCATCTGCCGCTCACCGCCGGACAGCGAGCCGGCCCGCTGCTTGCGACGGGTGCCGAGCGCCGGGAAGAGGCCGCAGACGAAGTCGAAGCGCTCCTTGAACCGCTTGGGGCGCAGGAAGGTGCCCATCTCGAGGTTCTCCTCGATGGTGAGCGTGCCGAAGACGTTGTTGGTCTGCGGGACGAAGCCGATGCCCTTCGACACCAGGTCGTGCGCCTTCAGGTTGGTGATCGACTCGCCGCGCAGCGTCACCGTGCCCGAGCGGATGGTCACCAGGCCGAACAGGGCCTTGAGGAGGGTCGACTTTCCGGCGCCGTTCGGGCCGATGATGCCGATCAGCTCGCCTTCACGCGCGTACAGATCGCTGCCGTTGAGGATGTTCACACCCGGCAGGTAACCCGCGATCAGTTCGTCCGCGCGCAGCAATGCGCCTTCGGCGCTCGCCAGGTGTTCGGACCGATCGAGTACGGCCACACCCGCCGTGTCGTCGGCCTGTTCCTCGGGGATCTCGTTCTCGGCCATCGTCACTCCCTTCCCGCCGGGCCGCCGGAAGCCTCCGGGCCGGCCGCGGTCTCATCGTTGGAGGCGGCCACGGCACCGGACGCCGACGGATCGGGGGCGCCGTCGTGGTGCGCACCCAGGTACGCGTCGATCACCCGCGGGTCCGCCATCACCGAGTCGGGCGTGCCTTCGGCGATCACCTGTCCCTGCGCCATGACGATGACCCAGTCGCTGATGTCGCGCACCATGTCCATGTCGTGCTCGACGAACAGGACCGTCATGCCCTCCTCGCGGAGGTTCTTGACGTGGCCGAGCAGCGACTGGGTGAGGGCCGGGTTCACGCCGGCCATCGGCTCGTCGAGCATGACCATGTCGGGCTGGACCATCAGCGCCCGGGCCATCTCCAGCAGCTTGCGCTGACCGCCGGAGAGGCTGCCGGCGAAGTCCTCGCGCTTCTTGTCGAGCTTGAAGCGGGCGAGCAGCTCGTCGGCCCGCGCCGTGATCTCCTCTTCCTGCTTGTTCCAGAGGCTGGGGACGAGCGCCCGCCAGAACGTCTCGCCCTTCTGCCCGACGGCGCCGAGCCGCATGTTGTCGATGACCGACAGCCGGGACAGCACCTTGGTCAGCTGGAACGTGCGGACCATACCGCGGCGGGCCACCTTGTGCGGCGGTACGCCCTGCACCGCGTCGCCCTTGAAGCTCCACTGGCCCTCGTCGGGGCGGTCGAAGCCGGTCAGCAGGTTGAAGAAGGTCGTCTTGCCGGCCCCGTTGGGGCCGATCAGGGCGGTGATGGCGCCCTTCTGAATCTCGACGTGGTTGACGTTCACCGCGGTCAGGCCGCCGAAGCGGCGGACGACGTTGTCGGCGACCAGGATCGGGTCGGGCTTGGCGACGCCGGGCTCCCGCGCGACGTCGCGCAAGGCCTCGGTGGCTCGTTCGCGGGCGGTGCGGCCCTCGCGCGCGGGCGCGGAGCCGGTCGTTTCACCGGGCATCGAGCATGACCTCCTTCTTGTCGCCGAAGATGCCTTGCGGGCGGAAGATGAGCAGCAGGATCAGGCCGATGCCCACCAGGATGTAGCCCACCGCGCCGGCCTGGTTCGTCGTCATGATCGACGTCGGGATGACACCGGCGCTGACCATTGCCGGCAGCAACGCGTTGATGAAGGTCAGGAGCAGCCAGAAGATCATCGAGCCGACGACGGGCCCGAGCACCCGGGCGGCGCCGCCGAGAATGACGATCGTGTACATGTAGAACGTGAACTCGGTGCCGTACGTGTCCGGCTGGATCGCGGCCAGGCTGAGCGCGAAGATGTAGCCGCCGAACGAGCCGAGCACGCCGCCGAGGATCAGCGCCTGCATCTTGTACGAGAAGACGCTCTTGCCGAGGCTGCGGACCGCGTCCTCGTCCTCACGGATGGCCTTGATGACACGCCCCCACGGGCTGCGCATGAGCGCCCACACCACGAACAGCGCGACGGCGACGACGATCCAGCCCACCGTGATGATCCAGAGCTCGCGCGAGCTGAAGCTGATCAGCGTCGTCGAGATGCCCTTCGAGTACGGGTTCAGGTCGTAGAACGACTGCGAGAACGCCTGGAGGCCGTCCGAGCCGCCGGTCCACTTGCTCA
This sequence comes from Actinoplanes sp. NPDC049548, assembly GCF_040676695.1. Taxonomy (NCBI): domain Bacteria; kingdom Bacillati; phylum Actinomycetota; class Actinomycetes; order Micromonosporales; family Micromonosporaceae; genus Actinoplanes; species Actinoplanes sp. NPDC049548. Next base: position 51,361 of record NZ_JBFAPM010000003.1, read on the forward strand.
GCGTCACCGAGCGGAAGAAGAGCCGGACGATCTCGGCCGCAGCGATGGTCACGATCGCCAGATAGTCGGCGCGCAGCCGCAGCGTCGGGATGCCGAGCAGCAGCGCGAGCACGACCGTCGCGCCGAGGCCGATGAGAATGCCCAGCCAGAACGGCAGGTCGAAGGTCGACACGGTCATCGCCATGCCGTACGCGGCCACGCCGAGGAAGGCCGACTGGCCGAAGTTGAGCAGACCGGCGTAGCCGAAGTGCACGTTGAGCCCGATGGCCGCGAGCGCGTAGACGATCGTCGTCGCGCCGACCAGAGACTCCAGCGAAACACTGAAGATGACGTCCCAGTTCATCGTCCGCCCCTCAACCGATCCGCTCGCGCCGGCCCAGGATGCCCTGCGGCCGGACCAGGATGACGACGATCAGCACCGCGAGGGCACCCACGTTCTTGAGCTCGGTGGGGATCCAGAGCGTCGAGAGCTGGGTGGCGAGACCGATCACGAGGCTACCCAGCAGCGCGCCGAAGGCGGTACCAAGACCACCCAGCGTGACGGCGGCGAAGACCAGGAGCAGGATCTGGAACCCCATCTGGTAGTTGATGCCCTGGAAGACACCGAGCATGACGCCGCTGAGCGCGGCGAGGGCTCCACCGATGGTCCAGACGAGGCGGATGATCGCGTCGACGTTGATGCCGGAGGCGGCCGCCAGCGAGGGGTTCGTGGACACCGCGCGGGTCGCCTTGCCGAGGCGGGTCATCACCAGGGCGAGGGAGACGGCGACCAGCACCACGATCGCGATCAGGTCCATCACCAGGTTCTTCGGCGCCACGTCGATCACGCCGAGGTCGATGCCCGGCTGTGCCACGTACTCCGAGTACTGCCGGGTCTCGCCGCGGAACCAGTAGAGGTTGATGTAGCGCAGCGAGAGCGCCAGGCCGATCGAGATGATCATCATGCCGATCAGGCCGGTCCGGCGCTGCCGGAGCCAGCCCCAGAAGAACCTGTCCTGGAACCAGCCGAAGGCGGCGCCGAGGAGGACGGCGATCGCGCCGGCCACGATGACGGGCAGGCCGACGAAGACGTTGAAGATGAAGGCCATCATGGCGCCGAACGTGATCAGCTCGCCGTGGGCGAAGTTGGTCAGGCCCATGGTGCCGAAGATGAGCGACAGGCCGAGCGCCGCGAGGGCGATCATCAGGCCGATGTGGATGCCTGTGTACGCCAGGTCCATCACGCGTTCGAAGGTCCCGGGACTGCTGTCCTCCGCCGTCTCCGAACCGGTGGACTGCGGCCCCACCGGGAACAGCGCGGTCCGGACCGATCCCTCGAAGACCTGGAGGGTCAGGCTCGGCCGGTTGTTGAGCAGCACGATGCCCGGGGGCAGGGTCGCGACGTCGAGATCGACCTTATAGGTGCCGGCTCTGGGCACAGCCACGGCCCATTTGCCGTCCGCTCCCGACTTGGTCTGACCGATCGACTGGCCGTCCTGGCTGGAAACCTTGATCGAGACCCCAGCGACCGGCTGGTTCTGGCTGATCAAGGTGCCCCGCAGCCCTTCGCCGTCGGCGGAGGCGCTCGTGGCACCGATGCCGAGGACGAACAACATGCTTGCCAGGAAGGCCGTGATCATCATCACGGCTCTACGCAACGCTGCTCCTCATTGACGTCATGGCAGGTCGCCCCGAGGGATGTTGCACCCCGGGACTGGCGGATCATAGCCTGCGTCACACGACATCAACGTTCTGTGTCCAAGCCGTTATTCGCCTTTAACCGAGACGACAGCGGCGTAGGACCCGGAAAAGCGCCGTTCAGCTGGGCTGAGCCGCCGGGTCGGGTGGTTCGGACTCGGCCAGAATCCGGTCGGCGACCTCACGCATCGTCATGCGGTGGTCCATCGCGGTGCGTTGAATCCACTTGAACGCCTGCGGCTCGGTCATCGAGTACTTCGTCATGAGCTCGCCCTTGGCCCGCTCTACCGACTTGCGGGTCTCCAGCCGGTCGGTCAGCCCCGCGACCTCGGACTCCAGGGCGGCGATCTCCGAGTAACGGGAGAGCGCGATCTCGATGGCCGGCACGAGGTCGGACTTCTGGAACGGCTTGACCAGGTACGCCATCGCGCCGGCGGCCCGCGCCCGCTCCACCAGGTCGCGCTGGCTGAAGGCGGTCAGGATGACCACGGGCGCGATCCGCCCGCCGGCGATCCGCTCCGCCGCGGCCAGGCCGTCCATGATCGGCATCTTGATGTCCAGGATGACGAGGTCGGGCGTCAGGTCCTCGGCCAGCCGCACGGCGGTCTCGCCGTCACCGGCCTCCCCGACGACGTCGTACCCCTCCTCCACGAGCATCTCGGCCAGGTCCAGCCGGATGAGCGCCTCGTCCTCGGCGATCAGAACCCGCCTGCGCTCGGCACCCGCCTGCGTGTCGGCCACGGAACCCCTACCCCCAACGCTCTGTGAAGACGCGACACCCGGGTATCTGGGTGTCACCCCTGACAGCGTAGTGGGTAGGGTGTGTCTTGCTCGTAGCGCCGTGACCAACTCGGTCCGCGGTACGTGCCGGCTCACGTCCCCGTAGACCAATCGGCAGAGTCGATGGACTCAAAATCCATTCAGTGTGGGTTCGAATCCCACCGGGGACACCCACCATCACTCACCGCCGTGGCGATGTCCGATTCGCCACTCCTGGCCAGGATTGTCGCCGGGATGGTCGATGACGCGTCCGGGCGGCTTGCCGAAAAATGCATCCTCGATCCGGGCCGGAATACCCCCATTCCGGCGGACTGAGGCCGCCCGGGAGGCGGCGGAAGGAACGTTGATGAGGAAGCAACTCGGCAAGCTCATGGCATCGGCCGGCGCTCTGGCCGCGCTCGTGGGTGGCCTCACCGTCGCGCAGGCGTCTCCCGCGATGGCGGGCACCTGTACGACTGCCGGATGTGGCGGCGTCATTCGCAACGTGGCCAGCCGTCAGGTGTCGGTGTCGAACTGCTGGGGCACCACCGCGACGTACGTCGGCGCGCAGCCGCCCTGCGTCAAGGTCGTCTCCCAGTACAAGTACAGCGCCTCGTGGTTCATCACCAAGGGCCAGACGTCGACGAACCTCGGCAAGTACTACTACGACGTGGACGCGTGGCGCGCCGACGCCGGCTGCTTCACCAAGGTCCAGGAGAACGGCGCCACCTACGCCTACGACCGGCGCGGCAAGGACCACCTGTGGATCAAGATCAACAGCGCCACCAAGGACGTGGTCATCACGTCCGTCACGTGCTGAGCCACCGCTGACGACACGCCGGGCCCGCATCAATGTGCGGGTCCGGCGTTTTTGCGGGAAAGGCCGCTGCACCGGTCGCGTCGGTGTTGTCATGGCAGTACCAGCACTGCCAGGAGGCTTCATGTTGTGGTCCGGCTCGTCGCCCCTGACCATCGTGCGTCACGCCATGTGGGGGCTGCTTCTGCTCACCGGGGTGGCGTGGCTGGCGATCGGCTGGAGTGTGCTGCGGCTCGAGCCCGCCGACATCGCCGACGTGGCCGGGCCGGTGCTGCTGTTCGCCGCCGCGACCGAGGTCGTGCGAGCCGTCGCCGGTCCCCGGACCTGGTGGCTGAACGCGGGCATGGCGCTGCTGTTCGCCGCGACCGGCGCGGTGCTGATGACCGACCGGGCCGACACGTGGACCACGCCCGCCGCGCTCATCGGCTGGTACCTGCTGGTGCGCGGCGCCGCCGACATCGCCATCTCGATGATGCCGCCTTCAGTCCGGTCAGGGGCGGCGGTGGGGCGGTTGGACGGGACGCGGGAGACCGACCGGGTGTGGGGGCTGCTCACCGTCGTCGGCCTGACGGAGCTCGGCCTGGGATTCTTCGCCGCCGGCTCCTTCGCCCGTACGGCGGAAGCGGTCGCCGTCATCCTGGGCGGTGCCGCCGTGATCCGGGGTGTCGCCGACCTCGTCTCCTCGCTGCGCCTGCGGGAGGCGTCGGCCATCGCACGGGCGGAACGGCTGCTCGAGCTGCCGCCGGAGCGGGCGGTCGGGGTGGCCGGCTACGCGGCGGGCATCACCGACTTCGAGGAGGCGCCGTCGCGGTCGTCGCGGCCGCGGCACCGGGCCGTGCCGCGCGGGTCGGCCGCGGGGATGACGGATCTCTCCGGTGCGGGGTCGGCGTCCCCGCTGGCCACGGCCACGCCCAACCCGGGGTCCTCCGGGTCGGGCAGCTTCCACGACGAGGTGCTGCGTACCACCGCGGACCTGGACGCCATGCTGGCGCTGGCGGGGGTCACGGGCGCCGCGACACCGGGCGCCGCGGCACAGGCGGCCGAGGCGGCGCAGGTCGAGGTCCCGGACACCGCCGAGGGAGCGGAACTTCCCGGCCAGGCGCAGCTCTCGGCGGCGCCCGTACGGCCGGAAGGCGCCGCAACGCACGGGCCGGAAGGCGTGACGATGCACCCCGACAACGGGAGCGCCACCGCGCCCACCGCCGCTCAGACAGGCGCCGCGATGCCGATCTGGCAGCACCCCGCTGGAAGCCCGGCCGCCGCTGCGCAGCAGCAGGATGACCAGGGTGCGATGCCGATGGACCCGGCGGCGCGCGCCGCGCGAGCGGCCATGCCGCACAGGGACTGAGCGTCACGCACCGACGCGGCGCAGCAGGCCTTCCTGGACGGCGCTGGCGATGTGCACCCCGTCGCGGGTGAACAGGCGCCCGCTCGCGAGCCCACGGCTCCCGCTGGCCGACGGGCTGGTGCAGTCGTACAGCAGCCACTCGTCCGCGCGGAACGGCCGGTGGAACCACAGCGCGTGGTCCAGGCTCGCGCCGATGACGCCGCCCGGGCCCCACACCTCGCCGTGGACCGAGAGCACCGAGTCCAGCAGGGAGAGGTCCGACGCGTACGTCAGGGCGCAGGCGTGGATCAGCGGGTCGTCCGGGAGCTTGCCGTTGATGCGCATCCAGACGCGCTGCTGCTCGGCCGCGTCCCGGTCGCCCGGCGGCACCCAGCCCGGCGTGTTGACGTAGCGGACGTCGATGGCCTGCGGCGCGGCGTTGAAGGCGCGCTTGCGCTGCGGATACTTGGCGAGCCAGTCGCGCATCGTCGGCGTCTCTTCGGGCCCCTGAACGCCCTCCGGCGGCGGCGAGTGGTGGTCGAGGCCCTGCTCGGTCACCTGGAACGACGCCGACATGAAGAAGATGGTCTTGCCGTGCTGCTGGGCGGTGGAGCGGCGTACGGAGAACGAGCGCCCGTCGCGGATCGTCTCGACCGTGAAGTCGATCGGGACGGTCGGGTCGCCCGGGCGCACGAAGTAGCCGTGCAGGGAGTGCACGTGCCGGTCGGGCGCGACCGTGCGGCCGGCGGCGACCAGGGCCTGGCCCGCTACCTGCCCGCCGAAGACGCGCTGCGCGCCGACCTGCGGGCTCTCCCCCTGGAACCGGGCCTCGTCCAGCTGCTTGAGGTCGAGGACCTCGAGCAGCTGGTCGACGGCGGCCTGTCCCTCCAGCGGTGCGGAGGTCACACGGTGCTCGGGTCGACGAGCGAGCCGAGCTGGTGGACCCGCAGGGTGTTGGTGGAGCCGGGGGCGTTCGGCGGGCTGCCGGCCACGACCACGACGTAGTCGCCCGGCTTGGCCAGGCCGAGGCCCAGCATGGCCTGGTCGACCTGGCGGAACATGTCGTCGGTGTGCTCGACGAAGTCCGTCAGGAACGTCTCGACACCCCACGAGAGCGCGAGCTGGTCGCGGACCTCGGGCACCGGTGTGAAGGCGAGCAGCGGCAGCTCGCAGTGCAGCCGGGAGAGGCGGCGCACGGTGTCGCCGGTCTGCGAGAACGCGACGAGCGCCTTGGCACCGATGTTGCGCGCGATGCGCGAGGCCGCGACGGTGAGGGCGCCACCGTGCGTACGCGGGTCGTGCTGCAGCACCGGCACGCCGAGCGCGCCGTTCTCCGTGGTGGTCACGATCTTCGCCATCGTGCTGACGGTGAGCACCGGATACTTACCGACCGAGGTCTCGCCGGAGAGCATCACCGCGTCGGCGCCGTCGAGGACCGCGTTGGCCACGTCGGAGGCCTCGGCGCGGGTCGGGCGCGAATTCTCGATCATCGAGTCGAGCATCTGGGTGGCCACGATGACCGGCTTGGCGTTCTCCCGGCAGAGCTGCACGGCGCGCTTCTGCACCAGGGGCACCTCGTCCAGCGGAAGCTCGACGCCGAGGTCGCCACGCGCGACCATCACGCCGTCGAAGGCCAGCACGATCGCCTCGAGGTGGGTGACCGCCTCCGGCTTCTCGACCTTGGCGATGACCGGGACGTGCTTGCCCTCCTCGGCCATGATCTGGTGCACGAGCTTGATGTCGTCGGGCGAGCGCACGAACGACAGGGCGACGAGGTCGACGCCGAGCCCGAGGGCGAAGCGCAGGTCCTCCTCGTCCTTCTCGCTCATCGCCGGAACGCTGACGGCGACGTTGGGCAGCGACACGCCCTTGTTGTTGGAGACCGGCCCGCCCTCGGTGACGAGGCAGCGGATGTCGTCGTCCTGCACGGCGGTGACCTCGACCGCGACCTTGCCGTCGTCGATCAGCAGGCGGTCGCCGACCTTGACCTCCTGCGGAAGCTTCTTGTACGTGCAGGAGACGCGGTCCGGGGTGCCCAGGATGTCTTCGCTGGTGATGGTGACGGCGTCGCCGGTGTTCCACACGTGCGGGCCGTTCGCGAACCTGCCGAGGCGGATCTTCGGACCCTGGAGGTCGGCGAGCACGGCGACGGCGCGGCCCGTCTGCTTCGCGGCGGCCCGGACCATCTCGTAGATCTTCTGGTGGTCCTCGTGGCTGCCGTGGCTGAAGTTCATGCGGGCCACGTCCATGCCCGCCTCGACCAGCCCGAGCATGCGCTCGGTGGAGGCGGTGGCGGGACCCATGGTGCAGACGATCTTTGCGCGGCGTGTCACAGCCATCAGGCTAGTCTCTCTTTCGGATCGGCCCGTCGGCCGATCCCCGTCATGGGGATGAACGGCGAATGACGGCGCCCCCGGACTTCTCCTCGGGCGCGCCATGCTCACACTCGGTGGCGGGCGTCGGCGACCGCAATCGCCCTCAGCTTATCGGTCGCCGTCCGGCGTCCGCGCGGAGATGCCCCCCGCGGCGACCAGGGGTCAACGCCCATTCCGGCAGGAGGGTGACGACCCCGGCCCGCGGGCGTCCTCGATCCGACTTCAGCCGGTCCCGGCCCGGCGACCTGGGCATTCAGCTCCGTCTATCGGCTTACGCGCGGGAACTGTCGGATCGGCGTCCGCACCGGGTCCCGGGACTCACGAGACTCCCCCACACGGCTCCCATGCGGAGCGTGAAGGGGGAGAGATGACGATCAAACGGATCAGGGCGACGGTGCTCGCCGCGGTGCTCGTCACGACCGGGCTCACGGTGGCGTCCGGGCCGGCCTCGGCCGCACCAACGCCGGCGGCGACGGGCGGCGGCGCCACCAGTGGCAGCGCCGCCGCGCTGTGGCAGCCGGGCGTCGGCGCCGTCACCGCCGGGTCGGACGCCGACGTGCGGCGGGTGGTCGACGCGTACTGGACGCCGGCACGGCTGGCGGCCGCCAAGCCCGCCGACGTCGCCGCCGACAAGTGGCGCAGCGCGGCGAGCAAGCCGGCGGCGCCGGCGGGCGACCAGCAGACGGTGGCCCAGCCCGTCGCGTCACCCGGCGGGAAGAACCGGGACGCCTGGTTCTCCTACACCACCGGCAAGGTGTACTTCCGCAACGCGAGCAACGGCGGGAACTACATGTGCTCCGCCGGGGCGATCAACTCCGGGTCGAAGCGGCTCGTGCTGACCGCCGGGCACTGCGTCCACGGCGGCAAGGGCGGCACCTGGCACCAGAACTGGGTGTTCATCCCCGGCTACTACCAGGGCAACCGGCCGCTCGGCACGTTCCCGGCAACCTACTACCGGACGTTCAACGCCTACATCAACGACAGCGACTACACGCGCGACGTCGCGTTCGTCGTGACCGGCCCGAACGCGAGCGGTTCGCTGCTGGTCAACGCCGCAGGCGGGCACGGGCTGGTCATCAACCCGGGCGAGGAGGTGTACGTGCACGTCGCCGGCTACCCCGGCAACAAGGACAACGGCGAGGTGCAGTGGTACTGCTGGGGCACCACGTCCAGCTGGAGCATCATCACGCCCGGAACCAAGATCGCCTGCGGCTTCGGCGGCGGGGCCAGCGGCGGGCCGTGGCTGCGCGACTACCAGAGCAATGGCCTCGGGTACGCGGTCAGCGAGACAATGGGCATCGACGGCTCGAACAACTACGGCCCGTACTTCGACGACGCCGTGCGGGACATGTTCAACGTCGTCAAGGACATGACCTGAGCGACAGAGGCGGAGGGATGGCCATGACCCGGCACCGCACGGCCCTGGTGATGCTGGCGGTCGTCGCGGCCACCGGGGCGGTGTTCGCAGTCGCGGGCCTGCTCCGGCGGGACGCGGCCCCGGCGGGCCCACCCGATGTCGGGAGCAGCGGGGCCCCGGCGGGTTCGTTCGACCCGGACTACTGGACGCCGGAGCGGATGCGCAGCGCCGAACCGGCACCGGGCCCCGACATTCCAGGATGAACGAAGGAGGAGGACCCGCGGATCGGGTCCTCCTCCTCCGGTTGCGCTCAGCGGATCGCGGCCAGCGGCTGCGAGGACGGGCGTACGGGCGCCGGCAGGTCCCCGTGCGCGCCCAGGTACTGGTGGATCGCCGCGGCGGCGGCCCGGCCCTCGGCGATCGCCCATACGATCAGTGATGCCCCGCGGTGCATGTCGCCGGCGACGAACACGCCGTCGGCACCGGTCTGCCAGTCGTCACGGGCGTCGACCGCGCCCCGGGAGTTGCGGCTCACCCCGAGCTGCTCCAGCAGCGGCTGCTGCTCCGTACCCTCGAAGCCGATCGCGAGCAGGACCAGGTCGGCGCGCAGGTCGCGCTCCGAGCCGGGGGTGGTCGTGACCGTGCGCCGGCCGTTGATCCGCTCGACGACGACGTCGGCGATGCGGACCGCGGTGACGTTGCCGTTGCCGTCGTCGACGAACTCCTGCACCGCCACCCCGAAGACGCGCTCGCCGCCCTCCTCGTGGGCCGGGTAGTTGCGCAGGATGACCGGCCACGTGGGCCACGGGTGCAGCTCGGCGGCACGCGTGTCGGGGGGCAGCGGGTACTGGTCGAGCTGAATGACGTTGGCCGCGCCCTGCCGGTGGGCGACGCCGAGGCAGTCCGCGCCGGTGTCGCCGCCGCCGATGATCACGACGTGCTTGTCCTTGGCGTCGATCGGGGTCGACTCCTGCAGGCCGGCGACCACCCGGTTGGCCGGGACGAGGTGCTCCATGGCCAGGTGCACGCCGTTGAGCTGCCGTCCCGGCGTCTCGTGGGTGTCCCGGCCGGCAAGGGCGCCGCAGGTGAGCAGCACGGCGTCGAAGCGCTCACGCAGGTCTTCGGCCGTGACGTCCACACCGACGTTGACCCCGGTCTGGAAGACGACGCCCTCGGCCTCCATCTGCGCGAGGCGGGCGTCGATGCGCTCCTTCTCGAGCTTGAAGTCGGGGATGCCGTAGCGCAGCAGGCCGCCGATGCGGTCGTCACGCTCGAAGACCGTCACCGCGTGCCCCGCCCGGGCCAGCTGCTGGGCGGCGGCGAGACCGGCCGGCCCGGAGCCGACCACGGCCACCGCCTTGCCCGAGAGCGTGACCGGCGGCTGCGGCTGCACGTACCCGAGGTCGAAGGCGTGGTTGGCGATCTCCACCTCGACCTGCTTGATGGTGACCGGGTCGTCGGCGATGCCGAGGACGCAGGCCGCCTCGCAGGGCGCGGGGCAGAGCCGCCCGGTGAACTCCGGGAAGTTGTTCGTGGCGTGCAGGCTCTCCGCCGCCGCGGCCCAGGCGTTGGTCCGGACCAGGTCGTTCCAGTCCGGGATGCGGTTGCCCAGCGGGCAGCCCTCGTGGCAGAAGGGGATGCCGCAGTCCATGCACCGGGTCGCCTGGTCGCGGATCAGCTCCTCGCCGGCCGGCGGGTAGACCTCTTTCCAGTCGCGGATGCGCACCGGCACCGGGCGGCGCTTCGGGAGCTGCCGCTCGTACCGCAGGAAACCGTTCGGATCAGGCACGAGATACCCCCATGACCGCCTCGTCGACGTCGCGACCGGCAGCCTCGGCGGTCTTGATCAGTTCCATCACTCGCTTGTAGTCGCGCGGCACCACCGCGGTGAAGTCGGCCACGGCGGCGGACCAGTCCTTGAGCAGCCGCTCGGCCACCGCGGACCCGGTCTCGGCGTGGTGCTTCTCCACCAGGGCGTGCAGCACCTCCTGCTCCTCGCCGGTGAGCGGGGCGAGGTCGACCAGCTCCGGGTTGACCAGCGTCTGGTCGAGGTTCAGCACGAACGCCTTGCCGCCGCTCATGCCGGCCGCGAAGTTGCGCCCGATCGCGCCGAGCACCACCACGACGCCGCCGGTCATGTACTCGCAGCCGTGGTCGCCCACGCCTTCGACCACCGCGGACGCGCCCGAGTTGCGGACCGCGAAGCGCTCGCCCGCGCGGCCGCGCAGGAACACCTCGCCGGCGGTGGCGCCGTACAGGATGGTGTTGCCCGCGATGATGTTCTCCTCGGCGACGAACGGCGCCTTCTCGTCCGGCCGCACGACGACCCGGCCGCCGGAGAGGCCCTTGGCGACGTAGTCGTTGGTGTCGCCGATGAGCCGCAGCGTCACGCCCCGCGGCAGGAACGCGCCGAACGACTGGCCGCCCGTGCCCCGCAGGGTGAACGCGATGGTGTCGTCGGGCAGGCCGTTGCCGCCGTAGCGCCGGGCGACCTCGCCGCCGAGCATCGCGCCGACGCTGCGGTTCTCGTTGCGGACCTCGAGCTCGGCGCGGACCTCGGTGCCCTCGGTGAGCGCCGGCTGGGCGAGCGCGATGAGCTGGTTGTCCAGCGCCTTGTCGAGGCCGTGGTCCTGGGCGACGACGCCGCGGCGGGACGCGCCCTCGGGCAGCTCCGGCACGTACAGGATCGGGGTCAGGTCGAGGCCCTGCGCCTTCCAGTGGCTGACGGCCGGGGCGACGTCGAGCACCTCGGCGTGCCCGATCGCCTCGTCGATGCTGCGGAAGCCCAGCTCGGCTAGGTAGCCGCGGACCTCCTCGGCGAGGAACAGGAAGAAGTTCTCGACGAACTCCGGCTTGCCGGTGAACCGCTCGCGCAGCACGGGGTTCTGCGTGGCGATGCCGACCGGGCAGGTGTCCAGGTGACAGACCCGCATCATGATGCAGCCGGAGACGATCAGCGGCGCGGTCGCGAAGCCGAACTCCTCGGCGCCGAGCAGCGCCGCGATGATCACGTCCCGGCCGGTCTTGAGCTGGCCGTCGACCTGCACGGTCACCCGGTCGCGCAGCTTGTTGAGCAGCAGCGTCTGCTGGGCCTCGGCCAGGCCGAGCTCCCAGGGCGACCCGGCGTGCTTCAGCGAGTTCAGCGGGCTGGCGCCCGTACCGCCGTCGTGGCCGGAGATCAGGATGACGTCGGCCTTGAGCTTGGCCACGCCCGCCGCGACGGTGCCGACCCCGATCTCGGAGACCAGCTTCACGTGTACGCGCGAAGCCGGGTTCACGTTCTTGAGGTCATGCACCAGCTGGGCGAGGTCCTCGATGGAATAGATGTCGTGGTGCGGCGGCGGCGAGATGAGCCCCACGCCCGGGGTGGCGTGCCGGGTCTTGGCGATCCACGGCCACACCTTGTTGCCGGGCAGCTGGCCGCCCTCGCCCGGCTTCGCGCCCTGCGCCATCTTGATCTGCAGGTCGTCGGCGTTGACCAGGTACTCCGTGGTCACACCGAAGCGGCCGGAGGCGATCTGCTTCACGCTGGAGCGCCGGGCCGGGTCGTAGAGGCGCTCGACGTCCTCGCCGCCCTCACCGGTGTTCGACTTGCCGCCGAGCCGGTTCATGGCGATCGCCAGCGTCTCGTGCGACTCCGCCGAGATGGAGCCGTAGGACATCGCACCGGTGGCGAACCGCTTGACGATCTCCGAGGCCGGCTCGACCTCCTCCAGCGGCACGGGCTGCCGGTCCGGCTTGAAGCGGAACAGCCCGCGCAGCGAGCCCGCCGCCTCGGCCAGACCGTCGACCTTCTCCGTGTACTGCTTGAAGACGTCGTACTGCTTGCTGCGCGTGGCGTGCTGCAGCAGGAAGACGGTCTCCGGGTTGAACAGGTGGATCTCGCCCTCGCGGCGCCACTGGTACTCGCCGCCGACCTCGAGGCGGCGGTGGCTGCGCTCGGCAGGGTTTCTCGGGTACGCCTTGGCGTGCCGCGCCGCGACCTCGGCGTGGATCTCGGCGAGCCCGGAGCCGCCGATGCGCCCGGAGGTGCCGGTGAAGTAGCGCTGCAGCAGCTCGTCCTCGAGGCCGACCGCCTCGAACACCTGCGCGCCGCAGTACGAGGAGACGGTCGAGATGCCCATCTTCGACATGATCTTCAGGACGCCCTTGCCGAGCGCCTTGACGTAGTTGCGGATCGCCTTGCTCGCCTCCATGCCGGCGAGGGGTCCGGTGGCGATGAGGTCCTCGACGCTCTCGAAGGCCAGGTACGGGTTCACCGCCGCTGCCCCGTACCCGATCAGCACGGCCGCGTGGTGCACCTCCCGGCAGTCGCCGCTCTCCACGACGAGTGCCACCTGCGTGCGGGTCTGTTCCCGGACGAGGTGCTGGTGCACGGCGGCGGTGAGCAGCAGCGACGGGATCGGCGCCAGGTCGGCGTTGGAGTCGCGGTCGGACAGCACGAGGATGCGGACGCCGTCCTCGATCGCCTCCGAGACGTGCCGGCAGATCTCGGTGAGCCGGGCCTTGATGCCGTCGGCGCCCTCCCGGAGCTTGTAGAGGCCGGAGACCCGGACCGCCTTGAAGCCGGGCAGGTCGCCGTCCTCGTCGATGGAGAGCAGCTTGGCCAGCTCGTCGTTGTCGATGATCGGCCACGGCAGCACGACCTGGCGGCAGCTGGCCGGTCCGGGGTCGAGCAGGTTGCCCTCGGGGCCGATGGTCATCGACAGGCTGGTGACCAGTTCCTCGCGGATGGCGTCCAGCGGCGGGTTGGTGACCTGGGCGAACAGCTGGTGGAAGTAGTCGAACAGCAGGCGAGGGCGGGTCGACAGGGGCGAGATCGGGGTGTCCGTACCCATCGAACCGAGCGGCTCGGCGCCGGCCCGGGCCATCGGGGCCACCAGGATCTTCAGCTCCTCCTCGGTGTAGCCGAAGATCTGCTGCCGGCGCATGACCGAGTCGTGGGTGTAGATGGTGTGCTCGCGCGGCGGCAGGTCCTGCAGGTCGATGAGCCCGGCGTGCAGCCACTCGTCGTAGGGCTCGGCCGCGGCCAGCTCGGCCTTGATCTCGTCGTCGTGCACGATGCGCCCGGCGGCGGTGTCGACCAGGAACATCCGGCCCGGCTGGAGGCGGCCCTTGGCGACCACGGTGGCCGGGTCGAGGTCGAGCACGCCGGCCTCGGAGCCGAGCACGACCAGGCCGTCGCTGGTGTGCCACCAGCGGCCCGGGCGCAGGCCGTTGCGGTCCAGGACGGCGCCGATGACCGTGCCGTCGGTGAACGCCACGCTGGCCGGGCCGTCCCACGGCTCCATGAGGCTCGCGTGGAAGCGGTAGAAGGCGCGCCGCGCCGGGTCCATGCCCGGGTCGTTCTCCCACGCTTCGGGAATCATCATCAGGACGGCGTGCGGCAGGCTGCGCCCGGCGAGGTGCAGCAGCTCCAGGACGGCGTCGAAGTTCGCCGAGTCGGAGGCCTCCGGCGTGCAGATCGGGAAGAGCCGCTTGATGCTGCCCGGCACGCGCGGCGACGCCAGCAGCGCCTCGCGGGCGGCCATCCAGTTCTTGTTGCCGCGGATCGTGTTGATCTCGCCGTTGTGCGCGATGAACCTGTACGGGTGCGCGAGCGGCCACGACGGGAACGTGTTCGTGGAGAAGCGCGAGTGCACCAGCGCGATGGCGCTGTCCATGCGCTCGTCGGTCAGGTCCGGGAAGAACTCCGGCAGCTGGTCGGGCGTCAGCATGCCCTTGTACGTGATGGTGCGCGCCGACAGCGACGGGAAGTACGCGCCGATGCCCCGCTGCTGGGTCTCCCGCTCCGCCTGCTTGCGGATGCAGAACGCGACGATCTCGAGCTCCATGCCGGACAGCCGCTCGCCGGCCTTGCCCGTCTTGGTGCCGGTCAGCCGGTGCGCGGCGAGGAATACCTGCTTGATGGTGGGGCGGGCGGCCTCGGCGCTCTCGCCGAGCCCGGACGGGTCCACCGGGACGTCGCGCCAGCCGAGGATGTCGCCGCCCTCGACCAGGGCGTACTTCTCGAAGACAGCGATCGCGCGGGCCGCCTCCGACTCGTCGGTGGGCAGGAAGACCAGGCCGGTCGCGTACGCACCGGGCGCCGGCAGTTCGAAGTCGACGACCTCCCGCAGGAACGCGTCCGGCACCTGGATCAGGATGCCGGCGCCGTCACCGGTGTTGTACTCGGCGCCACGGGCACCGCGGTGATCGAGGCGGATGAGCGCGGAGAGACCCTTGGCGACCACGTCGTGGGAACGGCGGCCGTAAAGGTCGGCCACGAAGGCGACACCGCACGCGTCGCGCTCGTTCTCCGGGTCGTACAAACCCTGGGGGTGCGGAAGAGCCACCGGGCCTCCGATCGTCACTGGTGTTTCCGTTCAAGGTCGGGACGACGTCGGCCCTGCAAAGTCTCTCGATACTACGTTAGTCGTCACCGATCTCCGCCAGGTGCGGATAGATCACACTTCGTCGACGCGGGTTAGGTAGTCTCGCGCGGTGGCGCTAGAGGATACCGACGTCTTCACCCGGCTGGAGCGTTTCTACGATTCCGTACCCCGAGATGCCGCTGTCACGGAGGATATCGGGGGCTTTGTCCTCTTCATCCGCGAGGGTGCGGGGTGGCCCTACTACGCCCGCCCCCGGTTGGGTGGCGAGACGCCGTCTGCCGCCGATGTTACTGCCGTACGGGTCCGGCAACGAGAGCTCGGCGCCCCCGAAGCCTTCGAATGGGTCCACGAGACCACCCCCGACCTGCTCGCCGTCGCGCGCTCGGCCGGGCTCGACGTGCTGCTCGCCCCGCTCATGGTGCTGGACCGGGCCGCGCTCGTACCGGACCTGCCCATCCCCGGCGCCACGATCCGGTTCCTCGACCCGGCGAGCCCGGCGTTCGCCGCGGACATCGCCGCCAGCCGCGCGGTCGGCCGGCTGGGCTTCGGCGCGCCGGCGTCGGCGACCGGCGCCACCCCGGCGACCGACCGGGCGGGCGCCCTGGTGGTGGAGCCGGCCGGGCCGGCCCAGCGCGATGCCGTCCCGGCGCCCGCTGCCGACGCCGTCGCCGATCTGGTACGCCGGCACGCGTCCGGCCGCTTCCTCAGCGCCGTGGTCGAGTCCCCCGGCGACGGCATCCTGGCCTCCGGCTCGGTGCAGCGCGTCGGCGGCGTCGCGGAGGTCGTCGGCGTGGCCACCCTGCCCTCGGCCCGGCGTCGCGGGTACGCCTCCCAGCTCACCGCCAGCCTCGCCCGCCGCGCCCTCGAACAGGGCGACGACCTGGTGTTCCTGTCGGCCGGCGACGACGACGTGGCGCGGCTGTACTCGAAGGTGGGCTTCCGCCGCATCGGCACGGCCTGCATCGGCTCCCCCGCGGTGGCACCCCTCTGACCGAAACCCCCGGGCGGCGGAAGGTAGATTCAATCTACGTAGACTGCATCTACCTGATCCTCGCCCCGGGAGGAAGTCCTGTTCGTCGGCCGAGACACCGAGCTGTCCGTTCTGACCAGACGGATCGAGCACATCACGGAGTCGGGAGCCGGTCTCGCCGTCGCGATCCGTGGCCGCCGCCAGGTCGGTAAGTCGCGGCTCGTCCAGGAGCTGTGCGACCGCTCGGAACTCCCCTACCTCTACTTCACCGCCGTCAAAGGCGCGTCGGTGACGGAGTCGACGATCCAGTTCCTGGCCGCCCTCAAAGAGTCGGATCTGCCGAACGACCCCGCGCTACTGCCCGGCACGCCACCGGCCGGCGGGTGGGGAGACATGCTTCGGATCCTCGCGGGCTCGCTGCCGGACCGGCCGTGCATCGTCGTGCTCGACGAGCTGCCGTGGCTCTCGGAGCAGGACGACACGTTCGACGGGCAGCTCCAGGTCGTCTGGGACCGGCTGCTGTCACGCCGGCCGGTTCTGCTGTTGCTCCTCGGCAGCGACCTGCACATGATGCAACGCCTCACCGCGTACGACAGACCCTTCTACGGACGCGCCGACAATCTCGTCCTCGGTCCGCTGAACCTCGCCGAGACGGCCGCCGCGACCGGGCTGGCCGGTTCCGACGCCATCGATGCGCACCTCATCACCGGCGGTCTACCCGGCATCCTGATGCGCTGGCCGTCCGGAAGGGCCGCCGACGACCATGTGCGTGACCAGTGTGCCGACTCGGCGTCGCCGCTGTTCGCCGTACCGGAGCAGTCCCTCGCGTCGCAGTTTCCGAACCCTGACGTCGCCCGGCGAGTACTCGAGGCGGTCGGCGGCGACGCCCGTACCTTCGCGAACATCGCCGGCACCGCAGCGGGCCCGGAGGGGCCGGTCAGCTCCGGCACCTTGTCCCCGCTCCTGCGCCAGCTCACCGACGGCAAACAGATTCTTGCTGCCGACTATCCGTTGTCGACGAGCAGCGGCAAACCCGCCCTGTACCGGGTCGCCGACAGCAACCTGCGCCTCTACCTCGCGATCCTCCGCGACGTCCACACCATGGCGCAGCGTGGCAGGCCGGCGGCGGGCTACGCCCTGTTCAAGAACCGGTGGACGCGCTGGCGCGGCCGGGCTGTCGAACCGCTGATCCGGACATCGCTGGAGCAAGCCACGGTCACCGGGATCTTGCCCTGGCCGCAAGCCCAGGTGGTGGGCGGTTGGTGGAACCGGCAGTTCGACCCGGAGATCGATCTGGTCGGCGCCGACCGGGCCCCGGTCGCATCGCAGATCCACTTCTGCGGGTCGGTGAAGTGGCTGGGAACGCCGTTCGACACGCGCGATCTGCACCAGCTTCAGGAGGGCGCACGCCGGATCCCCGGCTTCGCCGACTCGCACACCGGGCTGATCGTGGTCTCCCGCTCCGGGGCGGATCTACCGGCTGATGCCGTCGACGCCGTCTGGGGGCCCGGCGACGTCGTGGCGGCCTGGCAACCGTGAGCCCGGCGGACAGTGGCCTCGCCCGGCCGGCTCAGTCCGGGGGTTGCCAGTCCGCGGCGAGGCCGTGGGCGTAGCCCAGAATCCGGGGGCGTAGCGAGCTCAGCGCCGCGTCGCGGGCGCGCAGGGCCAGGCGGCCGCGGGCCTGCACCACCGCGGACATGCGCCGGCTCTGCCGCACCACCGAGGCGGTGCGCGGGCGCCGGGCGCGGTCATAGGCCTCCACGGCCTGCCCGAGCGCCGCCCCAGGCTCCGCTGTCGCCACCAGGGACCGCAGCGTGGCCGCGTCCTCGAACGCCAGGCAGGCGCCCTGACCGAGGTGGTGGGGCATGGCGTGGGCCGCGTCGCCGAGCAGCACCACGCCGCCGGAGCCGCAGCGGAACCCGTACGCCCGCGGCAGCGGCCGCAGCTCGCGGACCTCCTGCGGGACCAGGTCCTCGGGACGGGTCGCCGCCAGCAGCTCCCCGATCGGCGCGTGCCAGCTCTTGAACCACCGCCGCAGCAGGGCGAGCTGGGTCGCCGGCGGTTCCGGCCGGGGCGCGCCCGCCGCCGTGGCCACCCAGTAGACGCCGCCCCGGCCGGCCGCGCGCTCCCCGAGCGGCATCGACACGAAGCGGTAGCCGGCCCCCAGCGTCTCTCCCCCGGCCGCCTGGTCCGGCGGCAGAGCGGGCATCCGGTACGCCGGCACGACGGCCTGCCACGCCGCGAAGCCGGATCCGACCGCGACCGCCTCGGGGGCCAGCGCACGGCGTACCGGGCTGTCGATGCCGTCGGCCGCGACGATCAGATCGGCCTCCAGGAGCCGGCTGCCGTCGCCGACCGCGGGCCGGGCCGCGCGCGGCGCCCGTACCTTGGTGATCTCCACGCCGGTGCGGATCTCGACGCCCTCGCCGAGCCCGGCCACCAGGGCGTCGTAGAGGTCCTCCAGGTGCACGACCGCCGGGGCCGGACCCGCGCCCGGCCGGGTGTGCGGGGAGACCAGCCACTGGCCGTCCGGGCGGCGGACGCCGCCGTCGGGCAGCGGGGCGGCGATGCCCGGCCACCCGCCGTCCGGATCCAGCGACTCCAGCGCCCGGCGGCCGTTGGGCCACAGCACCAGGGCGGTCGGCGGCGCGGACACCCGCTCGCCGCGCTCGAGGAGGGTGACCCGCCAGCCCTCCCGCGCGAGAGCACCGGCGGCGGCGAGCCCCGCGATCCCCGCGCCCACCACCACGGCCGTGCGCATGTCGCGGCCCGGCTTCTAGCGCTCGTCGGCGGAGGTGGAGGCGGCGGGTTTCTCCTCGGGCTCGGCCGGCTTCTCCTCCGGCGCGGCCTCCGCCGCAGCGGCCGGTGGCAGCACGCCCGTGCGCTCGTACGCCCGGAACCGTTCCTCGCTGACCACCTGATAGGCCTTCGGGGCCTTGGCGACCGGCTCGCTCGCCCCGACGTCGATCTGGTCGACGTCGCCGGCGGTCTCCGGCTCGGGCTCGGTCTCCGGCGCGTCGATCGGCACCACGTACTCGCGGGGGCCCTTGACGATCAGGAAGTACGCGAGCGCCAGCAGGAACACGACGATGGACGTGAAGACGTTGAGGCGGATGCCGAACAGCTTGTTGGCCTCGTCGATCCGCAGCATCTCGATCCAGCAGCGGCCGGCCGTGTACGCCATCACGTAGATCGCGAACGCGCGCCCGCGGCCGAACTTGAACCGCCGGTCCAGCGCCCACACGAGCCCGGCCACGCCGACGTCCCAGATCGCCTCGTACAGGAAGGTCGGGTGGTAGAGGTCGGGCAGGGTGACCGGCTTGCCGTCGATGACCGTGGCGTGCCCGGGGTTCGAGCGGTCCATGTCGTGCACGCGCAGGCCCCACGGCAGGGTGGTGACGCTGCCGTACAGCTCGTTGTTGAACCAGTTGCCGAAGCGGCCGATCGCCTGGGCCAGCGGCAGGCCGGGCGCCAGCGCGTCGGCGAACACCGACAGCGGCAGGCCCAGCTGGCGGGCGGCGAACCAGGCGCCGAGCGCGCCGCCGGCCACCGCGCCCCAGATGCCGAGGCCGCCCTCCCAGATCTGGAAGACCCGGATCGGCTCACCGCCGGCGCCGAAGTACTCGTCCGGCGAGGTGATCACGTGGTAGATCCGCGCGCCGACGATGCCGAACGGCACGGCCCACACGGCCATGTCCAGCGAGGCCCACGGCGCGACGCCTCGGCGGCGCAGCCGATGCTCCATCACGAGGACGGCCACGACGATGCCGAGGACGATGCAGAGCGCGTACGCCCGGATCGGGATGCCGACGAGGTGCCACACCGACGTGGTCGGACTGGGGATAGCGGCGACTGTCACGGGCGCACACTACCGCCGTTTGCTGCGTGTGGTGTCAGGAGGGTTTGCCCGCGCGTACGCCCTCGGCGAGTTCCGCGCTCAGGGCACGCAGCCGCTGGTGGCCGGTGGCCAGGTCGGGGGCGTCGAGCACGCAGCGGATGAGCGCGCTGCCGACGATCACACCGTCGGCGAAGGCGGCGACCTCGGCGGCCTGTGCCCCCGTGCCCACCCCGAGACCGACACCAACGGGCATGTCGGGGTCGGCGGCGCGGACCCGGGCCACCAGCTCCGGCGCCTGCGACGACACGGACGTGCGCGCGCCGGTGACACCCATCAGGGCCGTCGCGTAGACGAAACCCCGGCAGTTGGCCACCGTCATCGCGATGCGCTCGTCGGTCGACGAGGGCGAGACGAGGAACGTACGGTCGATCGCGTGCCGGTCGGCGGCGGCGATCCACTCCTGCGCCTCGTCCGGGATGAGATCGGGCGTGATCATGCCGGTGGCACCGGCCGCCGCCAGGTCCCGCGCGAACGCGTCGACGCCGTACTTCTCGATCGGGTTCCAGTACGTCATCAGCACGACCGTCGCGCCGGTGCCCGCCACGGCCTCGATGATCCGCAGCGTGTCCCGGGTGCGGACGCCGTTCGCCAGCGCGATGTCGCTCGCCTTCTGGATCACCGGCCCGTCCATGACCGGGTCGCTGTACGGCAGCTCGACCTCGATGACGTCGCATCCGGCCTCGGCCATGGCGACCATCGACCTGATGCTGTCGTCGACGTTCGGGAAGCCGGCCGGCATGCACCCGACGAGCACCGACCGCCCCTCGGCCTTCGCCTTGCCGAAGGTCTCGAGAATGCTCACTCCTGCTCCCCGGGTACGAGAACCTCGCGCTCGTCGAGGATGCCGAAGTAGGCGCCCGCGGTGTGCACGTCCTTGTCACCACGGCCGGACAGGTTGACCACGATGGTCGGCGTGCGGCCGAGCTCCTCCGCCAGCTGCGGCGCGATGCGGGCGGCGCCGGCGAGCGCGTGGGCGCTCTCGATCGCCGGGATGATGCCCTCGGTGCGGCACAGCAGCTGGAACGCCGCCATCGCCTCGTCGTCGGTCACCGGCTCGTACGTCGCGCGGCCCGTGTCGTGCAGCCACGCGTGCTCCGGGCCGACGCCCGGGTAGTCCAGGCCCGCCGAGATGGAGTGCGACTCGACCGTCTGCCCGTCCTCGTCCTGCAGCACGTACGTGCGGGCCCCGTGCAGGACCCCCGCCGAGCCGCCGGTGATGGACGCGGCGTGCCGGCCGGTCTCCACACCGTCGCCGCCGGCCTCGAAGCCGTACAGCCGGACCTGCTCGTCGGGCACGAAGGCGTGGAAGATGCCGATGGCGTTCGAGCCGCCGCCGACGCACGCGGCCACGGCGTCGGGCAGCCGGCCCAGCTGCGCGAGACACTGCTCACGGGCCTCGGTGCCGATACCGCCGACGAAGTCCCGGACGATCTCCGGGAACGGGTGCGGGCCGGCCGCGGTCCCGAGCAGGTAGTGGGTGGTGTCGACGCTCGAGACCCAGTCCCGCAGGGCCTCGTTCAGGGCGTCCTTGAGGGTCCGCGAGCCGTTGGTCACCGGGATGACCGTCGCGCCGAGCATCCGCATCCGGGCGACGTTCAGCGCCTGCCGCTCGGTGTCGGTCTCACCCATGTACACGACGCACTCGAGGTCGAGCAGCGCGGCCGCGGTGGCGCTGGCTACGCCGTGCTGGCCCGCGCCGGTCTCGGCGATGACCCGCGGCTTGCCCATCCGCTTGGCGAGCAGGGCCTGACCCAGCACGTTGCGCACCTTGTGCGCGCCGGTGTGGTTGAGGTCCTCCCGCTTGAGCAGCACCTCCGCCCCGAGCGCCGCCGACAGCCGCTCCGCGCGGTAGAGCAGGGAGGGCGTCCCGGCGTAGTCGCGCAACAGGCCGGTGAACCGCTCCTGGAAGACCGGGTCGGTCTTGGCCGAACGGTACGCGGCGTCGAGCTCGTCGAGCGCGCGCACCAGCGCCTCGGGAACGAACCGTCCGCCGTACCGGCCGAAATGCCCGGCCAGGTCGGGAAGAGCGGGGGCGCTCATCGCACCGGCCGCGGCGTGGCGGGGTGGTTTCCGGCGTTGACCAGCTCGGCCACGGCGTCGCGGGGGCTCTTCTTGGTGACCAGGCCCTCGCCCACGAGAACCGCGTCGGCGCCCGCGGACGCGTACCGGATCAGGTCGTGCGGGCCGCGCACCCCGGACTCGGCGATCTTCACGACGTTGTTCGGCAGGCCCGGCGCGATCCGCTCGAAGACGGACCGGTCCACCTCCAGCGTCCGCAGGTCGCGGGCGTTCACCCCGATGACCTGAGCGCCGGCGTCCAGTGCCCGGTCGGCCTCTTCCTCGTTGTGCACCTCGACGAGCGCGGTCATGCCCAGCGACTCGATCCGCTCGAGCAGGCCGACGAGGACGTTCTGCTCGAGCGCCGCCACGATGAGCAGCACGAGGTCGGCACCGTGGGCGCGGGCCTCGTGCACCTGATAGCTGGAGACGACGAAGTCCTTGCGCAACACCGGCACGCCGACCGCGGCCCGCACCGCGGCCAGGTCCTCCAGGGAGCCGCCGAACCAGCGGCCCTCGGTCAGGACGCTGATGCATCGGGCGCCGCCGGCCGCGTACTCGCCCGCGAGCTCCGCCGGGTCCGGGATGTCGGCCAGGGCGCCCTTCGACGGCGACGACCGCTTCACCTCGGCGATCACGGCCACGCCGGGTTTGCGCAGGGCCGCGTACGCGTCGATCGCCGGCGGGGCCGCCGCCGCGAGCTCGCGGACCTGCTCCAGCGAGACCTGCGCCTGCCGAGCCTCGACGTCCTCGCGCACTCCCGCGAGAATCTCCTCGAGCACGTTCTGCGATCCCGCACCACGCTGATCGGATGTCACCTAATGACTCCCCTCTCCGGGTGTCCTCGGCCCGATGCTAGGTGGCCGCCGACGTGTCCAGCCGCCCGGGGTATGGCGCGCCTCACGAGGTGGGCTGCGGCATAATGCGCTCCCGGGCGGAGCCTGTCTCCTCTGTCACATCCTCCCCCGCCGCATCTCGCGACTAGCTGGGACCCCCTGGATGATCGGCTGATACCCCTTCGTGTTGACGGCCGCGTCACCGTTCGGAAATACGACTCCGGCAGCATGGGACTCGGGCAAACTGGTCGGCGGCGTCCCCGCACGCCGGCCCGCGCGCGAGCACTGTGGAGGTGACCATGGCCAGCGACGACAGCGGCTTCGCCGCCGTTTCCCGCGCCGTCGTCTCGTACGCCGCCGATCTGATCGCCGGCGTGGAGCGGGTGGTCGTCGGGGAGGACAACGTGCGGACCGCCCAGGGGAACGCCTGGGCAGCTCTGTGCGCAGACCGGGCGCGGGCGCAGGCCCGCGCCGACATGGACGCGATGGTGGCGGCGCTGGCCGCCCAGCCTCGGCGCCGGAATGCCGGGGCGGCGGGTCGCCCGGACGGCGCTCTTGTGACCAGCCGCTGAACCGTCCCGATTTCGGGGGCGCACCAAGGCCGACCAACCCGGGGGGCCGGGGATCAGGATCAGCGCGCGGTCGGGTCGTCGCCCCGGTCGAGTGCGTCCCAGACCGCTCTCGTGTCCGCCCGGTCCTCGTTCTGGGCCGGCGTGGTCGCCGGGCGGCGTTCGTAGCGTGCCCCCATCCCCGGCCATTCGTGACCGTGCCGGACGGCCTGCCAGCCGCCGGCCACGATCAGGAGCCCGCCCAGCACGCAGGCGACCGGCCAGAGCGTGCCGCCGGCTCCGGCCGCGCCGATGTCGAGACCGGCCCGGCCGAGGCCCGCGGCGACCGCCAGGCCCGCGCCGGCCGCCGCCAGCAGGGCGCCGAGGACGCGGCGGGCCGTTCCGCGGGTGGCGAGCAGGGCGCCGCCCCCGGCCAGCGCGACCAGCGCGAGGCCGGTCACCCACGGCGCCAGGTCGGTGCCGGTGCGGGCCGTGCGCAGCTCCGGCAGGCCCGGGCGGGCGGTGACCGTGACCGCCCAGGTCCGGGTGATGCCGTAGAGCGCGAGGCCGGCACCCGCCACGCAGCACAGGACCGTCACGCCGAGCCTGCGGGCCGGCGTGGTCACCGCGCCGCGCGCAGGGTCTCGGCGGCGGCGATCGCTGCCAGGACCGCTGCGGCCTTGTTGCGGGTCTCCTGCTCCTCGGCGGCCGGGTCGGAGTCGGCCACGATGCCGGCGCCGGCGCCCACGTACGCCGTGCCGCCGCGCATCAGGGCCGTGCGGATCGCGATCGCCATGTCCATGTCTCCGGCGAAGCCGAAGTAGCCGACCGTGCCTCCGTACAGGCCTCGACGGGTCGGTTCGAGGCTTTCGATGATCTCCATGGCGCGGACCTTGGGGGCTCCGGAGAGGGTTCCGGCCGGGAAGGTCGCGGCGAGCGCGTCGAAGGCCGTGCGGTCGTCGCGGAGCTCGCCGACGACCGTGGAGACGATGTGCATGACGTGGCTGTACCGCTCGATGCGGGCGAAGTCGGGCACCTCGACCGTGCCGGCCCGGCAGACCCGGCCCAGGTCGTTGCGGCCGAGGTCGACGAGCATGACGTGCTCCGAGCGTTCCTTCGGGTCGGCGAGGAGCTCCGCGGCGAGGGCGTTGTCCTGCTCCGGCGTCGCGCCTCGCCAGCGGGTGCCGGCGATGGGATGCAGCAGGGCCCGGCGTACGCCGCTCTCGGCCGCGCTGACCTTGAGGTGGGCCTCCGGGGACGAGCCGACGATGTCGAAGTCGTCGAAGCGCAGCAGATACATGTACGGGCTGGGGTTCGTCGCCCGCAGCACCCGGTAGACGTCGAGGGGGTCGGCGTCGGTGGCGCGTTCGAAGCGCTGGGCGACGACGATCTGGAAGCATTCGCCGGCCCGGATCGCCTCCTTGGCCGTCTCCACCGCCTTCTGGTAGTCGCCGGCCGCGGTGCGGCTGACCACGTCGCCGGCCGGTACGCGCTCCACCGTGGAGATCATCGGCGGGGTGGGCCGGGACAGGGCGGTGGTCATCGCGTCGAGCCGGCCCACCGCCTGGTGGTACGCGGCCCGCGCCGTGTCGGGGTCGGCGCCGTCGGGCAGGACCGCGTTGGCGACCAGGATCGCCGAGCCGTCGTAGTGGTCGAGCACCACGAGGTCGGTGGCGAGCATCATGCCCAGCTCGGGCAGGGGCACATCGTCCGCGGCCGTGGCGGGCAGGCGCTCGAACCGGCGGACCAGGTCGTAGCTCAGGTAGCCGACCATGCCTCCGGTGAGCGGGGGCAGCTCGTCACCGAGGTCCCCGTCGTCCGGGGCGGCGAGTGCCGCGACCGTCTCCCGCAGGGCGGCGACCGGGTCCCCGCTCAGCGGTACGCCGCCCGGCGGGCTGCCCAGCCAGGCCGCCTCGCCGTCGCGTTCGACCAGCGTGGCGACGCTGCGTACCCCGACGAACGAGTAGCGCGACCACGCGGCGGATCCCGCGCCCTGCTCCGCCGACTCGAGCAGGAAGGTGCCCGGGCCGCCCGCGAGCTTGCGGTAGACGCCGATCGGGGTCTCGCCGTCGGCGAGCAGCCGGCGGGTCACCGGGACCACGCGCCGCCGCGCTGCCTGAGCGACGAAGGTCTCCTCGCCGGGCGTCACGGCACCGCTGGTCATGCGTCCTCCTCGGGCCGGGTGACGGTCAGCTCGTCGCTGAAGCAGGTGTGCGTACCCGTGTGGCAGGCGGCGCCGACCTGGTCCACGGTGACCAGCAGGGCGTCGCCGTCGCAGTCCAGGGCGACGGACCGGACGTACTGGTGGTGCCCGGAGGTGGCGCCCTTCACCCAGTACTCCTTGCGGCTGCGCGACCAGTAGGTGGCGCGCCCGGTGGTGAGGGTGCGGTGCAGCGCCTCGTCGTCCATCCAGGCGAGCATCAGGACGTCGCCGGTGTCGTGCTCGCGCACGATCGCGGCGACCAGTCCGTCGGCGCTGCGGCGCAGGCGGGCGGCGACGGCGGGGTCGAGGGCGGACGGCCGGGCGGGCTGCTGGGAGAGGTCTGCGGCGGGCACAGTGCCAGATTGTCTCGCATGCCGCCGAACGGCCACGGCCTGTACCCGCCCTTTAGCCCACGATCCGGTCACGGACCCGCACAGGGGGTGTGACAGGTGAGGCGGGGACGGTACCGTCGTCGTGCCCCGCGCCCGCCCGGACGTCCGGACGGGTCGTGCCGCCACCGTGACGGGAGTCTCGAAGATGGAGCCGACGGCCAACCCCGAGGACGGGCGGCAGTCGCGCGGTCCCGGCCGCTTCTGGCCGGCCTCCGGCGCCGACCGCGCCGCCGACGACCAGGCCGACACCGCCGACGAGTCCGGCAGCGACGACGAAGCGAACGGCGAGCGGGCGGCCGCCGACCAGGCGGAGGGTGCACCGACCTCCTACGCTGCTGCCCGGCCGCACCCGGCGCTGACCGACGACACGAAGCTGGTCGCGCTCGGCTCGCGGCGCCCCGCGGACGCACTGCTGGGCGGCACCACCAACGGACTGCGCTGGACGAACCAGGGAGGCTTCCCACCCGTGGAGACCAACGGGCACCGCAACGGAGAGACCGGGCCGCGCCACGGCGGCGCGCCGCAGAACGGGCAGTCGCCGCTGATCAACGGCGGGCTGCCGCACTCGCTCTCGCCGTTCGGGCCGCCACCCGAGACCCCGCCGCTGTACGCACCGTCGCCGTTCGCGACCGCGGGCAACCCGCCGGTGCCGGAGCAGCCGATCGACCCGCTCACCCCGCCGCAGGCCGGGCCCGAGCTGCCCGGCGACGCGTTCCCGGGCGGGCGTCCGGTGAGCGGCCAGCCCGCCGCCTCGGGATCGGCTCAGGTGCCGCTGCCGCCCTCGACCCGCCCGTCCGGCGCCCGGCCGGTGTCGGGTGCGCCCGGCGCCGATCGACCGGCCCAGGCCGCCGAGTCGGAGCCGCCGGCTCACGACGCCTGGGCGCCCCCGGCGCACCGCGGCGCGACCGCGGGCAGCGCTTCGATCCCCGGCGCGAACGCGCCGCTCGAGCCCTTCCCGGGCGGGAATGCCTTCGCTCTCGGCCAGTCCCCGCCGGGTGCCGATCCGGCTCGCGCGGGTGAGCTCGGGTGGGGCCGGGACGGCAACCCCGCGACCGCGTTCCGCACCGATCCGCTGGACCCCGCGCCGGCCTCGCCCGGCGGCGGGCGGCGCAGCCGGGCCGAGGAGCGGAGCCCGCACCTCGACGAGGCGCGGGCCGCGGGAGAAGAGGAGACCCCGGGCGGGCGGCGCGCGGCCCGGCAGACCGGCGAGGTCGCGTCCGCGCAGCCGCTGCGCCCCGGCGACCTGGACCACAGCCCGATCTCGTTCTGGGACGAGGCCGGCGCCGAGCGGCTGCGCACCGAGTGGCACGAGGTCAAGGCACAGTTCGTGGACGATCCGGTGGCCGCGCTGACCCGGGCCCACGACCTGCTCACCGAGGCGGTGCAGGAGCTGACCGAGTCGATGCTGGCCGAGCGCGACCAGCTCGACCCGTTGCGCGGCACCGACACCCCCGACACCGAGAGCATGCGCATGGCGATGCGCGGCTACCGCGAGTTCCTGGACCGCATCCTGGGTCTGTAGCTCCGCGCGTCTTCAAGGCCGCGATCCCGCTGAGGCGGGGTCGCGGCCTTTTGCATGTTGTCCCCGCCCAAGAATTCATCTACTGTTGAACTCAACAGTTGATGAGTTTCTGCGGGAGGCACCATGACCAGCGCCATCGAGGTCCGCGACCTCGTGGTCGAGCGGGGAAGGCGACGGGTCCTGCACGGGCTCTCCTTCGCCGTCCCGGCCGGCAGCGTCACCGGGCTGCTCGGGCCCAGCGGCAGCGGGAAGACGACGCTCATCCGGGCGATCGTCGGCGTCCAGATCGTGCGGTCCGGCACGGTGACCGTGCTCGGGCAGCCGGCCGGTGCCGCGCCCCTGCGGCACACCGTCGGCTACGTCACCCAGGCCCCCAGCGTCTACGCCGACCTGTCCGTGCGGGAGAACGCCCGGTACTTCGCGTCCCTGCACGGGCTGTCGGCCGCCGACGCGGAGCGGGCCGTCGCCGACGTCGGCCTGGCAGACGCCGCCGGGCAGCTCGTCGGCAACCTCTCCGGCGGGCAGCGCAGCCGCGCGTCGCTGGCCTGCGCACTGATCGGTAGACCACGGCTGCTGGTGCTCGACGAGCCGACCGTCGGACAGGACCCGGTGCTGCGCGCCGACCTGTGGGCGAGGTTCCACGCCCTCGCCGCCGACGGCACCACCCTGCTGGTCTCCAGCCACGTCATGGACGAGGCCGGGCGCTGCGACCGGCTGCTGCTCATCCGGGAGGGCCGGCTGATCGGCGACGACTCCCCCGCCGCCATCCGCGCGGCGGCCGGGACCGAGGACCTGGAGGAGGCGTTCCTGCGCCTGATCCGCGACCGCGAGGAGGTCGGGGCACGATGAACCTGCGGATCACGTTCAGCACGGCGGGCCGGATCCTGCGGCAGCTGCGCCACGATCGGCGTACCGTCGCGCTGTTGATCGTCGTTCCCGCGGCGCTGCTGACGCTGCTCTATTTCATGTACGAGAACGCCGGCCCGACGTTCGACCGGATCGCGCTCGTGATGCTCGGGGTCTTCCCGTTCGTCACGATGTTCCTGGTGACCAGCATCGCCATGCTGCGGGAGCGGACCACGGGCACGCTCGAGCGGCTGCTGACCACGCCCCTGGGCAAGCTCGACCTGCTGTTCGGCTACGGCATCGCCTTCGGCCTGGCCGCGGCGCTGCAGGCCGCGGTGGCGGTCGGGGCGGCGTACTGGCTGCTCGGGCTCGACACCGTGGGCAACGCCGGGCTGGTGGTGCTCATCGCGGTGGTCAATGCCGTGCTGGGCGTCGCGCTGGGGCTGTTGTGCAGCGCCTTCGCCCGTACGGAGTTCCAGGCCGTACAGTTCCTACCGGTGGTGGTCGTGCCGCAGCTGCTGCTCTGCGGGCTGTTCGTGCCGCGGGGGCAGATGGCGGGCTGGCTGCAGGCGGTCAGTGACGTCTTCCCGCTGTCATACGCGGTGGACGCCCTCGCGCAGGTCGGCCGGCACGCCGACCCGACGACGACGATGTGGTGGGACCTGGCGGTCGTGACCGCCGCGGCGATCGCGGCGCTCGTGCTCGCGGCCGCCACGCTGCGGCGACGGACCGGCTGAGACGACGGGGGAGATCTTCTTTGGTACGGCGCAGCGGGCGGCGTCCGGGCAACCAGGACACCAAGCAGTCCATCCTGGAGGCCGCCCGCACCATCTTCGCCGAGCGGGGCTTCGACAAGGCGTCGATCCGCGCCATCGCCGGGGACGCCGGGGTCGACCCGGCGCTCGTGCACCACTACTTCGGCACCAAGGAGAAGCTCTTCCTGGCCGCCATGAACTCCCCGGTCGATCCCGCCGAGCTGGTGCCCAGGGCACTGGACGGGCCCCGCGAGGAGGCCGGCGTACGGCTCGTGCGGCTGGTGCTGAGCGTGTGGGACTCCCCCGCCGGAGCCGCGGCCGTGGCCCTCATGCGCTCCGCGATGAGCAACGAGTGGACCGCCCGGCTGATGCGGGAGTTCGTGGTGACCCAGGTGCTGCGCCGGGCCGTGGCCGAGCTGGGCATCGACGAGAAGGAGGCGCCCGCGCGGGCGGCCCTCGTCGCGACGCAGATCGCCGGCCTGGCCGTGGTCCGGTACGTGCTCAAGGTCGAACCGGTGGCGTCGGCCGACCCCGACCAGCTGGTGGCCGCGGTGGGTCCCGCCGTGCAGCGCTACCTGACGGACGAGCTGCCGGGGGTGTTCTGAACGCACCGGTTGCACAGCACCGGGTGCAGCAGGTGGGCGAGGTCGTGGCGGTCGGCGACCGGGCGGGGGAACGAGAGCCGGGCGAGGCGGGCACCGATGCGCACCAGGAAGCCGTAGCGGTCGAGGCGGACGACGCGCGGCTCGTCGCCGGGGCGCGCGGCCGGACCGAGCCGGCGGCGCACGTAGCCGGCCATCTCGTCGACGTGGTGATCGGCGAGGTCGGCGATGAGGTCGAACTCCATGGTGTGCAGCGGGTCGGGGCTCGCCTCGGCGTACTCGTCGGGGTCGACGTCGACGAGTACGCCGTTGCGCTCGTAGCGCACCTCGGCCACGTCCATACGGTGGATGACCTGGGTGGTGCCCACGTCGAGCAGGTCGGCGGCCGGGTCGGTGTCGGCGTAGTCGAGCGCCGCCTGCCGCGCCTCGTCGCCGGTGAGCAGCGCGGCCCAGCCGGCCACCCAGATGCGGCCCAGGGAGGGAGCCCCGGCGACCGGGGGCACGTCGGGGATGTCGAGGACCAGGGCCGTGTCGTCGGTGTCCGGTGCCGGGCGCAGGGCGGCGGCGAGCGCGCCGTCGCGGGGCGAGAGCAGGAGCACCCGGCCCTGGGCGTCGGTCACGTGCCGCACCGGCTGCGGGCCCGGGCGGCAGGCGATGTGCGCGGTGGCGGGCAGGTGACCGGCCGCGAGCGTGCGCGCGACCTCGGCATGGGTGGGCTGCATGTCAAGAACCTCCGGGCACCGGTTAGGCTAACCTTAGTTAGGCGAGGCTAACCGTAGCATCCCGTACCGAAGGAAGAATCGCCCGTGAACAACTCCCGTCCCAAGGCCCGGCTGTCGCGGGCACTCGGCATCCCGCTGACGCGCAAGTGCGTCAAGTACTTCGAGCGGCGCCCGTTCCCGCCCGGCGTGCACGGCCGGGGCCGGCGCAAGCAGTCGGACTACCAGGTACGCCTGCTCGAGAAGCAGCGGTTGCGGCACCAGTACAACGTCAGCGAGGCGCAGATGCGCAGGGCGTACGACGACGCGCACCGGGGCGAGGGCAAGACGGGCGAGAACATGGTCGCCCTGCTCGAGAGCCGTCTCGACGCCACCGTGCAGCGCGCCGGCCTGGCCCGCACCATCTACCAGGCCCGTCAGCTCGTCGCCCACGGCCACTTCACCGTGGACGGCAAGAAGGTGGACCGCCCGTCGTACCGGCTCAAGCCCGGCCAGGTCGTCGAGGTGCGCGAGAGCAGCCGGCAGAAGCCGCCGTTCCATATCGCGGCCACCGGCGCCCACCTCGACGGGCCGACCGCGCCGTACCTGTCGACGGTCATCGAGGAGCTGCGCACCACCGTCATCCGCAAGCCGCTGCGCGCCGAGGTCCCGGTGATCTGCGACGAGCAGCTGGTCGTCGAGTTCTACGCGCGCTGAGGCTCAGCGCGTCTGCTCCAACCAGCTCGCGTAGAGCTTGGCGTAGATGGACTCCGGGTCGCGCAGCAGGTCCGCATGCGGGCCGCGTTGCACGACCCGGCCCGCGTCGACCACGATCACCTCGTCGGCCGACTCGGCGGTGGACAGCCGGTGCGCGATCGCCACCGTCGTCCGCCCCCGGGTGACGGTGTCGAGGGCGCGCTGCAGGCGTACCTCGGTGGCCGGGTCGACCGCGCTGGTCGCCTCGTCGAGCACGAGCAGGTCGGGATCCGCCACGTACGCCCGTACCAGAGCGACCAGCTGCCGCTCCCCCACGCTGAGCGACTCCCCGCGCTCGCCGACCGGGGTGTCCAGGCCGCGCGGCAAGCCGGCGAGCCAGTCCGCCAGCCCCAGCTCGGCGAAGGCGGTCTCCAGCTCGCCGTCGGTGAGGGCGGGCCGGGCGAAGCGGATGTTCTCGGCCACGGTCGCGTCGAAGAGGAACCCGTCCTGCGGCACCATCACGACACGCGAGCGCAGCGACTCGAACCGCACGGCGGTCAGCGGCGTCCCGCCGAGCAGCACCTCGCCGCCGGCCGGGTCCATGAGCCGGATCAGCAGCTTCGCGAAGGTCGTCTTGCCGCTGCCGGTCTCCCCCACCACCGCGACCCTGGTCCGTGCCGGAATCTCGAGATCCACCCCGGAGAGGACGACCGGCCCGCCCGGATAGCGGTACGACACGTCGCGGAAGCGCACCGACAGCGGCCCCGGCGGCAGCGCCACCCCGTCGGTGCCCGGGTCGGCGACGTCCGGCCGGATGTCGAGCACGTCCAGCACCCGGCGCCAGCCCGCCACCGCGTTCTGCGCCTCGTTGAGCACCTCGGTGGCGATCTGCACCGGCTGGATGAAGAGTGTCACCAGGAACAGGAACGCGGTGAGCCGGCCGACGCTCAGCCCACCGTCCACGCCGAGCAGCACGCCGACCACGACGACCGCGGCCAGCGCCACCCCGGCCGCCAGCTCACCGGTGGAGAAGCTGGTGACGCTGGTCCGCAGGGCCCGTTGCTGGGCCACGCGCAGGTCGTCGATGGCGGTGTCGAGCCGCTTCTCGGTGCGCCCCGCCACCCCGTACGCCCGGATCACGGTGGCCCCGACGACGCTCTCGGCGACCGCGCCCAGCATGATGCCGGTGCGCTCCCGCACCGTGCGGTAGACCCCGGCGAGGCGCTTCTGGAAGAGCCGGATGACGATGACGGCCGGCACGAACGCGGCGAACACCACCAGCGTGAGCTGCCACGAGTAGACGATCATCACCACGGTGGTGACCACGACCTGGCCGCTGGTGAGCAGCAGCATCACGCCGCCGGTCTGCAGGAACTGGGTGATCTGGTCGACGTCGCCGGTGACCCGCGAGACCAGCGAGCCGCGCCGCTCCGACTGCTGGTGCAGCATCGACAGATCGTGGATGTGCCGGAACGTGCGGGCGCGCAGGCCGGCGAGGGCGGTCTCGCTGACGGTGAACAGCCGGCGGGTCATCGCGTACCCGCAGGAGGTCGAGACGGCGAGGACCCCCAGGGTGAGCAGCACGATCAGGCCGACCGTGCCCAGGTGCGGGCCGCCGGGCGCGCGGATGCCCCGGTCGATGCCCTGCTGGATCGCGATCGGCACGGCGACCCGGCCCGCCATCGAGACGAAGGCGAGCGCCAGCGTGCCGGCGAGCCCGGGCCGCAGCTCGGGCGACAGCGCGATGCCCCGCCGCACGGTCGCGAGCGTTCCCTCTTCCACGACCGCCGTGCTCACGGGTGCACTCCCTGCTCGTACGCGGTGACCAGCGCCAGGTATCCCGGCTCGGTGGCCATGAGGTGCGGGTGCGTGCCGGTGGCGACGACCTTGCCGTCCTCCAGGTACACCACCTCGTCGGCCAGGGCGATCGTCGCCCGCCGGTAGGCCACCACGAGGATCGAGGCGCCGGCGTCGTGACCGCGCAGCGACGCCAGGATGGCCGCCTCCACGCGCGGGTCGACCGCGCTCGTGGCGTCGTCGAGCACGAGCAGCCGGGGCCGCCCGGCCAGCGCGCGGGCCAGCGTGAGCCGCTGCCGCTGCCCACCGGAGAGCGAGGTGCCGCGCTCACCGACCGCGGTGTCCAGCGCCTCGGGCAGGTTCGCCACGAACCCGTCGGCCTCCGCGAGCCGCAGCGCCGCCCACACCTCGGCGTCGCCGACGCCGTCGCGCTCCAGGGTGACGTTGCCGCGCACGGTGTCGTCGAAGACGAAGGGCACCTGGGGCACGAGCGCCGACGTCGAGGCCAGCGCCTGCTCGGTCAGCTCGGGCAGCGGGGTGCCGTCCACCGAGACGGTGCCGCTGTCGGGGTCGACCAGGCGCACGGCCAGCGACGCGATCGTCGACTTGCCGGAGCCGGTCGCGCCGACCAGCGCCACCGTGCGCCCGGCCGGGACGGTGAAGGAGACGTCGTGCAGGACCTCGGGGCCCTCGCCGTACGAGAAGTGGACCTGGTCGAAGGTGAGCGCCGCCGGACCCTGCGCGGTGGGCTCAGTCGTGCCGTAGGCGAGGTCGCCCTCGGCGGCGAGCACGGCCTGGACCCGCTCCCAGCCGGCGACGCTGCGCGGCAGCTCGGCGACCACCCAGCCGATCGCGCGCACCGGGAAGGCCAGCACGGTGAACAGGAACGCGACGCTGACCAGCTCGCCGACGCTGATGGCGCCGGTCTGCAGCCGCCACGCGCCGAGCAGGAGCACCGCCAGCGTGCCGACGCTGGGCAGGGCGTCCATCAGCGGGTCGAAGAGGCCGCGCAGCCGGCCGACGGCGATGAGCGCGTCGCGCAGCTCCGCCACGTGCACCTGGAAGCGCTGCGACTCCGCGGCCTCACGACCCATGGTCTTGACCACCAGCGCGCCGTCGAAGCTCTCGTGCGCGACCGCGCTGACCTTCGCGCGCAGCCGCTGGGCGCGGATCTGCCGGGGCGACATCCGCCGCGAGTAGACGTAGTTGAGGCCGAACAGCGCCGGGAAGAGGCAGACGCCCACCAGGGCGAGCACCCGGTCGGTGAGGAAGAGCGAGACCACCGCCGCCAGGATCATCACGATCGTGCCGACGGCGAACGGCAGCGGCGCGATCGGGACGAAGGCGGCCTCGACGTCGGAGTTGGCGTTCGACAGCAACGTGCCCGTGGCGTGCCGCTGATGCCAGGCAGGGGGCAGGGACAGGTAGCGGCGGGTCACCGCGCGCCGGTAGCGGGCCTGCAGCCGGAACTGCATGAAGCCCGCGCCGAGCCGGCGGCCGAAGATGCTCGCCACCCGCAGCACCGAGATGCCGATGAACGCGGCCGCGATCAGGCCCAGCTCGGCCGCGCCGGCCCGGTGCTCGGTGAACGCGGGCACGACCACGTGCCCGATGACCGCGCCGACGACGTACGAGTTGGCGATGACGAGCAGGCCGAACAGGCTGCTGCCGGCGGCGCCGATGGCGAAGAGGCGGGGCTCGGTGCGGATCGCGCGCCCGAGCACGCGAAGGCCGCGACCGAGCACGTCACGGCTGGCCGTCGTGGTCAATGTCCCCCGCCCTGAAGTAAGTCCCTGCCGGCCGATGCGGCCTTACCGATCCATCCTGCCGAACCGGTTGCCCGAAGCCACGGGATTTACATTGTGTCCGCTGTTACATCCGCGCGCAGCCCGGGTAGACCTGTCATTCATGGCCGGTTATGCGCGTGTCGAACGGACGCTCCTCGCGGATCTGCTGCTCGAGGTCGGGCCGGAGGCGCCGACGATGTGTACGGGCTGGACCGCCCGCGACCTCGCCGCGCACCTGGTCGTCCGCGAGCGCCGGCCGGACGCCATGATCGGCGTGCTGGTGCCGCCCCTCGCCGGCCACGGTGAGCACGTGCGCCGCGCCAAGGCCGCCCAGCCGTACGCCGAGGTGGTCGACGAGATCCGCCGGCCGCCGTGGTGGAGCCCGGTCAGCAACCCCGCCACCGACGAGCTCTTCAACACCGTCGAGTTCTTCATCCACCACGAGGACGTACGCCGGGCCCGGCCGGGCTGGGAGCCCCGCGTCCTCGACCGCGGCGAGCAGGCCGCGATCTGGAAGGCGCTGAAGCTCACCGCGCGGCTCGCCCTGCGCCGGCTCGGCCGGCCGGTCCGGGTGGAGGCGCCCGGTTTCGGCGCGTTCCAGGTCGGCGACGGCGAACCGGCCACCACGCTGCTCGGCGAGCCGGGCGAGCTGGTGCTCTTCCTCTCCGGGCGCCAGCGGGTCGCCCGCGTCGACGTG
Source organism: Actinoplanes sp. NPDC049548 (assembly GCF_040676695.1). Lineage (NCBI taxonomy): Bacteria > Bacillati > Actinomycetota > Actinomycetes > Micromonosporales > Micromonosporaceae > Actinoplanes > Actinoplanes sp. NPDC049548. The sequence goes on from NZ_JBFAPM010000003.1 coordinate 86,352, forward strand.
ACCGGGGACGACAGCATCCGCACGGCCCGGCTGGCCATGTGAGATTGGCCCCTCCGATCAGCACGGGATTGGCCCGGACGTAGGGCCAATCCGCGCCCTACGGTGGGCCCATGCTGACCCGAGCCCAGGGCACCGCCCTCAGCGTCGGCGCCGTCCTCGGCACCGGCGTCATCTCGATGCCCGCGCTGGCCGCCCAGGTGGCCGGGCCGGCCTCCCTGGTCGCCTGGCTCGCCCTCATCCTGCTGTCCGCGCCGCTCGCCTGGACCTTCGCCGCCCTCGGCGCCCGCCACCCCGACGGCGGCGGGGTGTCCACGTACGTCCGGCTGGCCTTCGGACCGCAGGCCGCCGCCGCGGTGGGCTGGTGCTTCTCCTTCGCGGTTCCGCTGGGCGCACCGCCGGCAGTCGCCTTCGCGGGCGGGTACGTCGCCGACGTCACGGGCGGAGGCCGCGCCACGGTCGTCGCGACCTTCCTGGGCGTGCTGGCCCTCGTCGCCACCATGAACTGGTTCGGGCTGCAGATCTCCGGCCGGGTGCAGCTCTACCTCGCCGCGGCCCTGGCGGCGCTGCTGTTCGTCACCGTCGTCGCCGCGCTGCCGCACGCCCGCTGGGCCAACCTGACGCCGTTCGCCCCGCACGGCTGGTCCGGCGTCGGCGCCGCGGCGGCGATCCTGGTGTGGGGCTTCGCCGGCTGGGAGGCGGTGTCGTCGCTGTCGGGCGAGTACCGCGACCCGCGGCGCGACGTGCCCCGGGCCACCGCCGCCGCCGTGCTGGTCGTGGGCGTGCTCTACCTGGCGGTGGCCGCGGCCAGCGTGCTCGTGCTCGGTCCGGCCGTCGGGAACAGCCCGGCCCCGCTCGCCGACCTGCTCGCGGTCGGGTTCGGGGGGCCGGTGCGGGTCGTCACCGCCGTCGTCGCGGTGCTGCTGACGATCGGGGCGGTGAACGCGTACCTCGCCGGGGCGTCGCGGCTGGGGGTGGCGCTCGCCCGCGACGGTGCCCTGCCGGCCCGCCCGTTCCGCACCCCGCGCCGGTCGCTGGCCGTCGTCACGGCGGGCAGCCTCGTGTCTGTGGCGCTGCCGATCAGCCTGCACACCGCGATGCTGCTGGTGACCGGCTGCTTCACGCTGGTGTACGTCCTCGGCACCGCAGCCGCCCTCAAGCTGCTGCCCCCGGGCTGGTCCCGCCGCGGCGCCGCGCTGGCGTTCGTGGCCACCCTCGCGCTGCTGGTGCTCAACGGACCGCCCGCGTTGCTCAGCCTCGTCGTGGCGGCCGGGGCGGTGGCCTACGTCTCGCGCAGGACGCCGGCGAAGATCGCGAGTCCCTCGTCGAGCAGCGCCGGATCGATCGCGCCGAAACCGAACACGAACCCGGTCGAGTCGCTGCCGTAGTCACCGAGGTCCTCCACCGCGACCCCGCGGGCGTTCGCCGCGGCCACGACCCGGGCCGACGCCGGCGCCAGGGCCGTCACGTGGAGCCCGGCCACCGACGGGACGACCTCGAGGCCGGGGTGCCGGTGCAGCGCCGCGACGATGCGGGTGTGGCGGTCCGCGTACGCCTTGACCGCCCGGCGTACGTGCCGCGCGAGCTGCCCCTCGTCGATGAAGCGGGCGAGGGCGGCCTGCACGGCGATCTGGCCGTACCCGTCGCCGAGCTGCCGCGCCGCGGCCAGCGCCGTGCGCACCGCGGCCGGCGCGAGCACGTAGCCGGTCCGCACGCTGGGCAGCATCGTCTTGGAGAAGGTGCCGACGTGCAGCACCCGGCCGGCGTTGTCGAGGCCGTACAGCGGCTCCAGCGGGCGGGCGGAGAACCGGAACTCGGTGTCGTAGTCGTCCTCCACCACCGCGACCTGACGCCGGCCGGCCCAGTCGAGCAGCGCGTGCCGCCGGGTCAGGCTCATCGCCCGGCCCAGCGGGAACTGGTGCGACGGCGTCACGTAGACCACCCGGGCGGCCCGCGGCAGCGCGTCGACGACCAGGCCGTCGCCGTCCACGGGTACGCCCACCACCCGCGCCCCGAGCGACGTGAACAGCCGTCGCGCCGGCGGATAGCCCGGCTCCTCGACCGCCACCACCTCGCCGGGGCGCAGCAGCACCCGCCCGATCAGGTCCAGCGCGTGCTGGGTCCCGTTCGTGACGAGCACGTCGTCCGCCGCGACCCGCAGGGACCGCGAGTAGCCGAGGTAGCGGGCGATGGCCGCACGCAACGCCGGCAGGCCGAAGGGGTCGGCGTACCCGCCCGGGTCGTGGGCGCGCAGCCGCAGCTCGCCGGCCACGAACCGGCGCCACGTCTCGAACGGGAACAGCCGGGCGTCGGGGATGCCGGTGCGGAAGTCGTAGCGCGGGGCGGGCACGTCGGCGCTGGTCGGCAGCGGGGTGAAGGTCCAGCCCGCGCGGGGACGCAGGGGGTCGGCCGGGGTGCGGCGCGGGGCGGGCTGTTCGCGTACGGGCGCCACGAACGTCCCCGCACCGGTCCGGGCCACCAGGTAGCCCTCGGCCACCAGCCGCTCGTACGCCGTCGCCACACTGTTGCGCGCCACCCCGAGGTCGGCGGCGAGCACCCGGGTCGCGGGCAGCCGGTGCCCCTCGGGCAGCCGGCCGTCCTCGATCGCCTCCCGCAGCGCGCGGTAGACCCGGACCGTCTTCTCCCCGCCGCCGTCGAGGCTGATGACCAGGTCCACGCCCTCATTCTCGGGTGTCGGACACCCAGTTGGGATCCCGGTGGTCGCTGCGCGGGCCGACCACCACCGCCGCCAGGTCGTCGAGCAGCTTCAGCTGGTCCGCATCGAGCCGCACGCCGAGGCTCGCCACGTTCTCGTCGACCCGCGCCGCCCGCCGGGTGCCCGGGATCGGCACGACCGGCAGGCCCAGCTGCTCGCCGCGCAGCCGCAGCCACGCCAGCGCCACCTGCGCGGGGGTCGCCCCCGCCTCGGCCGCCACGCCGCGGACCGCGGCGACCACCGCCTGGTTGCGGTCGTACGCCTCGCCGCGGAACCGCGACAGCCCGGACCGCCAGTCCCCCGCGATCGCCTCCCGGTCCAGCGTGCCGGTGAGGAACCCGCGGCCGAGCGGCGAGTACGGCACGAAGCCCACGCCGAGCTCCACGGCGGCCGGGACGACGGCCCGCTCGACGTCGCGGCTCCACAGCGACCACTCGCTCTGCACGGCCGCGATCGGGTGGACGGCGTACGCCTCCCGCAGCTCACCGGCGGTGACCTCGGACAACCCGAGGTGGCGCACCTTGCCCGCCCGGACCAGCTCCGCCATCGCGCCGACGGTCTCCGCCAGCGGCACCGACACGTCCCGGCGGTGCAGGTAGTAGAGGTCGATGACGTCCGTGCCCAGGCGCCGGAGGCTGGCGTCGCAGGCTTGACGCACGTACGCGACGTCCCCGCGCTGGCGCATCTCGGCCGGCCACTCGCCGTCGGTGACGATGCCGAACTTCGTGGCCAGGGTGACCTCGTCGCGGCGGCCGGCGAGCAGGCGCCCGACCAGCTCCTCGTTGCGCCCGGCGCCGTACACGTCGGCGGTGTCGATGAGGGTGACCCCGGCGTCGACGGCGTGGTGCAGGGTGGCCAGCGACTCGGTGTCCTCGGCCGGGCCGTAGACGTCGGCCAGGCCCATGGCGCCGTATCCGAGGGCGCTGACGGTCAGGCCGTCGCCGAGCTCGACACGCTTCACGGGTTCTCCTTCGCGGGGTGGACGGGCAGGCCCTGGCAGTCGAGGCCGCGGGCGACGAGGTCGGAGTAGTGCGCGATCTTCGCCTCGACCAGCCCCAGGTCGCGGCGGAGCTCCTCCTGGCGCCGCTGGATCGCCGCGCGGTGGGCGGTCAGCAGGGCCATGCGGCGCCCGTACGAGGCCGCACCCTCCTCCGCAGCCCGGACGAACGCGCGCACGTCGGCCACCGGCATCCCGGTGCGCCGCAACGCGCTGACCAGCTGGAGGAACCCGAGCGCCGCCTCGTCGTAGCGCCGGCGGCCGTCGGGCCCGCGCCGCACGGGCGGGAGCAGGCCCTCCTTCTCGTACCAGCGCAGCGTGTCGACGCTCAGGCCGGTGCGCTCGGCGACGGCGCGGATGCCCGCGCCCGTGGAGGTCGTCATGCGCCGAACGCTAGCCGCTGGAGTTCACTCCAGCGCAACCGTCAGTCGTCGCCGCCGCCGTGGGCGGCGAGGGCCGGACGGCCGGACGAGCACACGACCTCGAACTTCACCCTGTCGTGGTTGTCGGAGGTGCTGCGGAACTCGCCCTCGTTGCCGTCCTGCTCGTGCAGCGAGAAGCCGGGCGCCGGCGACATGGTGACGATCTGGGACCGCCCGGCGACGCAGCGGGCGACGACCGTGCCGCCGCGGGTCGCGAGCGTCCGGCTGACCGCGGCAGGCGACGCGCCGGTCGCCTGCGACACCGACGGGGCCGGCCGGGAGCGCGCGGGGGACGCGGAGGGCACCGACGGTGCGGCCGACGGCAGGCTCGCCAGCTCCCGGGCCACCTGGGCCTCGGTGCGCGGCCGGCTGCCGGCATCGGTGAGGTCGGCGCCGATGTCGCCGATCATGGCGATGCCGACCAGCACGGCGAGGACGGCCGCGCCGGCCCAGCCGGCGGTCACGAGCAGCGTACGTCGGTTCACGGGGTCGACTATGCCCGGCCGGACGCTAACGCGGGCTCGCAGGCACGCTAAAGGACGGTTAAGGACCCCGTTTCGTCCGGTACGGCGGGATAGGTTGCCTGCGTGGCCCACCTGCTGCTGATCGAGGACGACCCGGCTATCCGGACGTCGCTGCTGCGCGCGCTGCGGGAGCGCGGCCACGCGGTCGCCGCCTCGCACACCGCGATGGACGGGCTCCAGACGGCCCTGGCCGAGCGCCCCGACCTGGTGGTGCTGGACCTCGGGCTGCCCGACCTCGACGGCCGCGAGCTGCTGCGGATGCTGCGCGCCGTGAGCACCGTGCCGGTCATCGTCGCGACTGCCCGCGACGACGAGATCGAGATCGTGCAGGTGCTGGACGCGGGCGCCGACGACTACATCGTCAAGCCGTTCACCGCCGCGCAGCTCGACGCGCGCATCCGGGCGGTGCTGCGCCGCGGCGGCCCGAGTGGCGCCGAGCCGGCCGCGCTGAGCGTCGGCGGGCTGCGCATCGACGCGGGGGCGCGGACCGCGACGCTCGACGGGGCGAGCCTGGACCTGACCCCGCGCGAGTTCGACCTGCTGCATCACCTGGCCACCCGGGCCGGGCAGGTGGTCACCAAGCGGGAGCTGCTCAGCGAGGTGTGGCAGGTCCCGTACGGCGGCGCCGACAAGACCGTCGACGTGCACCTGTCCTGGCTGCGCCGCAAGCTCGGTGAGACCGCGCAGGAGCCGCGCTACCTGCACACCGTGCGCGGCGTGGGCGTACGCCTGAGCGAACCGGCATGAGGCGCCGGCTGACCCTGCTCGTCGCGGCGACGACGTGCCTGGTCCTCATCGCGTTCCTGGTGCCGCTCGCGCTGCTGGTGCGGCAGGTGGCCGAGGACCGGGCGATCAGCCGCGCCAACGGCGTGCTGCAGACGATCGTCCCGCTGATCGGCACCGACACCGACCTCGCTCTCGCCGTCGACGGTCAGCCCCTGCCGGTCAGCGTCTTCGCACCCGACGGCGCGGTGATCGGGCAGGACGCCGCCCCCACCCCCGCCGTCGCGCTGTCCGCGGCACAGCTCGAGTCCTTCGCCGTCGACACCGCGGCGGGCCGGGAGGTGGTCGTGCCCGTGGCGAGCACCCGCGGCACGTACGTGGTCCGCACGGTCGTGCCCGAGGCGGAGCTGAGCCGCGGCGTCACCCGCTCCTGGCTGGCGCTCGCCGGGCTGGGACTGGCGCTGGTGGTCCTCGGCCTCGTCGTCGCCGACCGCCTGGCCCGGACGCTGGTCGCCCCGATCGCGGACCTGTCGGCGGTGTCGCACCGGCTGGCCCGGGCCGAGCTGTCGGCGCGGGCCACACCGGCCGGCCCGCCCGAGGTCCGCGAGGTGGCGCTCGCGCTCAACCACCTCGCCGGGCGCATCCAGGACCTGCTGCGCGACGAGCGCGAACAGGTGGCCGACCTGTCGCACCGGCTGCGCACGCCGCTGACCGCGCTGCGGCTGGAGGCCGAGTCGTTGCGCGATCCGGCCGAGGCCGAGCGGGTCGCCGCGGCCGCCGACGGGATCGCGCGGGCGGTCACCACGGTGATCCAGCAGGCCCGCCGCCGCGGCGGCGAACGGCAGGCCTGCGACGCGACGGCGGTGGTCACCGACCGGGTCGCCTTCTGGACCGTGCTGGCCGAGGACACCGACCGACGGGTACGCCGGGAGGTGCCGCACGGCCCCCTGCCGGTGGCGATCCCCGCCGACGAGCTGGCCGCCGCCCTCGACGCCCTGCTCGGCAACGTCTTCGCGCACACCCCCGACGGCACCGCGTTCGGGGTGTCGCTGGCGCCCCGCCCCGGCGGCGGTGCCGTGCTCACCGTCGACGACGACGGCCCTGGGTTCCCTCCGGGCGCCCAGCGCCGCGGCGCGTCGGGCAGCGGCTCGACCGGGCTGGGCCTCGACATCGCCCGCCGCGCCGCGGAGGCGTCCGGCGGCTCCCTGCGGGTGAAGACCGCCCCGGGCGGCGGTGGCCGGGTATGCCTCGAGCTCACCGGGGTACCAGCGCTGCCACCCGGCTGAGCGCTCTGGACCGGAGTCCCGCGACCACATCTCCGTCTACCGCAAGCCTTAACCCGCCCTTAGCGATCACACAGCGCCACCATAGGGCGTACCGCGGGATCTTCCTGGTGTCACATTCACGCCACACACGGAGGAACCCATGAACAGGCTTCGTACCGCCTCGACCCTGGCCGCCGGCGCGGTCTTCGCGCTCGCCCTCGGCGGCGTGGCGCTCGCCTCGGACGGCGCCGACGACTCGTCCGGCGCCGTGCCGATGCTGCCGAACGGCGACGTCGCCACCCCGGCTCCGACGTTCAGCGACGACTCGGGCAACGACTCCTCCGACGACTCGGCCACGCCGGCCCCGTCGTCCTCGTCCTCGTCGCCGTCGGACGCGGGCGCGATCAGCCTCGACGCCGCGAAGGTCATCGCGGTGCGGGCGGCCGGGGGCGGCCGGGTCACCAAGGCGGAGAGCGAGACCGAGCACGGCCGCGCGGTGTGGGACATCGAGGTGCGCAACGGCTCAGTGGAGCACGACATCGACGTGGACCGCGCGACGGGCGCCGTCGTCCGGCACCGGCAGGACGCCGACGACAAGGGCGGCAGCCGCAACCGCGTGCGCAGCAGCGACGACAACGGCACCGACGACCGGGGCCGCGGCCGGGGCAGCGACGACACAAAGGCCGACGACCGCGGTCGCGGCAGCGACGACACCCAGGCCGACGACCGGGGCCGCGGCGGCGACGACACCCAGGCCGACGACCGCGGTCGCGGCGGCGACGACACCCAGGCGGACGACAAGGGCCGCCGGCACGGGGGCCACGGGTCCGACGACTGATCCATCCGGCCCCGCTGCGGAAGGCGGGGCGGCAACGGCCGTACCGATGAAGAGGAACCCACACAGCAGTGCCCGGGCCGACGAAGCCCGGGCACTGCTGGTTGTGCTCAGCTGACGAAGAGCAACCGGTTCGGCGAGCCCGAGCCCGCGCCGGTGACCACGTTCGGTGTCGCGTTGTTCACCAGCGAGTCGCGCACCTGGGCCGGGCTGTAGCCGGGGTTGGCCGACAGGACCAGGGCCGCCGCGCCGGCGACGTGCGGCGAGGCCATCGAGGTGCCGCTGATCGTGTTGGTGGCGGTGTTGCTGGAGTACCAGTCGGACGTGATGGACGAGCCCGGCGCGAAGATGTCCAGGCAGGTGCCGTAGTTCGAGTACGACGCGCGGGCGTCGGTGCTCGTGGTGGCGCCGACGGTGATGGCCGAGGCCACCCGGGCCGGCGAGGTGCTGCAGGCGTTGGCGTTCGAGTTGCCCGCCGCGAGGGCGTACGTGACACCCGAGCTGATCGAGCTGGCGACGGCGTTGTCCAGGGCGGTGCTGGCGCCGCCGCCGAGGCTCATGTTGGCCACGGCGGGCTTGCGGGCGTTCTGCGTGACCCAGTTGACGCCGGCGACGACGCCCGCGGTGGTCCCCGAGCCGGAGCAGTTCAGCACCCGGACGCCGACCAGCCGGACCTGCTTGGCGACGCCGTAGGTGGTGCCGCCGACCGTGCCCGCCACGTGCGTGCCGTGGCCGTTGCAGTCCACACCACCGCTGCCGACGGCGTCGTAGCCGAAGCTGGCCCGCCCGCCGAAGTCGTTGTGCGTGTACTTGATGCCGGTGTCGATGATGTACGCGGTCACGTTCGACGCCGTCTGCGAGTACGTGTACGTGGTGCTCAGCGGCCGGTTGCGCTGGTCGATGCGGTCCAGGCCCCAGGTGGCGTTCGTCTGCGTGGCGAGCAGCGAGACGCGCTGGTTCTGCTCGACGTACGCGACGTCGCCGTTGGCCGCGAGCCGCGCGGCCGCCGACGGGCTGAGGGTGGCTTCGAACCCGTTGAGGGCGGCGCCGAAGGTCTGCTTGACCGATCCGCCGTAGCTGCGGGCGAGCGCGCCGGACTTCGCGCCGACCGCCGCGGCCGCCTTCTGGCTGCCGGCCTTGCCGCCGACCGCTGAGTCCTTGAGAACGACGATGTAGCTGCCGGGGATCGCCTCGGCGGTGCCCGCGAGCCGGACCTGGCCGGTGGCGGGGGCGGCCGCGGCCGGGGTCACGGTCGCGGCGGTCGTGGCCAGAGCGAGCAGACCGACGGCCAGCACCTGGCTGCGTCGGGGACGTCGAATCGCCATGCTTTTCCTCTCTCGCGCCTGCTGCCGATGAGAGAGACAGTAGGGGCAATACGTCGACGTACCTCTATATCGAATGGGCCATACCAGCGCCCGGCCGTCGCTATGATGCAACCGAGGCCGGGGCCACCCTTCCGTCCGCCGCTTCCTGGCAATACTCTTCGGTAACACGGCTGTAACCCCCATAGACGCAAAGAGGCGGCGCCGATGGCTCTCGAGGTTCCCTACCGCTCGATCCCGGATATGTTCCTGCAGCGGGTGCAGGCCACTCCGAACGGCCAGGCGTTCGCCGTGCCCACCGCGGACGACACCGGGATGACCTGGCTGACCTGGGCCCAGGTGGGTGAGCGGGCGAAGGCCGTCGCGGCCGGCCTGGTGGGACTCGGGATCGGGCTGGAGGACCGGGTCGCCATCCTGTCCAACACCCGGCTGGAGTGGGCCCTGGTCGACCTGGGCGTCAACTGTGCCGGCGGCGCGACCACCACGGTCTACCCGACGACCGAGCCCGAGGACGCGGCGTACATCGTCGCCGACTCCGGCTCCAAGATCCTGGTCGCGGAGAACCCGAAGCAGGCGCTCAAGCTCTCCGGTGCGGACACCTCGGTGACCCACGTCGTGCTCATCGACGGCCTCGCGGACGCCTCGGCCCAGCCGCCCCAGCTGACCCTGGCCGAGCTCGAGGAGCGCGGTCGGGCGGCGCTGGCCGAGACACCGGACCTCGTCGAGCGGATCGCCGAGACCATCGGCCCGGACAACATCGCCACCCTGATCTACACCTCCGGCACCACCGGGCGCCCCAAGGGCGTGCAGCTGCTGCACGGCGGCTGGTGCTGGGAGGGCGTCGCGCAGGCCGGGCTGGGCCTGTTCGAGTCCACCGACCTGCAGTACCTGTGGCTGCCGCTGTCCCACTCGTTCGGCAAGTCGCTGCTCTGCGGCATCCTGCACGTGGGCGTCCCGACATACATCGACGGCCGGGTCGACAAGCTCGTCGACATGCTCGCCGTGGTCAAGCCGACCCTGATGTGCGCGGCCCCCCGGATCTTCGAGAAGGTCTACAACAAGACTGTCACCACCGCGGTCAGCGCGGGCGGCCTCAAGGCCAAGATCTTCGGCTGGGCGGTCGCGACGGGCCGGCAGAAGGTGGCGCTCGAGCAGGAGGGCAAGCCGGTCCCCGCCGCCCTGAAGGCGAAGTACGCGGTCGCCGAGAAGCTCGTCTTCAGCAAGCTCCAGGAGAAGCTGGGCGGCCGCCTGCGGGTTCTGGTCTCCGGTTCGGCCCCGCTGAGCCGCGACATCGCCGAGTTCTTCGCGGCCGCCAACCTGCCGATCATGGAGGGCTACGGCCTCACCGAGAGCAGCGCGGCGAACTTCGTCAACAAGATGGGCGAGCTGCGCATCGGCACGGTCGGCCGCCCCCTCGGCGACCTCGAGTGCCGCATCGACACCGACGGCGAGATCCTGCTGCGCGGCAAGCCGGTCATGCGCGGCTACCACAACCTGCCCAAGGAGACCGCCGAGGCGTTCACCGAGGACGGCTTCTTCCGCACCGGCGACATCGGCGAGCTCGACGCGGACGGCTTCCTGCGCATCACCGACCGCAAGAAGGACCTGGTCAAGACGTCCGGCGGCAAGTACATCGCCCCGTCGGCGATCGAGGGCATGTTCAAGGCCGTCTGCCCGTACACCTCGCAGGCGGTCGTGGTCGGCCAGGCCCGCAACTTCGTCACGATGCTGATCAGCCTCGACGAGGACGCCATCGCCGCCTGGGCGGCAGGCGGCCCGCTCGCCGGCCGCCCCTACGCCGAGATCGTCGCGGCGCCCGAGACGGAGAAGCTGGTCGCGGGCTACATCGAGGAGCTCAACGGCAAGCTGAACCGCTGGGAGACGGTCAAGAAGTTCGCAATCCTCCCCCGCGACCTCAGCATCGAGCAGGGCGAGATCACCCCGTCCATGAAGATCAAGCGGCGCAGCGTCGAGCAGAACTTCGCCGAGCAGATCGACAAGATGTATGCGGGGACGCTCGCCCAGATCTGACCAGAAACCCAGCGGTGCCCGGTCTTCGTGACCGGGCACCGCCTTTTTCCGGTACGGCCGTAGCAGCGAAGCCTTCCGCACCGGGGCCGGCGAGATCAGAGGCCGGCCGCGTCCCGGCCGAGCGACGAGAACATCCTGATGATCCGCTCGTTCATCTCCTCGGTCGAAGCATGTGCCGTACCCGCGTGACTCGCCGGCGGGTCGAGCACGGTCCTTGTCCCGTGCGCCCGGCGGACGAGGTCGAACTGGGGGAAGACCGCCTCGGGGTCGCTGAACGACTCGGCGAAGTCGAAGATCTCCGAGTCCAGCGGTCCGTCCCCTTCGGACCACCACTCGAACTCCCGGATCGCCAACCGCATCTTGGCGGCCTCGACCTCCTCCACGGCGGCTCGCGGAGCAAGCTCCGCGAGCCCGTCGAGTACCGCTTCGGCCCAGAGGCAACCGTCCCAACTGCCAAGATCTCCCAGGGCGTCCTTGACGGCGAGGCCGGCGAGACGCGCCGCATGGTCCCGGACGCGCGGTTCGTGCGAGGACTCGACGGCGCGGACGAACTGCGCCACGTCGTCGGGGTCGCCGGCAGACGCGAACACGTCGGTGCCGTCGTCAAGACGGCCGGCCACATGGTCGCTCAGCTCGGCGAGGTCGAAGTCCTCCGAGACGAGCAGGAGCGTCGTCAGCTTGTCCAGCTCGCTGTGGTATCTCGTCGCCGGAGCCGACTCGTCCATCATCTCGATCGAACGCGCCACCAGCGAGCGCCGTAGCTCCGCCACAAGCGCGGTGTCGGCGGACCGGAGGCCCCGGAGCAGGGGCCGGCATGCCGCGATCTGGTCGTAGTAGACCGCCGACGCGACCAACGCCAGGAAGACGTCCGGGCGCTCTCGCACGTACTCGCCCATGTAGTCGCGGATGGAAGGGTTGTGGAACACCACGCCCGGCCGGCCGCGGACGCTGTCGGCTCCCCGGGTGACCGTTCCGTCGAGAACCCGCAGCGATCGGCGCATCCGCTCGAGGTCGACGGGTGCGGCCAGGTGCCGGCGATAGGCCGTCCAGGCTGTCTGCAGCTCGTCGGTCCGGGCCGAGCCTCCGAAGAGCAGCAGGCAGAGCAGGACATGGACGTCGGACTCCCCCAGCTGCTCCTCGACGATGTGCGCCCACAGGCGCATGGGACGCGTGAGGTTCTCCAGGATCGCCTCGAAGACCTCCTGCGGCGCAAACGTCTCGTCGACGAAGGCGTCGATGGTCGCGCTCACGAGCCGAGGGTTGAAGTTCTTGTGCCGGATGATGGGCCAGTACGCCTCGGGAGCGGCGAAGTAGGCGCGTTGCCGCGGTCCCAGGCGGGAGAAGTAGAGATGGTTGTAGAGGATCTCGGCCCGGATCAGGGGCGTGTAGTCGGCGAGGTCGAGAACGCAGCCCAGGGTGTCGAAATCCTGGCTGGCGAGCTTTTCGTACCGCGCCCGCGCCTGCGCCAGAATGTATTCGCGAGTGGTGAGCACGAACCGTTTCCCCGCGGATCTGCTGGAGCGACGAAGAAGCGAGATGATGCGCACGTCCTCGTTCTTGTGGAGCTTGTCCTCCAGGGTCGTCTGACCCAGGAAGTCGTCGTAGTAGAACACCTGAGGAACGGCTTCGTCCCAGAGCCGGTTGGCCTCCTCGGCATCCTCCGACACCTCGACGATCTCGAACCCCGCCGCTCGGTGCGCCGCCAGGACGACATGGGCGAGGGTGGTCTTGCCGATGCCGGGAATCCCGGAGATAACGCAGACGTGCTTGCTTTCCAGCAGCTTCATGGCACGGTCGAAGCTGGCGTTCGGCACGTACGTGAGCGAGGTCTCCTCGATCTCCGCCGCCAGGGCCGCCGACCGGACGACGATCTCCCGGGACAGCAGCGAGTCCAGCACCCCGGCACTGGTCAGCCACAGCCGCAGATGGCGTCGTACCAGCTCCGGGCGCTTCCTGAGCTCGCTCTCCAACTCCCGGAGACCGAAGATGTCACCCTCGCGCATTCCGTACGGGGCGAGCGCCTGCACGATCGCCGCTTTCGACTGCGGAGTGAGATCCACTGAGGTGGCAAGAACGTATCGCGCCGGATCCAGCCGGCGCACCTTCGCCGCCTCGTGCTGGGCGAGGTGGCGGATCAGGGCCGCGCGGCCGGCTTTGATCCAGTGCTTGCACTGCACCACGGTCCGATGTCCGTCCGAGCCGAGATGCCGGAGATCGATCCCTTGATCGGCTCCCGGAGCGAAGATTTCGAGCCGGACCCCGAGCAGATCCTCGAACAGGTCCTTGCACACCGCCTCGAAATCGACATCCGTCAGTCTGGCGAGATCGAAGCCGTCCATTCGCACCCCGCTTGTCGGGACAACACGAGGCACGACAGTAGCAGTTCTGTCGGGTGCCTCCCGGGCGTTACACCTTTGGGTTCGCCATTGCCGAAAGCGTAACCAGTAGGTTACGCTTCCGGCGTGGACGAGGTAGCCGGGGCGATCGCCGATCCGGTGCGGCGCGAGATCCTGCTGATGCTGCGGCGCGAGCCGCTGTCCGCCGGCCAGATCGCCGACCATTTCGAGATCAGCCGCCCGGCCGTCAGCCGCCACCTGCGGGTGCTGCGCGAAGCCGGCCTGGTGTCGGACCGGGCCGACGGCCGCCACCGGGTCTACGAGCTGGTCACCGCGCCCCTCGCCGAGCTGGCCGGCTGGATCGAACGCATGACCCGCCCGTCCGGCTGGCAGCACCACCTCGACGCCTTGGAGACCGAGGTCTACCGCACCCGCCGCGAACGGCGCACGGCCGCCGGCCGCCACCGACCCCAGGAGGAAACCGCATGAGCCCGACCCCCACCGGCCGCCTGTTCGGCACCGACCTCGTCCTGACCCGCACGTTCCACGCCCCCGTGACGGACGTCTGGGCGAGCCTCACCGACCCGCACCGCACGGCCCGCTGGTTCGGCCCCTGGGAGGGCGACGCGGCACCGGGCCGCCCGATCAAGGTCCAGATGGTGCACGAGGAAGGCGCACCCTGGATGGACATGACCATCGACGCCTGCGACCCACCCCGCCGGCTGGCCCTCTCCGCCGAGGGAGACCACGGAAACTGGTACCTGGACATGGAGCTCACCGAGACCGCCGGCGTGACCGAGCTCCGCTTCACTCAACACCTGACCGACACGGAAGGCGTCGGCGAGATCGGCCCGGGCTGGGAGTACTACCTGGACGCCCTGACCGCGTCGCGCGACGGCACACCGATGCCGACCTTCGACGACTACTACCCTGCCATGAAGAACCACTTCGAGGCGCAGCGAGACGCCTGAAGAGCGGTCCGCCGAACGACACCTGCCTCTCGGGAACTGCACGCAGGTCCCTTCCCGTGCGGCGGTTCGAGGCTTCGGACAACCGCCTTGATCCGGCCGGCGAGTTGCCAGGCAAAGCCCCAAAGGCCGGCGCATCGCAGCTAAGCGATGTCTCGTAACTCCTCGGGTTGTTGCCTGTGGCTGGTTTGCGGGTCAGCCGGCCAGGGCGATGTTGTGCAGGTGAGCGATTCCGGCCGAGGTGACAGCGAGGGTTCGGGCGGCGCGACGGTAGTCGCGCAGGATCTGATAGGTCTTGAGTCGGGCCAGGGCATGCTCGACACGAGCGCGGACCTTGCGGTGGCCGGTGTTGCAGTCCTGCTTCCACTCGGTCAGCTCGCTGCCGTCACGGGGTTTGCGGTACGGCATGATCACCTCGGGGTTGCCGCGGTAGCCGCCGTCAGCCATCACCTCACGACCGGCGAGCTGGGTGTTGATGCCGCTGCTGCGGTAGACGATCGTGTCGTTACGGTTGCCGGGTTGCGGCTCGCCCAAGGCGATGACCAGGTGGGTGTTGGCGTCGATGGCCACCTGCAGGTTCGCCGAATAGCGGTAGTTCTTGCTTTGCGCGGCGAGTCGATGGTCACGGGTCGGGATCAGGGTGCCGTCCGACCGTGTCGATCACACGGTGGGCCGTCGAGTGCGACACCCCGAACAGCGGCCCAAGTCGACGCATCGTCAGGTTCGTACGCCAATGCACGGCCACCAGCAGCACCCGATCCGGCAGGTCAAGCGCCCAGGGATGGCCCGGACGCCCGTCGGCATCACCGCCGCGTCGGGCGACCAGACGCACCAGCCGGCAGAACTGCGCTGGCTGCAGTCCGGTGAACGGGTGAATCAACTTCGGGCACGACGCTGAGACCACCTGCACCATGCCATCGTTGACCATCACTGCATCGAGAAAGCCGTCGGGTTCCCGCAACACTCCACGAACTGGGCGCAACCGCCGACAGAATCATGCAGTGAGCGAATGGTGGACGTCTCGCCGCTTCAGCCTGGCCAACCCACGCGATGACGGGAGCACAGACCTGCCGCGCCTGCTGCGGCGAGTTGCCGACGAGATCGAGGCGCGCGGCATCGATCCGATGGACATCCTCGACCTGACAGTTAGCCAGGACATCACCGAGGACGGCCCATGGTGGTCAGTTACCTTCTATTGGCAGCCCGACCAGGACGACCCGCCGTCGCCCGAAGACAGCCCTACCCGCTGATCGTTACGAGACATCGCTTAGTCAAAGCAATCGATATGCGTGGCCTTGTCGCTGTTGTCGTCGACTCGGATGTGCGGACCACCCAGCGGGCCAAGAATCCTTTCTGAATATGAAATACAGGCGGTGATCATGGTCGAGCCCTGCGGGCTCCTGAGACAATAATGGGATGATGCAGCTCGCATTGTTCCCCACGAAGAATGTGCGGGACCGGACGCTGCGTCGCAGCTATTCGCCGACGGCTGAGAAGTTCCGACTCGAGCATGAGCGGCACCGCTCGTGGGGCTTGGTGCAACGTCATTCCCGGCGCCTGCGCCGCCTGCGCGAGTCCGCGGACCGGCCCGCCGGCCGCAGCCCGGCCCTGACGACCTCCGCCCTGGCGGTCCCCACCCTGACGACCGTCGCCCCGGCGACCCCCACCCTGAGACGCCGCCACGCACGAGGCGTCAAGGTGACACAACCGGTCATCTCGAGCAGCCGGAAAGCTCCGTACGGAATGACGACCCGGGCCGAGGCACCGCACCCCAGGAAGGCGAAGCGCAAAGCAACAGCGCGGAAGATCCCCCACGCGAGGCGACAACCACGCAGCGGACGCACGCGGCCGGCCCGCCACCTCCAACCGGGCGCGACAGTCGTGGACACCGCCGGCCATCCCTTGTGCCCAGAAAGCGGCTCCGACCGAAGCCTGCCCACCGCTCCCGTGCGCCCGGATTTCCCGTCGTCATCGAATCAGCGGCCATTCTCATTCCGGCCCGGCAAGGTAACCGCCGCCGATCACGGTGGAAAGGCGGACGAGGCCCTCCTTGATGGCGAATTCGGGCGCAATTACCTACCGCAGCCAAACATGTGCTTGAACGCGGCTGTGGTTGGCGGTGTCATCCCACCGCGTTCGGTTCCCGCGGGCGTTGATCGGCCAGAAGGGCGCGCCTACTCGGCACGGACGATACGAATAAGCCGGTTGGTCTCCTGGCGAATTCATGTCGATCTTCCGGGCTGATCGAGGTCGGTCGTTGACGTGCGGTAGCAGGGCCCGGCGATGTCACGATCAGCGCCGCAGCGGACGGGTTCGGCCGGTCAGCACTCCCAGACCCCGGCGCGCATCAGAGTGCGGCCGGGGATCTCGTCGGCCTCGCGCCAGGCCTGAATCCGGTCCGGGGCCAGCACGAGGAAGACGTAGCCGTCGCCGGCCGTTCGCGGGTCCCAGTCCGCCCGGCCGGCGTAGCCCTCGGCCAGCCAGTCCGGTGCCGCGTTGACGGCGGTGACCGACTCCAGCCGCACGTCGATCATCACGACATCCCTGGTGCCGCCCAGCCCCAGCCGCGCGGTCCCGGTAGCGGTGATCGCGCGAGCCGTGCGGGAGTTTCCGTCGGTCGCGAGGACGATGCGTTCGCGCAGCCAGGCCAACGTCAGCGGGACGAGGTAGGGGGTTGCGCCGTCCGCGGTGGCCACCCAGCAGTCGGCCACCGGGCCTTCGAGCTTGGCCAGCGTGTCCGCCTTGCGCCGGGCCCGGGTCCGGGGCGCCTGCTGCCCGGTCATGCGATGACCGCCGGCGTGCGCCAGGCCGGCCGGGATGCGCGGTCCAGGTCGTGGCGCACCGAGGCGATGCGCCGGATCGCCTCCGTCAGATCATCCGCCGCCAGCGTGAACGGCAGGCGTACGAAGCGTTCCAGCGTTCCGTCGAGCCCGAATCGCGGTCCCGGCGCGAGCCGCACGCCCACGTCCTCGGCCGCCCGGGACAGCGCGCTCGAGATCGGGCCGTCCAGCTCCGCCCACAGCGTCACGCCGCCGCGGGGCACGGTGAAGCGCCACTCCGGCAGGTGCTCGGTCAGCGCCTCCACGAGTGCGGCACGGCGGAAGGCGAGCTGTGCCCGTCGGGCGGCAACGATGCTCGGCGCGTCCTGGAGCAGGTGGACGGCGACGAGCTGTTCCAGGACCGGGCTTGCCATGTCGACGCCGACCCGCAGCGCGGCCAGGCGTTGCACCAGCGGCGCGGACGCCCTGACCCAGCCGATGCGCAGGCCGCCCCAGTATGCCTTGCTCATGCCGCCGATCGAGACCACGCGGGAGTGGCGGTCGAAGACGGCGACCGGTGGGGGCATCTCGTCGCCGTCGAGCGGGAGGTCCACGAAGGACTCGTCGACGACCAGCTCGGTGCCGGTGGCGTGGGCCGCGGCGACGAGGCGTTCGCGCAAGGTGGCCGGCATGAGGTGGCCGGTCGGATTCTGGAACTCGGGGATCACGTACGCCAGCCTGGGCCGGGTCTGGCGCAGCGCCGCGAGCAGCAGCTCCCCGTCCCAGCCGGTGCCGGCGTCGAGGCCATGGGTGCTGATCCGGGCGCGGCGGGCCGAGAGTGCGGCCAGCGCGTTGGGGTAGGTCGGGGATTCCACCAGCACCGGCGCGCCCGCCGGGACGGACAGGCGCAGCACCAGGTCGAGGGCCTGCTGCGTGCCGCTGGTGATGAGGATCTGCTCGGCGCTGGTGGCCACGCCCCGGGCCGTGTAGGTCGCGGCGACGGCCTCGCGCAGCTCCGTGAGGCCGGTCGGGTGGTAGCCGGCGCTGCCCAGGAAGCGCGGCAGGTCGTCGGCGGCGGCGCGCGCGGCCGGCACCAGCTCGACCGGCGCCGCCGAGGCCGCCACACCCATGTCGATCATGTCGAGGTCGTCGCTGGGTGTCCAGAGGCCGGAGCTGGCGACCCGGTGACCGTTCGGCAGGGTGGTCCAGCTGCCGGCGCCGCGCCGGCTGGTCAGGTGGCCGGTCTCGCGGAGGCTCCGGTACGCGGCGGTGACGGTCGTCCGGCTCACGCCCAGCGCCTCGGCCAGCTCGCGCTCGGCGGGCAACCGTACGCCCAGCGGCAGCCGCCCGTCGGTCAGCAGTCCTCGGACGGCACCGGCCAGCGCGGCGTAGTCGGGGCTGCGGTGGCGGCCCGGAAGCGAGTGCCACTGACCCAGCAGGCGGGCCAATTGGCCTCCCCGCACCGACGTCGTCATGGCCACCTCCCCGAAATTGGCTCTGTCAGCCGGTCCAATTGGCCTTCAGAGTGGCACTCATGACGTTCCAGAGCAACCCCGAAACGACCACCCGCCGCCTTCCCCGCCGAGTCAGTCAGCTCTTCGCGGGCCTGGTCCTGTACGGCATAAGCATGGCCTTCATGGTCGAGTCCCGCCTCGGCCTGACCTCCTGGGACGTCTTCCACCAGGGCGTGTCGAACACCACCGGGGTCAGCCTCGGCTGGGTGGTGATCCTCGCCGGCATCCCCATCCTGCTGCTGTGGATCCCGCTGCGGCAACGGCCCGGCTTCGGCACCATGGCCAACCTCGTGGTGATCGGCCTCGTCGTGGACGCCGCCCTGTCGGTCCTGACCCCGGGCGGGTCGATGGCGATGCGCGTCACGTACCTGGTCGTCGGCATCCTGCTCAACGGCGTGGCGACCGCCATGTACCTCAGCGCCCGGTTCGGCCCCGGCCCCCGCGACGGCCTCATGACCGGCATCGTCAACCGCTTCCCGCGGCTGTCCATCCGCCTGGTCCGCACCACCATCGAGGTGTCGGTCGTGGCGACCGGCTTCCTGCTCGGCGGCACGGTCGGTGTCGGCACCATCGCGTACGCCCTGGCGATCGGACCACTGGTCCAGCTCCTGATGCCGGTGTTCGCGGTGCGGGCCACGACGGGTGCGACGCGCCCGGCGCCCGCGCTCGCATCCTCCTAGGTGGAACCGCGGCGACCGCTGCAAAATCGAGTGACCAGCTGCGCCACGGGTGACCTACGCGGGACGAGTGACCGCCGCACGGGCGATTTGTCCGTGCGGCAGGACACAGGTCGTGATCATCGCGACACATGTGCTTTCCGGTTGGCCGGACAGACGGCATCATTGCGGCATGGGGGCTGGCTGGCACTGGAACGACGCATGGATCTTCGTGTCCGCGGTCATCGCCGAGCGCCTCGAGCGCGACCGGGCGCTGCACGCCGCCCTGCCCGTGACGGGGGCGAGCCTGGCGGACGTCCTGGCCGCCGCCGACTTCCTGCACCACAGCGTCCCGAGCCGCTCGGAGCTCGAGGAGTCGGTCCGCCGCCTCGCCGGCGCGGGCCTGCTGACCGTCGACGACGACCTGGTCGAGGTGGCGCCGGCCGGTGAGCAGCTGTGGCGTACGCGCCCGTTCAGCGGCCTCTCGTCAGCGGTCGTGACCTTGCAGACCCAGCTCAACCGCGCGGCGACGCCCGGCGACTCCGACTGGAAGCTGGACGAGAAGACCTACAACGCAGCCGTTCGCGAATACTCCCTACGTCTCGCCGACGGCCGCTGACCAAGGCGGCCGACGCTCAGCGGACCGGGTTGCCGGCCGCCCGCAGGCTCTGCTTGACCTCGCCGATGGTCAGGTCTCCGAAGTGGAACACGCTGGCCGCCAGCACCGCGTCCGCGCCGGCCGCCACCGCCGGCGGGAAGTGCTCCACCGCTCCCGCCCCGCCGCTGGCGATCACCGGGATGTCGACGACCGCCCGCACCGCCGCGATCAGCTCCAGGTCGAAGCCCGCCTTCGTGCCGTCGGCGTCCATCGAGTTGAGCAGGATCTCGCCCGCACCGAGCTCGGCCACCCGGCGGGCCCAGGAGACCGCGTCGAGGCCGGCGGACTTGCGGCCGCCGTGGGTGGTGACCTCCCAGCCGCTCGGGTGCTCGGGCGACGGGCCGGACGGCACCCGCCGCACGTCGAGCGAGAGCACGAGCACCTGGTTGCCGAAGCGGTCGGCGATCTCGGAGATCAGCTCCGGGCGGTGGATGGCCGCCGTGTTGACGCCGACCTTGTCCGCGCCCGCGCGCAGAAGGGTGTCGACGTTCTCCACCGAGCGGACGCCGCCGCCGACGGTCAGGGGGATGAAGACCGATTCGGCCGTACGGCGGACGACGTCGAGCATGGTGCCCCGGTCGTCCGAGGAGGCGGTCACGTCCAGGAACGTCAGCTCGTCGGCACCCGCGGCGTCGTACGCGGCGGCCAGCTCGACGGGGTCCCCGGCGTCGCGCAGGTCGACGAAGTTGACCCCTTTGACCACCCGCCCGGCGTCCACGTCCAGACAAGGGATCACCCGCACCGCGACCGTCATGCCGCCACCCTATCGAGCGGGCGAACCACCGGTGCGACCCCCACGAGCACTCCCCCGATGACCAGGACCCCGCCGAGCAGGTCGGTGCGGTGGATCCGCTCGCCGAGGAACAGCGCCGCGGACGCGAGGCCGAACACCGGCACCAGCAGCGAGAACGGGGCCACCGGGCTGGCGCCGTACCGTCGGATCAGCAGGCCCCAGCCACCGAAGCCGGCGAGGGTCGCGACCAGCACGACATAGAGCAGGGCCGCGACGGCCGGTCCGTCGATCGCGCGCAGCGCGGCGAGGTCGGCGGCCGGCCCCTCGACGAGCAGCGAGAGCAGGATCAGCGGGACGGACGCCACGGCGCTGACCCAGATCATGAACCGCAGGACGTCGGTGGGTGCCGCGCGGCGGGTGGCGATGTTGGCCAGTCCCCAGGCCGCGGCGGCGCCCAGCACCGACGCGAAGGCCCCGGCCGGCAGTCCGCCGGCGCCGACCCGGGTGGCGACGACGCCGATGCCGGCCGCCGCGACGGCGAGGCCGGCGAGCTGCCGGCGACCGGGGCGTTCGCGCAGCAGCAGCGCCGCCAGTCCGATGGTGAAGACCGCCTGGCTCTGCAGCACGAGGGAGGCCAGGCCGGCCGGCATCCCCGCGTGCATCCCCACGAAGAGCAGCGAGAACTTCGTCACGCTCAGCGCGAGGGCCACCGCGATGACCCAGCGCCAGGCGGCGGGTGGACGGCCGGCCAGCAGCACGGCCGGAAAGGCGGCGAGCGTGAAGCGCAGGGCGTTGAACAGCAGCGGCGGGAAGTGGCCGAGTCCGACGTCGATGATCACGAAGTTGACGCCCCAGGCGGCGGCGATGGCGACGGCCAGGGCGATGTCACGGGGTTTCACCCGCTCAGCCTCGGCGAGCCGTACGTGAAGCACCAGCGAATAATTCTTGCCTGACGGTGTAGCGTCGCTACATGATCGATCTCGGCCGGCTCCGGGCGCTGCACGCCGTGGCCAGCTACGGCACGGTGCTCGCGGCCGCGGACGCCCTGCACTGCACCCCGTCAGCGGTCTCCCAGCAGCTCGGCAAGCTCGAACGGGAGACCGGCGCCACGCTGGTGGAGAAGGCGGGCCGTGGGCTGCGGCTGACCGAGGCGGGCCGGGTGCTCGCCGACCACGCCGAACGGGTGCTGGCCACGGTGGACGAGGCCGAGGCCGCGCTCGCCGCGCATCGCGACACCGTCGTCGGGCGGCTCACGGTGGCCGCGTTCGCCACGGCTTGCCGGTCGCTGCTCCCGTACGCGTTGCACCGGCTGGCCACCGACCACCCGCACCTGACCACCGGCCTCGTCGAGGTGAACCCGCACGAGGGCCTGGAGACACTGCGCCGGGGCCACGTCGACCTGGCCGTGCTCGACGACTGGCCCGAGGTGTCCCTGCGCTACCCGCCGGGCGTCGCCCACGAGGAGATCGGCCGCGACGTGGCGGACCTCGTCGTGCCGTCCGGTCACCGGCTTGCGAGCGAACCGTCGGTGCGGCTGAGCCGGCTGCGCGACGAGACGTGGATCGCCGCGAAGGCCGGCGACATCTGCCACGAATGGCTGCTGCGGGTCCTTCCCGGTGTGCGTCCCGGCTTCCACGTCGGCGAGTTCGAAACCCAGCTCACGCTGGTCGCGGCCGGTCTGGGGATCGCGATGGTGCCGCGCCTCGCGCGGCCTGCCCTGCCGCAGGGCGTCACCGCGGTTCCGGTACGCCCGGAGCCGACCCGCCGCATCGTCCTGGCCTGGCGCTCGGCCTCGGGCACCCGGCCGGCGCTCACCGCCGCACGGGCGGTGCTGCGACAGGCGTGGGACCGGCAGGCCGCGTGATCAGCCGCCCACGTACGCGTCGAGCTCGACCTCCACGAGGTGGTCCTCGTGCAGCAGCCCCGCCACCACGATGAGCGCCGTCACCGGCCGTACGTCCCGGAAGAGCTCGCCGTGCACCTGGGTGACCGCCTCCGCGTACGCCCGGTCGGTGACGTACATGCGGGTGCGGATCACGTCAGCGGGGGCCGCGCCCGCCCCGGCGAGGGCGTCCAGGCCGATGCGGAACGCGGTCAGCGCCTGCTCCCGCGGGTCACCGACGCCGACCACCACGCCGTCCACCGTGGCCGTGCAGCCGGCCGTCACCAGCAGGTCGCCGGCGCGGACCACGCGGGAGTAGCCGTACCGTTCCTCCCAGGGACCGCCCGAGCCGAACCGCTCGATCATGCCGAGCGCAGGGCGGTGAGGGCCTCGGCGACCGTGAACGCGCCCGCGTAGAGCGCCTTGCCGGCGATGACGCCCTCGACGCCGACCGGCTCGAGGGTGGCCAGGGCGCGCAGGTCGTCCAGGGTGGACACGCCGCCGCTGGCGATCACCGGCGCCGGCGTCCGTGAGCACACCTCGCGCAGCAGTTCCAGGTTCGGCCCCTTCATGGTGCCGTCCTTGGTGATGTCGGTGACCACGTAGCGGGCCGCACCCGCCTTGTCGAGCCGCACCAGCACCTCGAAGAGGTCACCGCCGTCGCGCGTCCAGCCCCGGGCCGAGAGCGTACGGCCGCGCACGTCCAGGCCGATCGCGACGCGGTCGCCGTACTCGCCGCAGATGCGGTCGCACCACTGCGGGTCCTCCAGGGCGGCCGTGCCGATGTTGACGCGGGCCGCACCGGTGCCGAGGGCGGCGCGCAGCGACTCGTCGTCGCGGATACCGCCGGAGAGCTCGACCTTGACGTCGAGGCGGCCCACCACGTCGGCGAGCAGGGCGGCGTTGGAACCCCGGCCGAAGGCGGCGTCGAGGTCGACCAGGTGCACCCACTCGGCGCCGTCGTTCTGCCAGGCGAGGGCGGCCTCGAGCGGGTCGCCGTAGCCGGTCTCGGAGCCGGCGGCGCCCTGGACGAGGCGCACCGCCTGGCCGTCCGCGACGTCGACGGCGGGCAGCAGGGTGAGGGTCACGGGGAACTCCGATCAGCTAGCGACGGCCGAGGACCACGACGACCAGGGCCGGCAGGACGAGAACGATCAACGCGATGAGGACGATGCGCAGCGCGAGCTCCGGCACCAGGAACCAGATCAGGGCCGAGGCCAGCAGCGGCACGACCACGATGCCGACGCGCTGGGCGCGGCTGCGCCGGTGCAGCCGCCCGGAGCCGCGCCGTTGCGGCCGCAGCGAGCGGATCAGGGCGCGGCGACGGTCCCGCCTGGCGACGCGGCGCGCGCGGGCGGCCTTCTCCTTCTCCAGGACGGCGAGCCGCTCGGCCCGCCGCAGGGCCCTTTCCTTGCTCACCGTGTCAGAGCCCGGCGACCCAGTTGCGCAGCAGCGCGTAGCCCGCGTCGGCGGACTTCTCCGGGTGGAACTGGGCGGCCGACAGGGGCCCGTGCTCGACGACCGCCGCGAAGGGCGCGTCGTGCGCGGCCGTGGTGACCTTGGCCCCGGCGTTCTCGAGGGCTTCGAGATCGGACGCGGCGTACGAGTGCACGAAGTAGAACCGGGTGTCCGCCGCCAGCCCGTCGAGCAGGACCGAGCCCTCCGGCGGCGTGACCGTGTTCCAGCCCATGTGCGGGATGCGCCGGGCAGCCAGCTTGGTCACCGCGCCGGGCAGCAGGCCCAGGCCGCGGGTCTCGACGCCGTGCTCGACGCCGGTCTCGAAGAGGATCTGCATGCCGACGCAGATGCCGATCACCGGACGCCCGGACGCCACCCGAGCGGCGATGACCGGGCCGGCACCCAGCTTGTCGATGCCCGCCATGCAGGCCGCGTAGGCGCCGACACCCGGCACGACCAGGCCGTCCGCCGCCGCGGCGGCGTCGAGGTCGTCGGTCACGGTGACGTCCACACCGGTACGCGCGACCGCCCGCTCCGCCGACCGCAGGTTGCCCGACCCGTAGTCGAGGATCACGACGCTCGTCATCGCGAGTCCCCCGGGATGAGCCACAGCACCCCGCCGGCGAGCGCGAGCACGGCCAGCGCGGCGACGAGTCCGATGGAGAACTTGGTGGCACCCTGCCGGGCCAGCGAGATCACGCCGCCGACCAGGATGCCGGCGAGCCCCAGCAGCAGGATCGGCACGAGGGTCACAGCACGCCCTTCGTCGACGGCAGCGCGCCGGCGTTGCGCGGGTCGATCTCGACGGCCTCGCGCAACGCCCGGGAGAACGCCTTGAACTGCGCCTCGACGACGTGGTGGGCGTCGGGGCGGCCGCCGTCGCGGGCCGCGCGCAGCACGCTGACATGCAGGGTCACCTTGGCGGCGTGACCGAACGACTCGAAGATGTGCCGGGTCATGCTCGTCGGGTAGACCGGCCCGATGTACGGCGCCAGCTCCGGTTCGTCGTGCACCACGTACGGCCGGCCGGACAGGTCCACCGCGGCGCGGCAGAGCACCTCGTCCATCGGGATCGTGGCCGAGCCGTACCGCCGGATCCCGGCCTTGTCGCCGAGCGCCTGGGCGAAGGCCTCGCCCAGCGCGATGGCGGTGTCCTCCATGGTGTGGTGGGCGTCGATCTCGAGGTCGCCCTCGGTGCGCACGGTGAGGTCGAAGCCGCCGTGCTTGGCGAGCTGGTTGAGCATGTGGTCGTAGAACCCGACGCCGGTGGAGAGGTCGCCCTGGCCCGTACCGTCGAGGTCGATCTCGACGAGGACCTTGGTCTCCTTGGTGACGCGCTCGATGCGCGCGGTGCGGCTCACGACAGAATCTCCTCGGCGGCGCTCAGGAAGGCGGAAGTCTCGGTCTCGGTGCCCGCGGTCACCCGCAGCCAGCCGGTCAGGCCGACGTCGCGGATCAGCACCCCGCGCTCCAGGAAGGCATGCCAGGCGGCCTTCTGGTCGGCGCCGGTCCGGAACAGCACGAAGTTGGCGTCGCTGTCGGCCACCTCGACGCCCCGGTCCCGCAACGTGGTGACGATGCGGTCCCGCTGCTCCTTGATCGCGTCCACGGTGGCGAGCAGGGCGTTCCGCTCGGCCAGCGCCGCGCGGGCTGCGGCCTGGGTCAGCGCGGACAAGTGGTACGGCAGGCGGACCAACTGCACCGCGTCGACCACGGCCGGATCCGCGGCGAGATAGCCCAACCGGCCGCCGGCGAAACCGAACGCCTTGCTCATGGTGCGGGTCACGACCAGCCGCGCGTGGTCGGCGAGCAGGCCGAGGGCGCTGGGGGTGCCGGGACGGGCGAACTCCGCATAGGCCTCGTCCACGATCACCATGCCGCGCGCCGCCTCGAGCACCGCGGTGACGACGCCGGGGTCCAGGGCGGTGCCGGTCGGGTTGTTGGGCGAGCACAGGAAGACGAGGTCGGGGTCGTGCTCCTGGAGCTGGGCCAGCGCCGACGCCGGGGTGAGGCCGAAGTCGGGGTCGCGCAGCGCGCCGATCCAGCGGGTGCCGGTGCCGGCGGCGAGCAGGGGATGCATCGAATACGACGGGCCGAACCCGAGCGCCGTGCGCCCCGGGCCCGCGAACGTCTGCAACAGCTGCTGCTGCACCTCGTTGGAGCCGTTGGCCGCCCACACGTTCGCGGTGGTCAGCCCGTGCCCGAGGTAGCCGGCGAGATCGGCGCGCAGGGCGACGGCGTCACGGTCGGGATACCGGTTCAGGTCGCGCAGCTCCGCCTGCACCGCCTTGCCGATCGCGTCGACGACCGCGTCCGGCACCGGGTACGAGTTCTCGTTGGTGTTGAGCCGCACCGCCACGTCGAGCTGCGGCGCGCCGTACGGGGACTTCCCGCGCAGGTCGTCGCGCAGCGGCAGGTCGTCGAGCGTGGTCACGACGCGAACCTCGCCGTGACGGCCTGCCCGTGCGCCGGGAGGTCCTCGGCGTTGGCGAGCGCGACCACGTGCGGGGCGACGTCGCGCAGGGCCGCCTCGTCGTACTCGACGACGTGGATGCCGCGCAGGAACGACTGCACGGAAAGGCCGGACGAGTGCCGGGCGCAGCCCGCGGTCGGGAGCACGTGGTTGGAGCCGGCCGCATAGTCGCCCAGGGACACCGGCGAGTACGCCCCCACGAAGATCGCCCCGGCGTTGCGCACCCGCATCGCCCACTCTCGCGCGTCGCGGGTCTGGATCTCCAGGTGCTCGGCCGCGTACGCGTCCACGACCGTCAGGCCCTGCTCGAGGTCGTCGACGAGCACCACGCCGGACTGCCTGCCGCCCAGCGCCTCGCGCACGCGGGCCTCGTGCTTGGTCGCCGGCACCAGCACGGCGAGCTGCGCGTCCACCGCGTCGGCCAGCTCCGGGGAGTCGGTGACCAGCACGCTCGCGGCCAGCGGGTCGTGCTCGGCCTGGCTGATCAGGTCGGCGGCGACGTGCACCGGCGAGGCCGTGTCGTCGGCCAGGATGGCGATCTCGGTGGGCCCCGCCTCGGCGTCGATGCCGACCGTGCCCTGCAGCAGCCGCTTGGCCGCGGTCACCCAGATGTTGCCTGGTCCGGTGATGACGTCGACGGGCTCGCAGCGGTCGTTCTCGTCGGCACCGTCGGAGCCGTAGCCGAGCATGGCGATCGCCTGGGCGCCGCCCGCCGCATAGACCTCGTCGACGCCCAGCAGGGCGCAGGCCGCCAGGACGCGGGCGTCGGGCAGGCCGCCGTTGTCCTGCTGCGGCGGGCTGGCCACCACCAGCGAGCCGACGCCGGCCTCCTGGGCGGGCACGACGTTCATGACCACGGTGGACGGATAGACGGCGAGGCCGCCGGGGACGTAGAGGCCGACGCGGGATACCGGCACCCACCGCTCGGTGACGCTGCCGCCGGGCACCACCTGCGTGGTCACGTCCGTGCGGCGCTGGTCGGCGTGCACCTTGCGGGCGCGCTCGATGGCCACGAGCAGGGCGGCACGCACGTCCGGGTCGAGGGACTCGGCCGCCGCGGCGATGGCCTCGGCGGGCACCCGCAGCCGCTCGAGACGTACGCCGTCGAAGCGTTCGGTGGCCTCCCGGATCGCGGCGAAACCATGCTCCCGGACCGCCTCCACGACGGGACGGATCTTCTCGACGGCCTGGGAGACGTCGAGCTGGGCACGGGGCAGCAGACCGCGCGGGTCCCGGCGGGAGCCGCGCAGGTCGATCCGGTTCAGCACGCCGCCAAGTCTAGGCCGCCGGCCGGAGCACCCCCGGCCGCCGTACCAGGCAGTGGGAAGAGCCACTATGTGGCTTTTGCCGCCGGAGAAGCAAAGATCACCGCAGCGGGAAGGCGCGCGGACAGCGACCATGCCGATACGCTCGCACCGTGGGCGCGATTCTCCCGGTCTTCCCGCTGGGCACGGTGCTCTTCCCCGGCCTGGTGCTGCCCCTGCACATCTTCGAGGAGCGATACCGCACCCTCGTGCGCGACCTGGTCGCCACGGCCACCGACGAGCCGCACGAGTTCGGGGTGGTGACGCTGCGGCAGGGGTCCGAGGTGCTGTCCGGCGACGGCGACGCCGAGCCGTCCGACGGGCCGCCGATCGTGCTCGCCCAGCTCTACGACGTGGGCTGCACCGCGGAGCTGCGCCAGGTGACCGAGCTGCCGGACGGCCGCTTCGACATCGTCACGGTCGGGCGGCGGCGGTTCCGGGTGCTGAGCATCGCCGCGGACACGCATCCGTACCTGACCGCCGAGGTCGAGTGGCTGCCCGACGAGGAGCCGGACGACGAGACCGCGCAGCTGCTCGCGCCGCGGGTGCTGACCGCCTTCCGCACCTACCTCGACCTGCTGCGACCGAACTCCGAGGTCCTCGACCAGGTGCCGGACGACCCCACCGTGCTGTCCCACCTGATCGCCGCGACGGCCCAGCTGACCATCGACGAGCGGCAGGAGCTCCTCGCCGCGCCCGACACCGCCGTCCGGCTGCGCAGCGAGCTGCGGCTGCTCAACCGCGAGGCGGGTCTGCTGGCCAAGGTGCGGGCGGTGCCGGTGCCGCTGTCGGATCTGGCCCGGCCGGTGAGCCCGAACTGACCGGCCCGCCCGGAAGGCTCTCCGGGCCGCCGAGAAGGTCATGCGGCCCGCCGGTGTCCGCGCCGAGGTCGTGGCCGTAGCCGGGCTTCGCGCCCGGCTTGTCCAGGTCGGGATCGTTCGACCAGCCGGCCAGCAGCGTCGTGACGATCACGGCGGCGAACGCGGCGACCAGCAGCGCCCCGTAGGCGTGCAGGTCCGGCGGCTTGCTGTACGAGGCGCCCGCCGCCGAGGTCTCCTGCCAGTCGTGCCACGCGCCGAGCCCGACCGACCGCCCGGTCACCCACATCGTCAGCGCGGACGCCAGGCCGCCGAGCGTCACTCCCAGCAGCACCGCCGGCCCCCGGTCGCGGCGCAGCACCAGCCACGCGACGATCGCGGCGACCAGGCCGAAGGCGAAGCCGATGAGGGTGAACCAGCCGTCGGCGGCGATGTACTCCTCCGGCGACGGGTCGTTGACCACGATGCCGTTCTGGCCGGCGTTGACGACCGGCACCGACGGCGCCAGCCAGGACCACAGCAGGCCCAGCGGCGCGCCGGCCACGGCCATCGCCGCGATGATCGAGATCGTGACGATCACGGCGCGGCCCCACGGCCGGTGGGACCGGGGCACCTCCCAGCCGGAAGCCTCCGGCGGCCCGTACGGGTAGACGGGCTCCTGACCGGTCGCCATCAAGCGACCGCCGACGGGCCGAGGATCATCTTCAGGTCGGCGCGCAACGCCGGGGTCGGTGCGACCTTGAACCCGCCGAGGCGCATCACCGTCTTGCGGCTGCCGTTGAGCAGGTGCACGTGCACCTCGCTGTCGCCGGGATGGCTGACGAGGATCTCCTTCAGCTCGGAGACCAGCGGCGGGGTGCACCGGGTGATCGGCATCGTCAGCGTGATCGGCTTCGAGTCGGGGTTGTGGGTCACGTCGGGCATCGACATGTCCATCGCCATGATGCGCGGGGTGTCGTCGCGGCGGTCGACCCGCCCCTTGACCACCACGATCGCGTCCTCGGCGATGTACTGGCCGATCACCTCGTAGGTGTTCGGGAAGAACAGCGTCTCCACCCCGCCGGCGAGGTCCTCCAGGGTGGCCGACGCCCAGGCGCGGCCCTGCTTGGTGATCCGCCGCTGGACGCCGGTGAGGATGCCGGCGAGGGTGACGACCTGCCCGTCCGGGACCGAGCCCTCCTCGTTCAGCGCGGCGATCGTGGTGTCGGCGGCGTTCGCGAGGACCTGCTCGAGGCCCGCGAGGGGGTGGTCCGAGACGTAGAGGCCGAGCATCTCGCGCTCGAAGGCGAGCTTGTCGCGCTTGTCCCACTCGCCGTCGGTGATCGGCGGCATCGCCACCGTCGCGGAGCTGCCGCCGGCCTCGTCCCCGAACGCCCCGAACAGGTCGAACTGCCCCGCGGCCTCGTTGCGCTTGACGTCGGCGTACGCGTCGATCGCCTCGGCGTGCACGGCCAGCAGGCCCTTGCGGCTGTGCCCCATCGAGTCGAAGGCACCGGCTTTGATCAGGGACTCGATGGTCTTCTTGTTGCAGACGACCGCGTCCACCTTGGACAGGAAGTCGTAGAAGTCCTGATACTTGCCCTTCTCGTCGCGGCAGCGGGCGACCGCCTCCACCACGTTGTGCCCGACGTTGCGGATCGCGGCGAGCCCGAACCGGATGTCCCGGCCGACCGGGGTGAACGGTCCGGCGGACTCGTTGACGTCGGGCGGCAGGACGTGGATGCCCATGCGCCGGCACTCGGCCAGGTACATCGCCATCTTGTCCTTGTCGTCGCCGACGCTCGTCAGCAGGCCGGCCATGTACTCCGCCGGGTAGTGCGCCTTGAGGTACGCCGTCCAGTAGGACACCAGGCCGTACGCGGCCGAGTGGGCCTTGTTGAACGCGTACCCGGCGAACGGCACGAGGACGTCCCACACCGCCTGGATGGCCTCGTCGCTGTAGCCGTGCTCACGGCAGCCGTCGCGGAAGGGGATGAACTCCTTGTCGAGGATCTCCTTCTTCTTCTTGCCCATCGCCCGCCGCAGCAGGTCGGCCTGGCCAAGGCTGTATCCGGCGAGGATCTGCGCCGCGCGCTGCACCTGCTCCTGGTAGACGATCAGGCCGTAGGTCGGCTCGAGGATCTCCCGCAGCGGTTCCTCCAGCTCCGGGTGGATCGGCGTGATGTCCTGCAGCTTGTTCTTGCGCAGGGCGTAGTTGGTGTGCGACTCGACACCCATCGGGCCGGGCCGGTAGAGGGCCAGGACCGCGGAGATGTCCTCGAAGTTGTCCGGCTTCATGAGACGCAGCAGCGACCGCATCGGCCCGCCGTCGAGCTGGAACACGCCCAGCGTGTCGCCGCGGGCCAGGAGCTCGTAGGCGGGCTTGTCGTCCAGCGGCAGCGCCAGCAGGTCCAGACCCTTGCCGTGGTTGAGCTCGATGTTCTTCACGGCGTCGTCGATGATCGTCAGGTTCCGCAGGCCGAGGAAGTCCATCTTCAGCAGGCCGAGCGTCTCGCAGGTCGGGTAGTCGAACTGCGTGATGATCACGCCGTCGGTGGCGCGGCGCATGAGCGGGATGTGGTCGATGATCGGCTCGGCGCTCATGATGACGCCGGCGGCGTGCACACCGGTCTGCCGGATCAGGCCCTCGATGCCCCGCGCGGTGTCGATCACCTTCTTGACGTCGGGGTCCTGCTCGTACAGCGCCCGGACCTCACCGGCCTCGCTGTACCGCTTGTGGTCCTTGTCGAAGATGCCGGACAGCGGGATGCCCTTGCCCATCACGTCCGGGGGCAGCGCCTTGGTGATCCGGTCACCCACCGCGAACGGGTAGCCGAGCACCCGGGCCGAGTCCTTGATCGCGGCCTTCGCCTTGATCGTGCCGAACGTCGCGATCTGGGCGACCTTGTCCTCGCCCCACTTCTCCGTGACGTAGCGGATGACCTCACCGCGCCGGCGCTCGTCGAAGTCGATGTCGACGTCGGGCATGGAGACGCGCTCGGGGTTGAGGAACCGCTCGAAGATCAGGCCGTGCGGCAGCGGGTCGAGGTCGGTGATGCCCATCGCGTACGCGATCAGCGAGCCGGCCGCCGAACCGCGGCCCGGCCCCACCGCGATGCCGTTGCGCTTCGACCACTGGATGAAGTCCGCGACCACGAGGAAGTACGACGGGAAGCCCATCTGGATGATGACCCCGAGCTCGTACTCGGCCTGCTTGATGTGGGTCTCCGGGATGCCGGCGGGGAAACGGCGCTTGAGCCCCTCGAACGCCTCGTGGCGGAACCACGACTCCTCGGTGTGGCCCTCCGGCACCGGGAACCGGGGCATCAGGTTCTTGAAGGTGAACATGCCCTCGGTGTCGACCTTCTCGGCGACCAGGAGGGTGTTGCGGCAGCCCTCGAGCCACGCGTCGGAGGAGTCGACCGCGCGCATCTGGTCGGCGGACTTGATGAAGTAGCCGCCGCCGTCGAAGCGGAACCGGTTGGGGTCGGCGATGTTGCTGCCGGTCTGCACGCACAGCAGCACGTCGTGCGCCTCGGCCTGGGCCTCGTGGGTGTAGTGCGAGTCGTTGGTGACCAGCGGTGGGATCCCGAGCCGGCGGCTGATGTCGAGCAGGCCGTCGCGGACCCGGTTCTCGATCTCGAGACCGTGGTCCATGATCTCGAGGAAGTAGTTGTCCTTGCCGAAGATCTCCTGGTACTGCGCGGCGGTCTTGTACGCCTCGTCGAACTGCCCCAGCCGCAGCCGGGTCTGCACCGCGCCGGACGGGCAGCCCGTCGTCGCCATGATGCCCTCGGCGTGCTCGGCGATGATGTCCATGTCCATCCGGGGCCACTTGACGTAGTGGCCCTCCATGGACGCACGGCTGCTGAGCCGGAACAGGTTCTTCAGCCCCTGGGCGTTGCGCGCCCACATGGTCTTGTGGGTGATCGCACCGTTACCGGAGATGTCGTCCGATTTCTGCTCCGGTCGGCCCCACTTCACGCGCGCCTTGTGCAGCCGCGACTCGGGAGCCACGTACGCCTCGATGCCGATCACCGGTGTGACACCGGCCGCCGTCGCCTGCGTGTAGAAGTCGTACGCCCCGTGCATGTTGCCGTGGTCGGTGATCGCCACCGCCGGCATGCCGAGCCGGTTGGCCTCGGCGAACAGGTCCTTCAGCCGGGCCGCTCCGTCGAGCATCGAATACTCGGTGTGCACGTGGAGGTGCACGAACGAGTCAGACACCCAGGGCCCCCTTACTCCCGCGGCGGATCCGGCCCTGAGAGCCTAGTCCTTCGGCCGCGGTGGGCGGCACACACGACACCGCCTATTCGGCGAATGGCTCGATCATCACAGCGGCGGCCCGCAGCCACGCCTGCCGGGTCTCCGGCTGGAGCACCGAATACTCGATCGACGAGCCGACCTCGAGCGCCGGGTCGTAGGGGACGAC
Source organism: Actinoplanes sp. NPDC049548 (assembly GCF_040676695.1). Classification (NCBI taxonomy): domain Bacteria; kingdom Bacillati; phylum Actinomycetota; class Actinomycetes; order Micromonosporales; family Micromonosporaceae; genus Actinoplanes; species Actinoplanes sp. NPDC049548. The sequence continues at coordinate 119,154 of NZ_JBFAPM010000003.1, forward strand.
GGCGACCGCGCGGGTCCGGGTGGCGAAGTGTTTGGCGAGGTCGTCGAGCAGCGGCAGCTTGCCCGGCGACGGGCAGGAGATCAGCGTCACCGCGTTGGCGACGAGGTCCTCCATGCCGGTCTCGTTGAGCACGTCCAGCATCCAGTCGGCGGTGAACGCGGCGTCCTCGCGCGGGACCGTCGTGATGACCAGCTGGTCGGCGCTGCGCATGACCGTCTGCCAGTTGACGCTCTCGACGTTGTTGCCGGTGTCCACACAGATCACGTCATGGGTACGCCGCAGCAGGTCCATCACCCGGCGCACCGTGCTCTGGTCGAGCCGCTGGGCGAAGCGCGGGTTCTCCTCGCCGGCGAGCACGTCGTAAGACCCGTCGGAGGCGTGCCGCAAATAGCCGTCGAAATACTGCATCAGGTCGTTGCCGTGCATGTTCTCGATCTCGAGCAGGTCGCCGACCAGGTGCCGGATCGTGCGCGCGTGGCGGGCGCTGCCGGCGCGCAGGCCCAGCGTGCCGCGCAGCTCGTTGTCGTCCCAGGCCAGCACGCCACGGCCGCGGACGCTGCCGATGGTGGCCGCCGCCAGCACGGTCGCGGTGGTCTTGTGCACCCCGCCCTTGGGGTTGGCGAACGCCATCACCCGGGGCTTGCCCAGCTTGCGGCGCAGGATCCCGGCGGCGCGGTCCTCGGGCTCCGGCCGGGTCTGACGCCACTCGATGCGCGCCGGGGCGGGCGAGGTCGGCGACGGGGCCGCGGGCGCGGACCGGGGCGGCCGTGCCGGGGACAGCGGCGACACCGCGGGCGCCGTCAGCGGCGGCGGGACCGGAGCGGGCGCCGCGGCCGGGGGCGCAACGGGCGGCGGCGGAGCGGCGCGCGGCACGACGGGCGGCGGCAGCACGGACGCCGAGCCGACCGAGGCCGCACCCCTGCTGTGCGGGACGGCCTGCTCCGGGGCGACCCGGCCGATCGACGGCGGGACCGCGCGGGTGGCCGGGTTGAAGAAGCTGTGCGGCTCCGCGTCGGGACGCGCCTGGAACCCCTCCCCGATCCGCGACTGGCGCCGCGCCTCCAGCGGGTTGGCCGGGCGCGGGTCGGCCGGCCGGGGCTCGGCCGGCGGCGCGAGCGGCTCGGTGGCGCCGAGACGCTCGCCGAGGGTGGCCCGGCCGGGACGGCGGTCGAGCGGGTTGACCGGCGGCAGCCGGGGCGGCTCGGGCGGGCCGTAGCCGTTGCTGCCGGCCTGCTCGCGCTGGCGCGGGTCGAGCGGGTTGAAGGGCCGGCCGACGGGGCGGCTCGGCAGCGGTGGCGCGCCCGCCGGACGGCGGGCCTCGGCCTCCCGTTCCTGCTGCTCGGCCTCGTGGGCCTCCTCGGCGGTCCGGGATGCATGCCGCGCACGGTCGAGCAGCGCCCGCCAACGCGGCGCTGGTTCCGCAGGCCGGCCCCAGCCGGTCTCGGTCCCGTCCACGGCTCGTCCTCCCAGCGCTATCCCGATCTAAGTCCGATCGCTCTCCTCGGCGGGCGTCGTCGCCCTGCAACAGGCTACGGACGCCAACCCTATTCGGGCCACACCTGGCAGCCGCAAATGCGCGCTCAGTTGATCACCTGCTGGCACAACGCTCACGCACGTGCATCCACTCGTCCATACGGCTCGGGAGGCCGTTCTGGTCGACGCCGACGGAAAAATTAACGCCCGGGCGCGCCCCGGGATGCTCCCACGGCCGAGGACGGCACGTCAGGACCCGGATCCGCGGGCGGGGCAGAAGGTACGGCAGCGCTCTCCTCCGGTGCCGTGGCCGAGGACCCGGGCGCCCGCGCGGATCCGGTGGGTGAGGCCGACGTCACACCGGTCCCGGACGATGAGGGTAGTGGCGCGGGGTCCGCGGGGGCAACAGTCACAAGCTGCGATGGCACGGGCGACACAGAGGTGTCGTCGTCGGGCACGGTGGTGGTCTGCTCGGGCAGCACCGGGCGGAACTCCGTGCGGTCCAGCTGCCGCACCTCCGGCGCCGGGTCGACGACGCGTACCTCGGGACGCCCGGCGATGCGCTCCAGCACGGCGGGGTCCGCGCGGATCACGGCGGCGAAGATGCAGGCGCAGTGCGCCCGGTAGGCGGCGGCCTCCGCGGCGGCCGTCTGCGCGGCGCTGTCGTACGCCCCCCGCAGCCGGACCTCGTTGACGCCGTCGCCCTTCAGCTCCTCGCTGAGCTTGCGGTAGTCCGCCTGTTCCTGGTCGCGGGCCACGGCGGCGTTCAGCATCCCGGCGACCACGTCCTGGGGCATCCGGTACACCGGGATCCGCACCACCGGCGTCCGCACGTTCGGCAGCGGGGCCCGCGCGTACACCTGGGCGATCGCTGCGCCGTCCAGCGGAGCGGCCAGCTTGTCCGGCGCGTAGTAGTCCGCCAGGCTCACCAGCGCCCAGGTCTGCCCGGCGGTGGGCGCCCCGGAGGCGGGCAGCAGCGCGGCGAGCTCGTTCTGGCTCGAGCGCAGGTAGCCGGAGACGGACTGGCCCTCGACCACGCCGACCCGGACGACGTCGCCGGCCGGGCTCCGCCCGTCGGGCCCGCGGTCGGTGATGAGCACGACGGTGACCAGCACGGCGACGACCGACGCCAGGGTCAGCCCGGTCAGCAACCGCAGCCGGACCGGTCCCCAGCCGGCGCGCAGCAGGGCGCGCGCCGCCGGTGGCATCATCCGGTCCCCGGGCCTCATGGGCGACTCCCCCTCGCCGCGGACGTGGTCAGGTCGCGTCGCGGAGCACGTCGAGCGCGTACCCCAGGTCGTCAGGGTAGTCGCTGACGAACCGGACCTCGTCCTGCGTCCGGGGGTGGAGGAAGCCGAGCTCGCGGGCGTGCAGCCACTGCCGGCCCAGCTGCAGGCGCGCGGCGAGGGTCGGATCGGCGCCGTACGTCAGGTCGCCGACGCACGGGTGCCGCATGGCGGAGAAGTGCACCCGGATCTGGTGGGTGCGCCCGGTCTCGAGCTTCACGTCGATGAGGCTGGCCGAGCGGAACGCCTCGAGCGTGTCGTAGTGCGTCACGGACGGCTTCCCGCCGGACACGACCGCGTACTTGTAGTCGGCGGTGGGGTGCCGGTCGATGGGCGCGTCGATGGTGCCGCGCAGCGGGTCGAGGTGGCCCTGCACGATCGCGTGGTAGCGCTTGTCCACCTCGCGCTCCTTGAAGGCGCGCTTGAGGACGCTGTAGGCCAGCTCACTCTTGGCGACCACCATCAGCCCGGTCGTGCCGACGTCGAGGCGGTGCACGACGCCCTGGCGCTCCGCGGCGCCGCTGGTGGCGACGTTCTGTCCCATCGCGGCCAGGCCGCCGATGACGGTCGGGCCCGTCCAGCCGGGGCTCGGATGCGCCGCCACGCCGACCGGCTTGTCCACCACCACGATGTCATCGTCGCTGTAGACGACGGTCATCCCGTGCACCGGCTCCGCCACGACCGCCGGCGCGGTGACCGGCGCGGGCAGCGTGACCTCGAGCCAGGCGCCCGCGCTCACCTTGTCGGACTTCGGCCGCGGCACCCCGTCGACCAGGGCGTCCCCGGCCTCGACGAGCGTCGCGGCCGCCGTCCGGGACAGGCCGAAGAGACGCGACACGGCCTGGTCGAGACGCATCCCGTCCAGACCGTCCGGTACGGGCAGAGAACGCGCCGTCATGCTGAGGTCTTCTCCCTGGTCTTGACCGCCCGCGAACCGTCACGTTGCCGGCCGGTGAGCTCGAGCAGCACGGCAAGGACCACCCCGACGCTCAGGCAGCTGTCGGCGATGTTGAACACCGCGAAGTACTCCCCGTACGGCCCGAAGAGGCTGATCATGTCGACGACGTGCCCCTGGAACACCCCGGGGGCCCGGAACAACCGGTCGCCGAGGTTGCCGAGCGCGCCGCCGAGCACCAGGCCCAGCGCGACCGCCCACGGCACCGAGCGCAGCCTGGTGGTCATCCAGCCGATCCAGCCGACCACGGCCAGCGTCACCAGCGGGAACACCCACGTGTACCCGCTGCCCAGGCTGAAGGCGGCACCGCTGTTGCGCAGCAGGGACAGATAGACCAGGCCGCCGAGGATGCGGACCGGCTCACCCTCGGTCAGCCCGTTGGTGCAGAGCTCCTTGACCAGCTGGTCGAGCACGACGGCGAGCACCGCGGTGATCCCGAGGACCGTCACCGCCGTACCCGCGAACCCGGACCGGGCCGGACGCCCGGCGCCGGTCTCCGGGGTGCCGCCCGCTGCCTCGTCGGCGTTCAGCGTCGTTCCTCCAGCTGCTTGCAGGACACACAGAGGGTCGCGACCGGGAAAGCCGCCAGCCGCTCGACCGGGATGGCGTTGCCGCATCGCTCGCACCAACCGTAGTTGCCCTCGCCGAGACGCTCGAGGGCGCGCTCCACCTGGTTGATGCGCTCCAGCAGGTTGTTCGCCAGCGTGATCTCCTGCTCGCGCTCGAACGTCTTCGTGCCGGTGTCCGCCTGGTCGTCGCCCGCGGAGTCGGCGAAACGCTCGCGCTGCAGCTCGGTGATCTCGCTGAGCGACTGGTCGTACTCCGCCTGCAGCTCGTCCCGGCGCTCGACGAGCGCGACGCGGATCTTCTCGGTCTCCGCCTCGCTGCGGGACCGCTCGGGCGCAGCCTTCTCGGTTGCCTTGGCCATCGTCGCTCCCCTGAGCCGCGCCGGGCGCGGCGAAATCGGCGGTGTCGGTCGGACCGGGATGCGGCCGACCACCACACCCGGCCGGCGTCAGGTCACGCCCCCGCGCGACCAGGTGCACAGCCCCAAGTGCACAAACGGCGCGGCCGTTTCCGCCGCGCACCCCGGAGGCTCGCAAGGATACGTAACGTGAGGAGCAGCGACAACAAGGCGCACCGCCCGGGCTCCGGCGCAACCCGGAGGAATCGGCCCGTACGCCGCGTCGGATACCCGACGCCTGCGCATCCGGGCGCGGCTCAGCGCTGCTCGGTGCCGTCCTCGCCGAACCAGCGCGCCAGCCGTCCGCGGCGGCTCACCGCCCGCAAGCGACGCTCGGCGATGTCGCGGACGTCTGCGGTGGCGACGATCAGCAGGCTGTCCCCCGTACGCAGCCGGGTGTCCGGTCCCGGCACGAAACCGGCCCCCTCGCGGACGACCAGCGTGACGCTCGCCCCGGCCGGCAGGCGCAGCTCGTCGATGTGCACCCCGGCGAGCAGCGACCCGGGCGCGACGTCGATCTGCAGCAGGTCGGCACGCATGCTCTCGAGCGGCGCGGTCTCCACGTGGATCTCGGCGGCCTCGGCGGGCGCGGTCACCCCCAGCCGGCGCGCGGCCGGAGCCAGCGTCCCGGCCTGCACGAGGGTGAAGATGATCACGAGGACGAAGACCGCGTCGAACAGCCCGTCGGCCCCCGGCGTGGCGCTCGACAGCGGAATGGTCGCCAGGACGATCGGGACGGCGCCGCGCAGCCCCGCCCAGGACAGGAACGCCTGCCCGCGCCAGCCGAGCCGGCGGGACCTGCGCGCCGCGACGGCCGACGCCCACACCGACAGCGGCCGGGCGAAGAACACCAGGGCGGCGCCGACGACCAGCGCGGGCACCAGTGCGGCGGGCAGCTCGTGGGGCGAGACCAGCAGCCCGAGCAGCACGAACAGGCCGATCTGTGCCAGCCACGCCAGCCCGTCGGCGAACCCGAGAATGGCCCGGCGGTGCGGCAGCCGGGCATTGCCCAGCACCACGCCGGCCACGTAGACCGCCAGGAACCCGGACGCGTGCGCCACGGCCCCGGCCGCGTACGCCAGCACGGTCAGCCCCACCGCGGCGATCGGGTACAGCCCCGCGGACGGCAACGCGGCGTGCCGCAGCAGCCACCGCCCCGCCAGGCCCACGGTGACCCCGATCGCGGCGCCGGCGGCCAGCTCGTACCCGACGACCAGCAGCTCGTACCACCACGGGTGAGCGAACCGGGCGGTCGACAGCAACACCACCAGCAGGACCACCGGGGCGTCGTTCATGCCGGACTCGGCCTCGAGCGTCGCCACGAGCCGGGGCGGCAGCCGCAACCGCCGGAGGGTGGCGAACACCGCCGCGGCGTCGGTCGAGGACAGCACCGCCCCGTAGAGCAGGGCGAGCCGCCAGTCGAGCCCGAGCAGGAAATGCACGACGGCGCCGACGACCGCGATGCTGACCGCCACCCCGAGCGTGGCGAGGATCGCCGAAAGTCCCAGCACGGGCCGCAGGGTGGTCCAGCGCGCGGTCAGCCCACCCTCGGCGATGATCATGATCAGGGCGCAGAAGCCGAGGGTACGCGTGAGCTCGGCGTCATCGAACCGGATGCCGAGCCCCGACTCGCCCAGCGCCATGCCGATCAGCAGATAGACCAGCAGACTGGGCAGTCCGAGCCGGGTGGACAGCCGCACCGCCGCCACGGCGACGAGCAGGACTGCTGCCCCGAGGAGCAGAGCGAGGTCCAGCCCGCCGGTCACGAGGTCCCGTCGCGGAGCTCCACGAGCCGGCCCGCGACGTCCCCGGCGACGGTGAAGACCTTGTCCCGGCTGGTCGCACCGACCTTGAGCGTCACGGCGGCCGGACGGACGCCGAGCGCCGCGGCCAGCGCCCGCCGCACCGCCTCGGTCGCCTTGCCGTCGACGGCGGGCGCCCCGACGGCCACGATCAGGGCCGGCCCGTGCGGTCCGTCATACCGCCCGCCGACCCGGTCCCGTCCGGCGCCGGGCCGCACCCGCACGGCGACGGAGCAGGCCGATCCGTGCGGGCGTGGATCACCCGTACGCGTCCCGGACCCGCCCGCCGGACCGGTGGGACCCGCGGCGGCGCCTCCGGGCCGGTCCGGGGAACCGGGCCGGTCGGAGGGCGCGCGCCGCTTGGCCATGCCCCATTGTGCCGATCTTCGTTCCCCCGTCGTAGCGGGGTCAGCCGACAACGGAGCGCAACTGCCGCCGGAGGGCCCGGGTCAGCGCACGCTTGCGGCGACCAGGCGGTCCACCGGCCGGCACAGCCCGCACGGGCTGAAGCCCAGCTCGACCGCCTCCGCCACCGGCAGCGACTCGGTCTGCCGGCCGTTGAGGTGCGCGCAGTCGCCCATGTGGTAGCGCGGCCGCCCGTCCACCACCTCGACCTCGGCGTCCAGCCGCGCCACCCGGACGGCGTCCGCGGGCCGGACCTTCTGCGGCAGCGGCTCGTCGTCGGGATCGTCGGGATCCGGTTCGCCGAACTCCCCGGCTGCCCCGGCACCGCCCGTCTGGTCCTCGCGGTCGAGCGCACCGGCACGCCGCCAGGACTCGTCGTCGGTCGCGCGGGCACCACCGATCAGCGACGATGCCTGGTCGTAGTCGTCGCCGGGGCGGTTTCCGGTGCCCGGGGCGGTGCGGTCCGCGTCCGTGCCCGAGTACGGGGCGCGGTCCGCACCGGCGTCGGCGCCGTCGAGTGCCGGTTCGGTGGGCAGGCCGGGATCCGGCTCGACCCGCTGGGTCACGTCGGGGCCCGGACCGGCCGCCGCCCGGGACGGGTCCGTGAGGCCCGCCTCGGTGTCGCGCTGACCCGCGGCGTACGCGGCGGCGCGGTCCGGTTCGCTGTCGGTGCTATCGGTGCCCGTGGGCGCCGATTCGGGATTGCGGTCCGTGGCGGCTGTGGTGCTCCCCGCAGCCGCACCGGCGAAGGCCTCGCGGATGATCCGGTCGGGATCCGCCTCGTCGGGGAACTCCGGCACGGGGTGCGCCCGCTCCGCCGGTCCGCCATAGACCTGGTCGGGATCCTGGAAGGCCGCACCGCGGTGGGAGGCGCCGGCGTGGGCCGGGGCTCCGGCGTACGCCGCGTCGGTGGCGGGGAGGGTGTCGTCGGTGTCGGCGGGGAGGGGTTCGCCGACGGCGCGACGGCCGGCGCCTGCATGGCGGGCGCCGACGACCAGGGCCACCGCTGCCAGCAGGCTGGCGACGATGGAGCTGATCAGGAGGGTGCTCGAGCCACCGGCCAGGCCGAGGACGAGCAGCGTCACGGCGACGAGGATGAGCAGCAGACTAACAACGATCATGGCTCATCCCCGCCGCAGTGAACACGTCCGAGAGGGGTGACGCGAGGGCTCAGCGGCCCGTCTCGATCGAGTTGGCCCGGCTGCCGCCGTACGAGCCGGCGAGGCCCGCCGCGGCGAGACCGCCCGAGCCACCGACCGCGCGGTTGGCGTCGGCGCGGGTCATCTCGGCCTCCAGGCCCTGACCGCGGCCGTCGAGGTCGCGCAGCTGGCTTTCGAGGTACGCCTTCAGTCGCGTGCGGTACTCCCGCTCGAACTGCTTGAGCTCCTCGATGTGCTTCTGCAGCGCGGACCGCTTGGCGTCCAGGCCGCCCATGGCCTCCTGGTGCCGCTGGCGCGCGTCCCGCTCGAGGGCGTCCGCCTTGGCGCGGGCCTCGCGGGTGACCTCCTCCGCCTTGGACCGGGCGTCGGAGAGAAGCTTGTCGGCCTCGCGGCGCGCGTCGGACACGTGGTCGTCGGCGGTGCGCTGGGCCATCATCAGGACGCGCAGCGCCTGCTGCTCGCCGTCGCCGCTGCCGGACGCCGACGCGCCCGCGCCGACCGGGCCCTGGGCGCGGACCTGCTCGAGCTCGGCCTGCATCTGCCGGGCCGCCTGCTCCGCAGCGGTCTTGTCGCGCTGGACGCGATCGAGCTGCGCCTTCATGTCGTTGAGCTCGGCCGCGAGGCGGGGGTCGGCGCTCGGGCCGGCCGGTGCGCCACCCCGTCCGCCGCGCTCCACCTGGGCACGCAGCTCGTTGTTCTCCTCGATCAGACGGGCGAGCTCACGCTCGACCTCGTCCAGGAAGGCGTCGACCTCCTCCTCGTCGTACCCCCGCTTGCCGATCGGGGGCTTCTTGAAGGCGACGTTGTGCACGTCGGCCGGGGTCAGCGGCATCGAAACTCCTCGGGTCAGTTGCGGCCGCGTGGGGCGCAGCCGATCGAGAGGGTCGCGGTCAGGCGAACCTCAGGATCAGACGCGCTAACACGAAGTTCAAAAGCACGAACAGGATAACCAGCAGGACCAGGGACGCCAGGTCCAAGCTCACGGTACCAATTCGAAGCGGTGGGATCACACGCCTCAACGCCTTGAGGGGTGGATCAGTGACGCTCCACACGGATTCGAGTGCCGCCGACGCGCCCCTTCCCGGCTGCCACCGGCGCCCGTACTGCAGCACCGCACCCAGCACGAACCGGGCCAGCAGGGTCAGGAAGAACACGTAGACCAACAGATAGATGATCTGAAACACGATCGACAGCACGTCCGGCGCGTCCCTCGTTAGGGGTCAACTCTGGGTGAAGAAGCCGCCCTCGGCGATCTTGGCCTTGTCCTCCGCGGTGACCTGGACATTGGCCGGTGAGAGCAGGAAAACCCGGTTGGTCACGCGCTCGATCGTACCGCGAAGGCCGAAGGCCAGCCCGGCGGCGAAGTCCACGAGCCGGCGGGCGTCCCCCTCGTCCATCTCGGTGAGGTTGATGATGACCGGCACGCCGTCGCGGAAGTGCTCACCGATGGTGCGGGCCTCGCGGTAGGTGGTCGGGTGCAGCGTCGTGATCTGGTAGCGCTGCTCCTCCTCGACCGTCCGCTGGTGCACCTGCGTCTGCGGCGCGAGCGCCAGATTGTCGCGGGTGGAGTACGACAGCGGGGCGGCCGGCTCGCTCACCGGCGCCGCCGGACGCGTGATGGAGCGCACACTTCCGCGCTCGCTGCGCTCGGCCCGCTCCTGCTCCTCCCGGTCGAGTGCCGCGGCGGCCCGCTCCAGCCGGCCACTGCCCCGCTCGGACACCCGGGCCCGCGGCAGCGACGGCGCCTCGTCGACGTCGTCCTCGTCGTCGGCGTACTCGTCGGCGTAGCGGTATCCGGAGTCGCGGTCCCGGTCACGGTCGCGCTCCCGCTCGCGGTAGCCGCCGTCGCGGTAGCCGCGCTCGTCGTACTGGTCGTCCTCCTCGACCAGGCCCAGCCACACGCCGGCCTTGCGCAGTGCGCTCATGCGATCACCAGACCCTGCTCGGCGCCGAACCGCTCGTCCATGCCCCCCACCTCCATCCGTGTGCGGCCCACTCCCCCGGGCGTGCCGCTTCCCCCCTTGCACGGATTCCGTGATCTTCAAACCTTCGGACCCCGGCGCCCGCTAACGACGCTGCGTCGTCGGACGCGGCGTCATACGAGCACGTCGCGCTAAACAACACCTATGTAGTTTGCTGCCCGCCGCAAGGCTACCGCAGCGGGTTTCGCATCCCGAGTAAAGAAGTGCCGATCCGTACGTGTGTCGCCCCGTGCCGGACGGCCTGCTCAAGGTCGTTGCTCATGCCCGCCGACAGCACCGTCGCGTCCGGATGGTCGGCCCGCAGCCGTTCCGCGGTGGCGGCCAACGACTCGAAGGCCCGGCCCGGCTCCCAGTCACGCGGGGCCACGGCCATCAGGCCCCGCAGGCGCAGCGATCCCGAAGCCGCCACGGCCTCGGCGATGCGTCCGAGATCACGTTCCGGATCGGACGGCGACGCCGTGGTGACCGGGTCGATCGCCCCGCCCCGCGCCGGGTCACCGTCGATGCTGACCTGGATCAGGACGTCCAGCGGCGCGTTCCGGTGCCGGCCGGCGGCGGCGTCCAGTGCGGACGCCAGCCGCAGCGAGTCCACCGACTCCACCACGTCGGCGTACCGCACCACCGACTTCGCCTTGTTGCGTTGCAGCTGCCCGACGAAGTGCCACCGGACCGCCGCCCCCGCCGAAGCCACCGAGGCCGCCTTCGCCGCGGCCTCCTGGTCCTTGTTCTCCCCGACGTCGGTGACGCCGAGCCCGGCCAGCAGCACGACGTCCTCGGCCGGGTACGTCTTGGTGACCGCGACCAGCTCTACGCTGCCCTCGTCACGTCCCGCCGCCGAACAGGCGCGCGCGATCCGCCGGCGTACCTCGACCAGCGAGGCTGCCAGCTGGGCGCGGCGCGCCTGGTCCGGCAAACGTCAGGAGCCGTTCTTGAGGAAGTCCGGCACGTCGACGTCGTCGAACAGCACCCGGCGCGGCGGCGGGGTGGTCGCGGCGGGCGGGGTCACCGCCGCCGGGCTCACCGGCGCGGGCACGCTGGGCGTGACCGCGGGCGGCGCCGTCGGCTGCTGGACGACCTTGCGGGCCGGCTCGGACGGCTTGTAGGAGGGCGTACCTCCGTCGAAGCCGGCGGCGATCACGGTGACCCGGACCTCGTCGCCGAGCGCGTCGTCGATGACCGCGCCGAAGATGATGTTGGCGTCGGGGTGCGCCGCGTCGGTGACCAGCTGCGCCGCGTCGTTGATCTCGAACAGGCCCAGGTCGGAGCCGCCGGCGATGGAGAGCAGCACGCCGCGGGCGCCGTCCATGCTCTGCTCGAGCAGCGGGCTGGAGATCGCCTTCTCGGCCGCCTCGACCGCGCGGTTGTCGCCGCGGGCACTGCCGATGCCCATCAGGGCGCTGCCCGCGCCGCTCATGACGCTCTTGACGTCGGCGAAGTCCAGGTTGATCAGACCCGGCGTGGTGATCAGGTCGGTGATGCCCTGGACGCCGGAGAGCAGCACCTGGTCGGCCTGGCGGAACGCGTCCATCATGCTGATGCCGCGGTCGCCGAGGGCCAGCAGCCGGTCGTTCGGGATCACGATGAGCGTGTCGCACTGGTTGCGCAGCTCGTCGATGCCGGACTCGGCCTGCACCTGGCGGCGCTTGCCCTCGAACGAGAACGGGCGCGTCACCACGCCGATGGTCAGGGCGCCCAGCTTGCGGGCGATGTTCGCGACCACGGGCGCGCCGCCCGTACCGGTGCCGCCGCCCTCGCCGCAGGTCACGAAGACCATGTCGGCGCCCTTGAGCACCTCCTCGATCTCGTCGCGGTGGTCCTCGGCGGCGTTCTTGCCGACCTCGGGCTGCGCGCCGGCGCCGAGCCCGCGGGTCAGCTCGCGGCCGACGTCGAGCTTGACGTCGGCGTCGGACATCAGCAGCGCCTGGGCATCGGTGTTGATCGCGATGAACTCGACTCCCTTGAGCCCTACCTCGATCATGCGGTTCACGGCGTTCACGCCGCCGCCACCGATGCCGACGACCTTGATGACCGCCAGATAGTTGTGCGGAGGTGTCATCGGGCTCAGCCTTCCCTTCCAGGGTTGGCGGACGTCGAGGCCCCAGCGGTCCGGCCAAGGAACCGCCATCGACGTCCGCTCCGTACAAGGGAGGGCGAGGAGAACCCTCACCCTCTACTAGAGGCTTAGAGCTATGTCAACTACTGAACCTCTCGAGGCAACGTAAGCGGACGTGTCGCCCGATCCAAGGACCAACGCGGCGTGTCGGCGTCCGCTGATGAGGCGACTATCCGACTCAGCCGTAACCTCGAACCTAATGCGCCGTTTGGCGTGTCTTGTCCGGTTGGCAGGCGGTCAGCGGATCGTCACGACCGTCGGCGCGCTGACGTCGATCGTGTCGCCCTTGCGCGCCAGCAGCGCCGTCGCCACCTGAGCCTTCCGCTCGCTCTGCGTCTCGTCGCCCCAGATGATCGTCCGGTGCTTGCGCAACCCCAGACTCACCTGCGCGGGCGCCGGCACCGAGACGGACACGAGCTGCTCGCGCAGCTCGGCGGTCAGCGACGAGAGCACCACCAGCGCCGACCGGGTGTTGACGTCCTCCGGTCCGGGCGCCGCGAGCTTCGCCACGGGCAGGCCGGAGGGCCGGTCCGCAACCGTGCGGAAGGCGACACCCTGCGCGTCGATGAGCGAGAACTCCTTGCCCGCGGGCACGGCGGCCACCGGCGTACGCTCCACGACCTGCACCTCCACGGTGCCCGGCCAGCTGCGCGACACGATCGCCCGCTCGACGGCCGGCAGGGCCTGCACCCGGTCCCGGATCGCGTCCACGTCGACCCGGGCGAGCGGCTCGCTCATCCGCACGGCAGCGGCCTGCTCCACCTGCGACGTGGTGAGCGTGTCGGTGCCCACCACCCGGACGTCCCGGACGCCGAGCACCGAGGTGCCGTACACGGTCCACACCAGGGCGCCCACCACCAGCAGGGCGCCGAGGCCGACCGCCCAGGGCAGCGCCGCCCGGAGCCGGCGCTGCCGGGCGCGGGCCATGAACCGCCGCACCGACGGCGGCACCGCGTCGGTGTCCGCCCGTACCAGCCGCCAGTTGCGCCCGCCCCCGTCGCTCACCGCCGGCTCAGCTCTCCGCCAGCGCGGCCAGCAGCTCGTCGCCCATCAGCGAGATCGGCGGCGCGCCCATGGTCACCACCACGTCGCCGGGGCGGCTGCGGCGGACCACCTCGGCCGGCACGTCCTCCCACGACGGCACGAAGACCTTGCGGTCGGCAGGCAGGTCGACGGCCGCGGTGAGCGCGACGCCGCCCTCCCCCGGGCCGCGGGTCTCGCCCGGGCCGAAGACCTCCATGACGATCACCTCATCGGCGATCGCCAGTCCCTCGGCGAGCTCGGCCTGCAGGTCCCGCGTCCGGTAGACCCGGTACGGCTGGAACACCACGACCAGCCGCCCGTCGCCGGCGACCTCCCGCAGGGTGCGCAGCGCCGCCTTGACCGAGGTGGGGTGGTACGCGTACTCGTCGTAGACCCGGACCCCGGCGACCGTTCCCTTGCGCTCGAACCGCCGCCGGACGCCCGGGAACGAGCCCAGCGCCTCGGTGATCTTGTCGAGCGGCAGCCCCAGCCGCAGCGCGGTCAGCACGGCGGCGGCGCTGTTCAGCCCCATGTGCCGGCCGGGCAGCGCGAGCGCGATCTCGCCCAGCGGCTTGCCGTCGAGGGTGGCCTGGTAGCGCACGCCCTGCACGGAGGAGACGACGTCGGTGAGGCGGAGGTCGGCGCCCTCGCTCTCGCCGTACGTGTAGACGGTCCTGCCCTTGGCGCGCAGCGCCGCGATGAGGTCCTGCACGCCCTCGTCGTCGGCGCAGGTGACCACGAACCCGTCCGGGTCGGCGAGCTCGGCGAACTCCAGGAAGCCCGCCTTGAGCCCCTCGAGGTCGCCCCAGTTGTTGAGGTGGTCGCCCTCGATGTTGGTGACGATCGCGACGTGCGGGCGGTAGACCAGGAACGACTTGTCGCTCTCGTCGGCCTCGGCCACGAAGTACGAGCCGGAGCCGTGGTGGCCGTTGGAGCCGGCCGCCGAGATCTCCCCGCCGATGACGAACGACGGGTCCTCCCCGGCGTGCTGCAGGATCACGGTCATGATCGACGTCGTGGTGGTCTTGCCGTGGGTGCCGGCCACCGCGATCGTGCGGCGCCCGGTCATCGCCGCGGCCAGTGCCTCGGAGCGGTGCAGCACCCGCAGGCCGCGCCGGCGCGCCTCGACGATCTCCACGTGGTCCTGCGGGATCGCGGTGGAGTAGACGACCGTGTCGACGCCGTCGAGGTTGGCCGGCTCGTGGGCCATGTGCACCGTGCCGCCGAGCGCCCGCAGCGCCGCCAGGGCCGGCCACTCGCGCAGCTCGCTGCCGGAGACGGGCACGCCGCGGGTCAGCAGCAGGCGGGCCAGGCCGCCCATGCCGACGCCGCCGATGCCGATGAGGTGGACGGTGCCCAGGTCCTCGGCGGTCAGCCCGCCGGCCGGCTTCAGCTCCGCGGTGCTCACGCGGTCACTCCCCTAGTCGCAGAAACGTTCATCGGCGGGCGACCGCCTCACACACGAAGTCCAGCAGCGCCTCGTCGCCGTCGCGGCGGCCGTACGCGCCCGCCGCCCGGCCCATCGCCGCGAGCCGCTGCGGGTCACGGGCGAGCGGGATGACCGTACGCTCGATCCACTCCGGAGTCAGCTCGGCATTGTCCACCAGCAGCCCGCCACCCGACTCGACGACCGGCAGCGCGTTGCGCTTCTGCTCCTGGTTGCTGTGCGGGTACGGCACGTAGATGGCCGGCATGCCGATCGCCGTGGTCTCGGCGACCGTGATCGCCCCGCCGCGGCAGAGCATGAGGTCGGCGGCGGCATAGCCGAGCTGCATGTCCGACAGGTACGGCACCACGACATACGGCACCGGCAGGTCGCTGGGCACCTCGAACGGGTCGTTGCGCCCGCCCTGCACGTGCAGCACCTGGATGCCGGCGTGGGTGATCTTCTTGGCCGCCTCCGCCACCGCGAGGTTGATGGTCCGGGCGCCGGACGACCCGCCGGAGACGAACAGCACCGGCAGGTCGGGGCGGAGACCGAAGTGGTGCAGGGCCTGCGGGCGCAGCGCGGCGCGGTCCATCCGGGCGATCGCCGTACGCAGCGGCACACCCACCACCTTGGCGTCGCGCAGCGACTCGGCGGCCTTCGGCTGGCTGGGGAAGCCGACGGCGACGTTCTTGGTGAACTTCATGCCCATCCGGTTGGCCACGCCCGGCGGCACGTTCACCTCGTGGATGACGATGGGCAGCTCGCGCCGCCACGCCGCCAGGTACGCCGGCACCGACACGTACCCGCCGAAGCCGACCACCACGTCGGCCTGGACCTCGTCGATGATCTTCCCAGCGGCGGCCGCGGACTTGTACATCCGGTCGGGCGTGCGCAGCAGGTTGAGGTTGATCGAACGCGGCAGCTGGAACGCCGGGATCACCCGCAGGTCGTAGCCGGCCGGCGGGATGAGGTCGTTCTCCATCCCCTTCGGGCTGCCCAGCGTGGTGATGCGCACCTCGGGGTAGTGCCGGCGCAGCGCGTCGGCGAAGGCGAGCAGCGGATAGATGTGACCGCCGGTGCCTCCTCCGGCAAGCACGACGGACCGCAGCACAGCCATCACCTTCTCCCAACACCCCCTTTGCCAGCGGGCCGCCGCGGCGGGGGGAGCGGCGGCAGCGGGGCCCACACTAGTCGCACCCACCGAGCGGGCGGACGGGCGTGCAGGGCTCGTGCCGCATCGGGTTCCGCGCGGGCGAAGGAGGCGAGGATGCCGACCCCGGCC
Source organism: Actinoplanes sp. NPDC049548 (assembly GCF_040676695.1). Classification (NCBI taxonomy): domain Bacteria; kingdom Bacillati; phylum Actinomycetota; class Actinomycetes; order Micromonosporales; family Micromonosporaceae; genus Actinoplanes; species Actinoplanes sp. NPDC049548. Next base: position 135,028 of record NZ_JBFAPM010000003.1, read on the forward strand.
ATCGTCACGACCAGGGCGCTGCCGCCTGCGGAGATGAGCGGCAGCGGCACGCCGGTCAGCGGCAGCAGGCCGATCACGCCGCCCATGTTGATGACCGCCTGCGCGACCAGCCAGGTGGTGATGCCGGTCGCGGCCAGGCGGCGGAACGGGTCGTCGACGCGCCGGGCGATCCGGAAGCCCGTGTACGCCAGCACGGCGAACAGCACCGCGATCACCATGCAGCCGACGACACCGAGCTCCTCGGCGACCACGGCGTAGATGAAGTCGTTGTCGGCGGCCGGCAGCCAGTTCCACTTCAGGGCGCCCTTGCCGAGGCCGACGCCGAACCAGCCGCCCTCGTAGATCGCCGAACGGGCCTGCAGGATCTGGTAGCACAGGTCGGCGGCGCAGTCCTTGGGCTCGCTCAGCCAGGTGGTGATGCGCAGCAGGCGGTAGTTGGGTTCGCCCTGCGTACCGGATCCGGCGCCGCGGGAGGCCGCCGCGATCAGCAGGCCGATGCCGGAGAGGCCCAGCACGCCGAGGGCGGCGAAGACCCGGGTACGCACACCGGCGGCCCACAGCAGCCCGACGATCAGCGCCAGCACCACCAGCATGGTCCCGAGGTCGTTGTAGCCGACCAGGACGAAGAGCAGGCCGATGATCGGGAACATGGGCATCGACAGCTCGCGCCAGTAGCCGAGGTCGGCGCCCTTGCGCGCGATGATGTCCGCGCCCCACAGCACGACGCCGATCTTGACGAACTCGGACGGCTGGAGACCGACCGGGCCGATGTAGAGCCAGAGCAGGTTGGCGCGCAGCGGCCCGAGCGACACGCTGCCGTCCTGCGCGATGTGCAGGATGCCGACGGCGCCCATGGCCTGGAGCAGATCCAGGATGCCCAGCAGCACGACGGCGCCGCCGAGGATGTAGACGCCGAAGAAGCGCAGCGTGGTCGCGGGCAGGCGCTGGCACACCCAGAAGCCGACCAGGCCCAGGACCGCGAAGACCAGCTGGTTGCGCACGGCGGTGAAGGCGCTGCCGTCCTCCGCGTACGCCTTGACGCTGGTCGCCGAGAACACCATGGTCAGGCCGATGAGCAGCAGCAGGCCGGAGCCGGCGATCAGCAGGTAGTACGAGGACAGCGGCCGGGCCAGCATCCCGTGCACACCCGGCAGCAGCTGCTGGCTGAGCGTTCTCGGGCGTACCGGTGGCGGCGCGGGCTGCACGGTCGCCGCCGGCGACACGGTGACCGTGGTCCGGGCCTCAGGCTTGTCCTCCCCCATGCCCCCATCATGGTGGCGCGACACGCCACGCCTCGCGTTCCCCCGTGGCGTGTCGCGGGAGATCTATCCCATGACGCGCAGGAAGTCGCTGTAGAAGAGGCCGAGGCCGATCGCGACGCAGATGCCGGCGACGATCCAGAAGCGGACCACGATGTTGACCTCGCTCCAGCCGGCCAGCTCGAAGTGGTGCTGCAGCGGCGACATCCGGAAGACACGCTTGCCGGTGGTCTTGAACGAGATGATCTGGATCACGACGGACATCGTGATGATGACGAACAGGCCGCCGATGATGATCGACAGCAGCGTCGTCCGGGTCGCGATCGCCAGGCCGCCGATCAGGCCGCCCAGGCCCAGCGCGCCGGTGTCACCCATGAAGATCCGCGCCGGTGACGTGTTCCACCACAGGAACCCGACACAGGCGCCGGCCGCCGCCGCCGCGATCAGGGCGATCTCCAGGGGGTCGCGCACCTGGTAGCAGTAGTCACCCGTGTACGCCGGGTCGCCGCACCAGTGGCGGTACTGCCAGAAGCCGATCAGCGCGTACGCCCCCAGCACCAGGATGGAGGCGCCGGTCGCCAGGCCGTCGAGGCCGTCGGTCAGGTTCACGCCGTTCGACATCGACATGATGACGAAGACGAACACGATGACCGAGCCGACCTTGCCGACGTCGAGGAAGCTGATGTCGCGGATGAACGAGATGTGCTCGCTCGCCACCGTCTGCCCGTTGGTGCTGGTCACATAGAGCGCCGCGACACCGAGACCGCCGCCGACCAGCAGCTGGCCGAGCAGCTTGCCCTTGGCGCTCAGGCCGCCCGAGTGCCGCTTGCGCACCTTGAGGAAGTCGTCGAGGAAGCCGACCGCGCCGCAGAAGACGAACAGCCCGAGCAGCACCAGCGCCGTCATCGTCGGCTTCACCTGGGCGATCTGCCCCGGCGGCAGCGTGGTCAGCGCCACATGGCCGGCCACGTACGCGAGCACCGTCGCCACGACGAACGCGACACCGCCCATCGTGGGCGTGCCCTTCTTGCCCTGGTGGCTGGCCGGCCCGACCGCGCGGATCGGCTGACCGGCCTTGAGCGCGGTGAACACGCGGATGGCGACCGGGGTGCCGAACAGCGAGATGATGAACGCGACCGCGGCCGCGACGATGACTGCCCTCACGGGCTTACCTCCTCGGCGGCCGAATCCGCGCGCAGCGCATCGGCCACCTCCCACGTGCGGTACCGCGATCCCTTCACCAGCACCACGTCGCCCGGGCGCAGGTCCCCGGTCACCGCGGCGATGGCGGCCGCCTGGTCGGCGGCGGCGATCGGCTCACCCTTCCAGTCCGGTACGGACGCAGCACCGTCCAGCACCGGCGTGGCCTGTGCGACGGCCACCAGCCGGTCCACGCCCAGCTCGGCCGCGAGGCGCCCGACGTCCTCGTGCCCGGACGTCTCGTACTCGCCCAGCTCGGCCATGTAGCCCAGCACCGCGATCGTGCGCCGCCCCTCCCCCAGGGCCGCCAGCGCGCGCAGGGCCGCGGCGGTCGAGGACGGGTTGGCGTTGTACGAGTCGTCGATCACCGTCACGCCGTCCGGGCGGTCGAAGACGTCCATCCGCCGGCTCGACACGATGCCCACCTCGCCCAGCGCGGCGGCGACGTCCGCGACCGGCATCCCGGCCTCGAGCGCCACGGCCGCGGCGGCGAGCGTGTTGGCGACCTGGTGGCGGCCGGTCACGGCGAGGCGTACGGGCGCACTCCCGGCCTCCGTGACCAGCGTGTAGGCCGCACGTCCCCGCTCGTCCAGGGTCACGTCGGCGGCCCGGATGCCGGCCTGTTCCGCCTCGCCCACCAGCATCACCCGGGCCTGCGTACGCGACGCCATCGCGGACACCAGCGGATCGTCGGCGTTGAGCACCGCCAGCCCCTCGGCCGGCAGGCTCTCCACCAGCTCACCCTTGGCCCGCGCGGTGCCCTCCACCGACCCGAACTCACCGATGTGCGCGGCGCCCACGTTGAGCACCACGCCGATCCGCGGGGCGGCGATGCCGGTCAGGTGCGCGATGTGCCCGATGCCGCGGGCGCCCATCTCCAGCACGAGGAACCGGGTCTCCGTGGTCGCCTTCAGCACCGTGTACGGGAAGCCGAGCTCGTTGTTCAGCGACCCGGCCGGCGCCACCGTCGGCCCGAGCCGGGTGAGCAGCTGCCCGATGTAGTCCTTGGTCGTGGTCTTGCCCGACGAGCCGGTGAGCCCCACGACGGTCAGCTCCCGCAGCCGGCCGACCACCACGTGCGCGAGCTTCGCCAGCGCCTCCAGCGGGTCGGCGACCACGACGCCCGGCTGCCCGGTGTCGCGGGAGCCGAGCACTCCGGCCGCGCCGGCCTCGACCGCGGCGGCCGCGTAGTCGTGCCCGTCGACCTTCTCGCCCGCGAACGCGACGAACAGGCCGCCGGGCAGCAGGGCGCGGGAGTCGTACTCGACCGGCCCGGTGACGGTCGCGGCCGGGTCGGCGTTGACGAGACGCCCCCCGGTCACCGCGGCGATCTCGTCCAGCGTCATGCGGATCAAGCGGCACCACCCTCGCGCGCGGCCAGTGCGGCGGCGAGCTCGATCCGGTCGTCGAACGGCAGCACCTCGCCGTGCACCTCCTGGCCCCGCTCATGTCCCTTGCCGAGGACGGCCACGACGTCGCCGGGACCGGCCAGCCGTACCGCCTCGTCGATGGCGGCCCGGCGGCCCGCCACCTCGATGATCTTCGCCGGCGTCCCGGCCTGCTCCGCGCCCTGCCGGACCGCGGCGCGCACGGCGGCCGGGTCCTCGGTGCGCGGGTTGTCGTCGGTCACGACGACGAGGTCGGCGCCGCGCGCGGCGGCCGCACCCATCGTCGGCCGCTTGCCCCTGTCCCGGTCCCCGCCGGCGCCGATGACGCACAGCAGGTGTCCGTGACGGGCGGTGGCCAGCTCGCGCAGGGCGGCCAGCGCCGCCACGATCGCGTCCGCCTTGTGCGCGTAGTCGACGACGCCCAGCACGTCGCCCGGCGACGCCACCCGTTCCAGCCGGCCGGGAACGCCGGGGCAGGCGGCGATGCCGTCGGCGGCGACCTGGGCGTCGATGCCGGCCGCGACCAGCGAGGCGAGGGCGAGCAGCGCGTTCGCGACGTTGTGCCGCCCGGGGAGCGCCACCCCGGCCCGGACGTCGCCGCCGGGGCCGTGCGCGGTGAAACGCTGGCCGAAGGCGTCGCCGCTGATGCCGGACGCCGACCAGGTGGCGGCGCTGTCCCCGGCCGCGGAGTAGCTGAGGGTGGCCGGCTTGAACAGCGGCTTCAGCGCGGGGTCGTCGGCGTTGAGCACCTCGAACCGGCAGCGGCCGTCGAACAGCTTCGCCTTGGCCGCGAAGTAGTCCTCGACGTCGGCGTGGAAGTCCAGGTGGTCGAGCCCGAAGTTGGTGTACCCGCCGACGGTGAAGCGGACGCCGCCCACGCGGCCCATGGCGAGCGCGTGGCTGGACACCTCCATCACCACCGCGCTCACCCCGCGCTCGACCGCGGTGGCCAGCATGGCGTGCAGGTCGGTGGCCTCGGGAGTGGTGCGGGCGCTGCCGACCACGAGGTCGCCGAGGCGCGTCTCCACCGTGCCGATCAGCCCGGTGGTCAGCCCGGCCGCCCGCAGCCCGGACTCCACCAGGTACGCGGTGCTGGTCTTGCCGGCGGTGCCGGTCAGGCCGATCATGGTCAGCTTCGCGGTCGGGTCGCCGTACACGGCCGAGGCGACCACGCCCAGCACCGCACGCGGGTCCGGCACGACGAGCACGGGCAGCCCCGCGGCGACGGCGGCGTCGCGCCCGGCCGGGTCGGTCAGGACGGCGACGGCGCCCGCCTCGGCGGCGGCACCGACGAACTCGGCACCGTGCCGGCGGGCGCCGGGCAGCGCGGCGTAGAGATCGCCGGGCCGCACGTCGCCGCTGGCGTGGGTGACGCCGGTGACCTCGGCGTCCTCACCCACGACCTGGGCGCCGGCCGGCGCCGCGAGGTCGCTCAGCCGCGACGGCCGGAGGGTCTGGGGACGGGGAATGCCGGACACGGCGTCAGACCCTACCCGGTGTCGGCGACCCGGCTGCGCACGCCATCCGCGTGGCTCAGTCCTTCCACGCGAACGTCGGCGGCTTGGTACCGGACGGTGGCACGCGGTAACGCAACAGGGCGTCGCCCATCATCTTGCTGAACGCCGGCGCGGCCACCTCGCCGCCGGTGCCGTTGGGCACGTCGGCGAAGACACCGATGACGAAGCGCGGCTTCTCGGCCGGCGCCATGCCGATGAACGAGCCGGCGTTGTGGCTGGTGTACTTCCCGTCGACCAGCATCTTGCCGGTGCCGGTCTTGCCGGACACGCGGTAGCCCTCGACCTTGGCCGCGGTGCCGGTGGCGCCCTTGGCGTCGACGACGGCCTCCATCATCTCGCGCAGGTCCCGTGCCACCTGCGTGTCGAGCACCCGGTGCGTCTCCGGCGGTGCGGACGGCGTCACCGTGCCGTCGCGACCCGAGATGGTGCTCTTGATCAGGTGCGGCTGGATGTACACGCCGTCGTTGGCGATCGCGCCGTAGCCGGCCACCATCTGCAGCAGGGTCGCATCGACGCTGTGCCCGATCGGCACCGAGCCGTACGCCGACCCGCTCCACTCGTCCGGTGCCAGCAGCCGGCCGGACGCCTCGCCGGGCATGCCCTCGTTGGTGGGGCGGCCGAGGCCGAACTTCTGCTGGTACTCGTACAGCTTCTCCTTGCCGAGCTTCTGCCCGATCCGGATCGTGCCGACGTTCGACGAGTACGCCAGCACCTGCGGGATGCTCAGCTTCGTACCCTTCGGGAAGACGTGGTGGTCGACGAAGGGCTCGCCGCCGAGCCGCAGGGCGGGGCCCACGACGATCTCGGAGTTCTTGTCGACGACCCCCTCCTGCATGGCGGCGCCGATGGTGAACGCCTTGTGCGTGGAGCCCGGGTCGGAGATCACACTGGACACCGCGTCGTCGCGCTCGGCCGGCTTGAAGTCGAACGGCTTCTGCGCGTTGTACGGCGGGTAGCTGGCCTGTGCCAGCACCTCGCCGGTCTGCACGTCCAGCACCACGGCGCCGGCGACCGTCGCGTCGACCTTCCTCATGTAGTAGCCGAGGTAGCGCTGCACCTCGAACTGCAGGAACCGGTCGATGGTCAGCTGGATCGAGGAGCCGGGTGCGGCCTGGGTCTCCCGGTGGTAGCCGCCCGGGATCTCCTTGGCGAGGTCGCCGCGGCCGATCTCGTACACCTTCTCGCCGTTGACGCCGCGCAGCAGCTCGTCGTAGCGGGCCTCGATGCCCTCGAGCCCGGTGTGGTCGTCGCCGATGAAGCCGATCAGGTTCGCGGCCAGGTCGGCGCCGGGCACGTCGCGGCGCTCGTCGCGGCGCGACCCGATGCCGGCCAGGTTCAGCTGCTTGATCCTGTCGGCGACCGCGATGTCGACGCCGCGGGCCAGGAACTCGAAGCGGGACTCGCCGCCGCCGGGACGCTTCTTCCTGGTCATCAGCTCGACCAGCTGCGACTGCGGGATGCCGAGCAGCGGCGAGAGCTGGGCGGCCGTCTTGGCCGGGTCCTTGACCAGCACGGGGTCGGCGTAGATGTAGCGCGCCTCGACGCTGTGCGCCAGCACGGCGCCCGAGCGGTCCAGGATGCTGCCACGGGGTGCCGGCAGCACGACCTCGGTGAGGCGGTTCTGCCGCTGCTCCGCCAGGGTGTCCGCGGCGTCCGGCGAGTCCATGACCTGGAGCACGACGAGCCGCACGCCGATCATCACGAACAGCGACAGCGCCAGCACCGTGCCCAGCCGCAACCGCCTGGTGCTGTTGGCCAGCTTCGGCGGCTCGGCCGGCACGACCGGCGCGGGCCGGCGGCTACCGGACCGCGGCGGCGCGGCTGCGGGCCGAACGCCGACGCTTCGTCGTGGGCCGGGCGCTGCGGCGACCCTGCGGTCCCGGCCGGGCCGGCCCGCTTCGGTACGCCCGGAGCCGGCGCGCCGCGGATCGGCGGTCGATCGACCGCGCCCGGCCCCCGCGGTCGTGCGTGTCGCACGTGCGGGCTCACCGCGTCCTGCGGGCACCCGGCCGCGCTCCTGCGCCGTCCGGTCGCCGCGTGCCTGCCGTTCCCCGCTCGCCTGATCCCGGCCGCCGCGGCCATCACCCGTCCGGCCCCGCCCGCTGCCGTCCCGGCCCGGCTGATCCCGGCCACTGCCGCCCCGGCCCGCCTGGTCCCGGCCGCCGCGGCCATCACCCGCCCGGCCCCGGCCACGGCTCGGTTCGTCCCGGTCGTTGCGGTCCCGGCCCGGTCGACCCGGAGCCTCGGCACCCGCCTTGCCACGGCGCTGCGGCGGCAGGTCGTCGTCGGTGTCGCGGCGGCGCTCGCGCACCGGCCGGCCACCGTCGAGAACCTGCAGAGACGGCCGGAGCGGATCGACGTTCCGGCCGGTCCGGGGCGACCGGGTGCGCTGGTCACCCTCGCGCACGGTACGCCCGCGCGGGGTGTACGCCCGCGCGGCTCCTATCCCCGCGAAGCCGCCGCCACGCTCCTCGTCGGCGACGGGCTGGTCCTGCGCAGAAGCGCCGCGCCGGGGCTGCTGGCCCCGGCGCGGCGTCTCGTCCGAACGCGGCGTCACCGCGTTACTGCCCTGCGGGAGGCGTACCGGGACCCGGGACGCCGGCGGTGGCAGTGCCGGGCACCGTCGCGGCGTCCCCGGTCACGTCCTGCGTGGTCGCGTCCTGGGTCGCGGTGGCCTTCGCCTTCTCCACCGCGCGCGCCGTCTCGGCCGGGTCCTGCGCGGTCACGGCCGGCTCGCCGCGGCCGGGCTTCGGCACACCGATGATCTTGCCGTCGGGCAGCCGGATGTACGCCGGCGAGTCCGCCTTGACCAGGCCCAGCTGGCGCGCGGCCGCGTCCAGGCTGCCGGGCATGTTCCTGGCGGCGATCTCGTTCTCCAGCGACTGCTGGCGCGCGTCCAGATCGGCCTGCTGCTTCTGCAGCGAGTCCAGCTCGAACGAGTTCTCCGCCGTCTTCGTGTTGATCAGCAGGATGCCCAGCACCCCGGCCACCACGACGCCGACCACCAGCGCGATGAACGGCGCCCGCGGCGCGTTGACCGGCGCGGGCGGCGCGACCCGCAGGCGCGGCGTCGCGACCGTCTCCCGCTGCTGCTCGGAGTTGAGCTTCAGCGCGGTGGTGCCCTGGATCGGGAACTGGCGCGCCCCCCGCGCCGTCCCCTTCGTGCCGGCCGGCGTGCGCCGGCCCTTCTCCGCCCGATCCGCGGTCCGGCCCCCCGACCGCGGCGCGGTGGTCATGCGCTCGCTCAATGCCCCTCCCCCTCCTGGTGTTCCCCCGGGCGTCGCCGCCCTCGTCCCCCGTGCGCGGACATCCGGGGCCGTTCGCGGGCGGCCCCTCGTCCCTGGTCCTGCTCGTCGATCCGTTCCGCCGCGCGCAGCTTCACCGAGGCCGCACGCGGGTTCTCCGCCACCTCAGCCGCCGTGGGCGGCTCCGATCCCCGCGTCAGCAGGCGCAGGGTCGGACCGGTCCCGGGCAGCTCGACCGGCAGATCGACCGGCCCGGTGCTGCGCGCCCTCGCGGCCAGGGCGCGCTTGACGATCCGATCCTCCAACGACTGGTACGACATCACGACCAGGCGCCCCTTCGGCGCCAGGAAGTCCAGAGCGGACGGAACCGCAGCCTCGAGCGCGGCGAGCTCCGCATTTACCTCAATACGTAGCGCCTGAAACGTTCTTTTCGCGGGATTTCCACCCGTTCGCCGCGCGGCGGCCGGGATGGCGTCCCGGACCAGGTCCGCGAGCCGGGCGGAGGACACGATCCGCGCCTTCGCCCGCTCCCGGACGATCGCCGAGACGATGCGCTGCGCGAACTTCTCCTCGCCGTACACCCGCAGGATGCGGACCAGCTCGCCCGGCTCGTAGCCGTTGACGACCTCCTCGGCGGTGATCCCCCGCGACTGGTCCATCCGCATGTCCAGCGGTGCGTCCTTCGCGTACGCGAAGCCCCGGTCCGCCTCGTCGAGCTGCAACGAGGACACTCCGAGGTCGAACAGCCCACTGTGGAACTCGGTGAAGCCGAGCTCCGCGAGGACCGCCGGCAGCTCGTCGTAGACCGCGTGGACCAGGTGGATGCGATCGGCGAAGCGCTGGAGCCGGTGCCGGGAGTGCGCGAGCGCCTCCGGGTCCCGGTCGAGTCCGACGAGGACCACGTCCGGGTGCCGCTCGAGCACGGCCTCGGCGTGCCCGCCCAGGCCCAGCGTGAAGTCGACGTGCACCGCACCGCGACGGTCCAGCGCGGGAGCGAGCAGCTCGAGGCAGCGCTCGAGCAGCACCGGCACGTGCGTGCCGCGAAGCTCCCCCATGTCGACCCCCATCGCCTGCTCTTTCCCGCGCGCCACCCGGCCGCTTGTTCGCGATCGGCGTCCGGTCGTCTTCCGTACCGCCAGATCCCCATCCGCTCGTGCCCGTTGCCATCGGGCGCGCCCCACCGGACACACGCCTGGCGCCGGGGAAGAGGCGCCAGGAGCGGGAGCGGCTGGAGATCTCGCAGTACGGCGGCAGCGACGTCCGGACCACCTCGGCGGCCGGCAGGCAGCTGAGCCGGGCCTACAGTCCGCCGGGCAGCACCCCCTCCTCGATGTCGGCGAAGTCGTCCTCGCTCGCCGAGAGGTACTGCTCCCAGGACTGCTTGTCCCAGATCTCCACCCGCGTGCTCGCACCGATCACCACGAGCTCACGGTCGAGTGCCGCATACTCCCGCAGGTGCCCCGGGATGGTGACCCGGCCCTGCTTGTCGGGGATCTCGTCGTGCGCGCTGGCGAAGAACACCCGGCTGTAGGCCCGGGCGGCCTTGTTGGTGACCGGTTGGTCCCGCAGCTGCCCCGCGATCCGCTGGAACTCCGGCATCGGGAACACGTACAGGCAACGCTCCTGCCCCTTGGTGATCACGACACCTCCCGCCAGCTCGTCCCGGAACTTCGCCGGAAGGATCAGCCGGCCCTTGTCGTCCAGGCGCGGGGTGTGAGTGCCGAGGAACATCGGCCAAACCCCCCTGCCCTGTGGCGGTTTCGCGGTCCGCCGGTTCGCTCGGGCCGGCAGGTCCGATCCGGCCTGCCACTGCGCTCCACTCTACTCCACTTCCCTCCACCCGCAACCGGAATCGGCCCGTCCATGAACCCTTTTCGCGGATGAATGCGCACGTCAGACACGGTGGGGCCGGAGTGGAGGGCCGAGGGCCTCCGATCAAGGTCCACTTTCCGACATGCCGCCCAGGCGGGCACGAAACTCCCCCGAAAAAGGGCAATTCCCCGGGCCGGAAGGGCCTCGGGGAGGGAAGTGGAGGGATCGCCGGGAGCGAAGTGGAGGAAAATCGCGCACAGGCGCAGACGACAGTGGGGCGCGACCCGAACCGGGTCGCGCCCCACTGAACTGTCGTACCGCTGTCTACAGCACTGCCGTGCCGAGGCGTCAGACGATGCGCCGGACGACGTAGTTGCTGCTGTAGACCTTCTGCTTCTTCACCCGCGCACCGGTGTGCGGCGCGGCCCACATGTAGCCGCCACCCGCGTAGATGCCGACGTGGGTGCCGTACGAGCCGGACCGGAACACGAGCAGGTCGCCGGCCTTCTTGCTGCCCTTGCCGACCTTCTTGCCGTAGTGCTGCTGCGAGTTCGCCTTGTGCGGCAGCTTCTTGCCCGCCGCCTTCTTGTAGACGTACTGCGTGTAACCCGAGCAGTCGAAGCGCTTCGGGCCGGCCGCTCCGAACTTGTAGAGCGCGCCCTTGTGCCTCTTGGCCTCGGCGAGGATCTTCGCTCCGCTGGCCTTGACCGTGATCTTGACGCTCTTGGTCGCGGCCGGCGCGAGCCCCGACGAGCCGCCGTAGTAGGTCCGGAACCAGACCGTGCGGCCCGGCTTGGTGTTGAAGACGACGGCGCCGCTTCGCACCGGCTTCTTCTGCCAGGTCTTCCACTTGCCGTTGATCTTGGACTGCAGCCGGACGTAGCCCTTGACGACCTTCTTGCCGGTCCTGGGGTCGGTCAGCTTGGTGGTCACCCGGACCTTCGAGCCCCAGAGCACCGTCCGCTTGTTGTACGAGACGGACTGCTTGGGCTTGACGGTCTTGACCGCGGCCGCCGTGGTGACGGGAGCGGCGGATGCTGCCGGCGTCGCGACCAGCTGGCCGGCGCAGAGGCAGAGACCCAGGGACAGTGCGACGGTTCCGGTGCCGACGGACATGCGGCGGCCCCGGCTCGAACTGCGTTCGTGCACGGTAGAGATATCCCTCCGGCACGCCTGCGAGGTTAGCTGTCGGGTTCGGGCGGGAAGGTTGCCCGGCCGCCGTGGCGGCTTCACCCCGAGGTCCGCCGGGTCTCGCGACCCGGTGGCGGACCGGAAATGGGTCCCCCGTCCCTGCCCCCATATGCCTTTGTGGTCGTTCACGTGCTTCGTGGTCGTCCCGTCCGGACCGGGGCAGGGCTCGGCGTGGTCCGTGCGGTACGAGCGGTGGGCGGTCGCTCACCGGCACACCCTGCCTACCCGATTTCTCGATCCACCGTGGGACCCCCCTCGATCACTCTTCGTATTTGGCACAGTGGACGGTGTCCGGTTTGTTACCACCGCGTGACAAATGCCGCCACGATATGCACCTTGACGATCACTCAGAGCTGAAGGTTACGGGTGAAACAGAACACATAAAAAGCCGCAGGCGGGCTGATCGAGGGACGTTCCGAGATCGGGCGAAAGCCTTCGCAAACATTCTGACCGGCGCAAACACGGCGACGGACGACGAACCCTGATCATCCGTTCGGCCGAGGCATCGACGCCGCCCGAACCCGGTGCCGCCGCCGCACCCGGCGCCACTCGACGTAGTGTCCGTTTCCGGTACCCTCGTCGCCGTGACGGACGGGAAGATGCCCTTGCGGGCCAAGGTCGCGAGCTCCGTCTCGCGCACGGCCGCGGCCCTCTCGCGGGCCGCGGGACGCGGCGACGGCTCGGTGATCGGCGGCTGGATCGGCCTCAAGATCGATCCGGACCTGCTGCGCAACCTCGCCGCCGGCCGGGCCATCGCCCTCGTCTCGGGCACCAACGGCAAGACCACCACGACCCGGTTCACCGCCGCGGCGCTGGGCGTCCTCGGCCCGGTGGCCACCAACTCGTTCGGCGCCAACATGCCCTCCGGGCACACCTCCGCGCTGGCGAAGGCGGGTGCCACCCCGTTCGCCGTCCTCGAGGTCGACGAGCACTACCTCGCGCGGGTCATCGAGGAGACGAACCCCCGGGTGGTGGCGCTGCTCAACCTCTCCCGCGACCAGCTCGACCGGGCCAAGGAGGTGGCGATGATGGCGCAGATGTGGCGCACCGCCCTCGCCGCCCACCCCGACGTGCACGTGGTCGCCAACGCCGACGACCCGATGGTGGTCTGGGCGGCCGTCAACACCGCCCAGGTCGTCTGGTTCAGCGCCGGCCAGCGGTGGACCGACGACTCGTGGGTGTGCCCCGAGTGCGGCTCGCCCATCAACCGCGCCCAGGGTGACTGGTGGTGCACGGGATGCCCGCTGCGCCGCCCGCAGGCCCAGTGGACCGTCGAGGACGAGGGCGTGCTCGACCCGAAGGGCGACTGGCACCTGGTCAAGCTGCAGCTGCCGGGTCAGGTCAACCTCGGCAACGCGGCCACCGCGCTGGCGGTGGCCGCCGAGTTCGGCGTACGCCCCATCGAGGGGGTGCCCCGGCTCGCGGGCGTGGCCTCGGTGGCCGGCCGCTACGCCCAGGTGGACCGCGACGGCCGCAACATCCGACTGCTGCTGGCCAAGAACCCCGCGAGCTGGCTCGAGGCCTTCGACATGGCCGAGGTGGCGCCGACACTGCTCTCCATCAACGCGCGCGACCCCGACGGGTTCGACACCTCCTGGCTCTACGACGTCGACTTCTCGCCGCTGCGCGGCCGGCCCGTCCTGATCACCGGCGACCGGGCCTACGACCTCGCCGTACGCCTCGAGGTGAACGATGTGCCCTTCCGGCACGTTAAGACTTTCGAGGAAGCGATCCGGGCCACCCCGCCGGGCCGGCTCGAAGTGATCGCGAACTACACGGCGTTCCAGGACATCCGAGCGGAGTTGGACCGTGTCAACTGAGACCCTGAGGGTCGTCTGGATCTATCCGGACCTGCTGTCGACGTACGGCGACCGGGGCAACATGCTGATCCTGGCCCGCCGGGCGGCGCTGCGGGGCATCCCGGTGGAGACCTACTCGGTCCGCTCCGACCAGGCGATGCCCGCGACCGCCGACATCTACCTCATCGGCGGCGGCGAGGACGGCCCCCAGGCCCTGGCCGCCCAGCGGCTGATCGCCGACGGCGGCCTGCACCGGGCGGTCGCCCAGGGCGCGGCGGTCCTGGCCGTGTGCGCCGGCTACCAGCTCTTCGGCGCCTCCTTCTTCGCCAAGGGCGCCCAGTGCGCCGGCCTGGGCCTGCTCGACATCACCTCCGACCGCGGCGAGACGCGCGCGGTCGGCGAGGTCCGCGGCGACATCGATCCCCGGCTGGGCCTGCCGCCCCTCACCGGCTTCGAGAACCACGGCGGACGCACCCACCTCGGCCCCGGCGTGGCGCCGCTGGCCAGGGTCACCGCCGGCATCGGGAATGACGGGCACACCGAGGGCGCTTGGCACGGGAAGATCCTGGGCACGTACGCCCACGGGCCCGCGCTCGCCCGCAACCCAGCGATAGCCGATCTGCTACTGAGTTGGGCGACCGGCGCGGATAGGCTTGCACCGCTCGACGACACCTGGGCCGACCGGCTCCGCGGCGAGCGGCTCGCCGCCGCGGGCGCCGCGTGACCCGAGACGACCTCCACCTTCCTGGACCGACGAGACGTAGGGGCGGTACGCCTGCATGACTGACACCCTGATCGCCCCGCGGGGCGCGAACTCCCCCGCCGCGGACCCTCAGGCCAGCCAGCAGACCCACGCTCCGGTCGGGTGGCGCCGCCGCCTCATCCGCTTCGGCATTCTCGCGGCGGTCGTCGCCGGCCTCGGCGTCGCGGCCGCCGTCCTGCCGATCCAGTCGATCGCCGACTCCGTCGTGAGCCTCGGCCCCGCCGCCGCGGTCGCGATCGCGGTGGTGGGCGGCCTGCTGCTGTCCGTTCTCGTGCCCCGCACCGCGGTCACCATGGGTTGCGGCATGCTGCTCGGGCCGGCGACGGGAGCGGCGACCGCCCTCGCCGCCGCCGTGATCGCCGCCATCGCCACGTACTACGCGGGCCGCTGGGCCGGCCGGGGTGCCCTGGGCGCCAAGGCCGGGGGCCGGATGGCCCGGCTCGACGAGTGGCTCAACCGGCGGGGTCTCGCGGCCGTGCTGCTGGTCCGGTTCCTGCCGCTCGCGCCGTACGGCCTGATCGGCTACGCGTACGGGACGACGTCGGTCTGCCGCAAGCGCTACCTGCTCGGGACCACCCTTGCCGCGATCCCGTCCGCGGTGTCCTACGCCGTGATCGGCGCCGCCGTGACGTCCCCGGGTCAGATGAGCCCGATGACGCTCGCGCCCGCGGTCATCGGCTTCGCCCTCACCACGGCGATCGTGCTGCGCTGGCGCCTGGCCGCCCGCCGCGCCGCTGCCGTGGTCGCCGCCTGATCGTTCAGGCCAGCGCGGCCAGGTCCCGGAAGTAGTCCGGGTACGTCTTCGCCACGCACCCCGGGTCCTCGATCTCGATGCCGGGCGCCCGCAGCCCCAGCAGAGACAGGCTCATCGCCATCCGGTGGTCCTCGTACGTCGCGAACCGCGTCGGCCGGGGCCGCCCCGGGTGGATCGTGAACCCGTCCTCGTCCTCGACGGCGTCGATCCCGGCCCTGCGCAGCTCGGTCACCACGGCGGCGAGCCGGTCGGTCTCCTTGCGCCGGATGAACCCGATGCCCCGCACCCGCGTCGGCGAGTCGGCGAACACCGCGACCATGGCGAGCGTCTGCGCGGTATCCGAAATATCAGACATGTCGATGTCTACGCCGGTGAGCCGGCCGGTCCCCCGCACGGTGAGGGAACTGGCGGTGCGGGTCACCGAAGCACCCATCCGCTCCAGCACGTCCGCGAAGCCCACGTCGCCCTGCAGGCTGGCGGTCCCCAGCCCCTCGACGGTGACCCGCCCGCCGGCCACCGCCGCGGCACCGAGGAAGTAGGAGGCGGCACTCGCATCGGGCTCGACCTCGTAAGCGACAGCGCGATAGCTCGCGGCGGCCACCGAGAGGCCGTCGACCCGCACCCCGAACGCAGCCATCACCGCCTTGGTCATCTCCACGTACGGCACCGACACCAGCGGCGAGGTCAGCGACACCGACAGCCCTGAGCGCATCAGCGGCCCCGCCATCAACAGGCCGGACAGGAACTGGCTGGAGATGTGCCCGCTGATCTCGACGGGTCCCCCGCGCAACGGCCCGCGCACCGCGGCGGGCAGGTAACCGGGCTGGTCCAGCTCCTCCACCACGGCACCGACCTCGCGCAGCGCCTCGAGAACCGGGCCGCTGGGGCGTGCCCGGAGCTGAGCGGTGCCGTCGACGACCGTCCGCACCGGAAGCAGCGCCGCCACCGGCAGGATGAACCGGGAGGTCGTGCCGGACTGCCGGGCATCGATCATGCCGGAGGTCGGCGCGGTCCCCGGGTCGATGCCCGTCACCCGGATCGTCCGCGCGTCCTCGTCCCCCTCGACGCGCGCGCCGAGGGCGGCCACCGCGCCCATCATCGCGCGGGTGTCGTCGGCGAAGAGCGCTCCGGACAGTGTGGAGGTGCCCGGCGCGAGGGCCGCGCAGATCAGCGCGCGGTTGGTGATGCTCTTCGAGCCCGGCGGACGCACCGTGGCGTCCAGCGGCGAGCTCAGCGGGGCGACGGGCAGCACATCCGGAAGATCAGGCACGGGGTCATTCTGACGGCGAAGGGCCCGCCGCGATCACTCGCGGCGGGCCCTGTTCCACCAGGTGGATCACACGACGACGCTGACCAGTCGGCCGGGGACCACGATCACCTTGCGGGGGTCGCGGCCGGCCAGCACCTCGGCGACGGCGGCCAGCGCGGCCTCCCGTACGGCATCCTCCGCCGTGTCGGGCGCAACCTCGACCCGGCCGCGGACCTTGCCGTTGACCTGGACCGGGTAGGTGACCGACTCGGCGACCAGCTGGGCCGGGTCGGCCACGGGGAACTCCGTGTACGCCAGCGTGCCGTCGTGGCCCAGCTTGCGCCACAGCTCCTCGGCCAGGTGCGGGGCGAACGGCGACATCATCAGCACCAGCGGCTCGACGGCCTCGCGGGACGTCGTCTCCAGCGGCGTCAGCGTGTTCGTCAGCTGGATCAGCTTGGCGATGGCGGTGTTGAACCGCAGCTCGTCCATGTCCTCGCGGACGCCGGCGATCGTCTGGTGCAGCGCCCGCCGGGTCTTCGGGTCCAGCGGGGCGTCGGTCGCCCGCACCTCGCCGGTCTCCTCGTCGACGACCAGGCGCCACACCCGCTGCAGGAAGCGCTGAGAGCCGACCACCGCGCGCGTCTCCCACGGCCGGGAGACGTCCAGCGGGCCCATCGCCATCTCGTACACGCGGAAGGTGTCGGCGCCGTACTGCTCGCTCATCTCGTCCGGGGTGACGACGTTCTTCAGCGACTTGCCCATCTTGCCGTACTCCCGGGCCACCTCCTGGTCGCCGTAGTAGTACCTGCCGTCGCGCTCGACGACCTCCTCGGCGGGCACGATGACGCCGCGGGCGTCCCGGTACGCGTACGCCTGGATGTAGCCCTGGTTGAACAGCTTCCGGAACGGCTCGAACGACGACACGTGGCCCAGGTCGTACAGGACCTTGTGCCAGAAGCGGGCGTACAGCAGGTGCAGGACGGCGTGCTCGACCCCGCCGACGTACAGGTCGACGCCGCCCGGGTCGCCGGGACCCTGCGGGCCCATCCAGTACGCCTCGTTCTCCGGGTCGACCAGCACCTTCTCGTTGTGCGGGTCCAGGTAGCGCAGCTCGTACCAGCAGGAGCCGGCCCACTGCGGCATGGTGTTGGTCTCGCGGATGTAGGTCTTCGGCCCGTCGCCCAGGTCCAGCTCGACCTGCACCCAGTCCTTCTTGCGCGACAGCGGCGTCTCCGGCTCGCTGTCGGCGTCGTCCGGGTCGAAGGTACGCGGGGAGAAGTCGTCGACCTCCGGCAGCTCCACGGGCAGCATCGACTCGGGCAGGGCGACCGGCAGGCCCGTCTCGTCGTACACGATCGGGAAGGGCTCGCCCCAGTAGCGCTGCCGGCTGAACAGCCAGTCCCGCAGCCGGAAGGTGGTGGCGCCGCGACCGTGCCCCTTCTCCTCCAGCCACGAGATCATCGACGCCTTGGCATCGGCCATGCCCATGCCGTTCAAAAACTCCGAGTTGATCACGGGGCCGTCACCGGTGTACGCGCCGTCGAAGTCCTCCGGCGTCTCGATGGTGCGCACGATCGGCAGCTCGAACGCCTGCGCGAAGTCCCAGTCCCGCTCGTCGTGGCCGGGCACCGCCATGATCGCGCCGGTGCCGTAGCCCGCCAGCACGTAGTCGGCGATGAAGACGGGGATGCGGGCGCCGTTGACCGGGTTGGTCGCGTACGCGCCGGTGAAGACGCCGGTCTTGACCTTGGCGTCGGCGGTCCGCTCCTCCTCGGTCTTGGCGGCCGCGGCGGCACGGTAGGCGGCGACGGCGTCGGACGGCGTCGCGTGCCCCCCGGTCCACGCGTCCTTCGTCCCCTCGGGCCAGGCGGCCGGCACGATCGCCTCGACCAGGGCGTGCTCAGGCGCCAGCACCATGTACGTCGCGCCGAACAGCGTGTCGGGGCGCGTGGTGAAGACGGAGATGATGTCATCGCCGTCCATGGGGAAGTCGACGTGCGCACCACGGGAGCGGCCGATCCAGTTGCGCTGCATCAGCTTGACCGGCTCCGGCCAGTCCAGGGCGTCCAGGTCCTCGACCAGGCGGTCGCCGTACGCGGTGATCCGCATCATCCACTGCTTCAGCGAGCGCTGGAAGACGGGGTAGTTGCCCCGCTCGCTGCGGCCGTCGGGGGTGACCTCCTCGTTGGCCAGCACCGTGCCCAGCCCGGGGCACCAGTTGACCGGCGCCTCGCTGACGTACGCCAGCCGGAACTCGTTGATCACCTTGCGCCGCTCGACCGGGGACAGGCCGGCCCAGTCACGCCCGTCCGGCACGGCGCGGGTGCCCGCCTCGAACTCGGCGACCAGGTCGTCGATCGGGCGCGCCTTGCGCAGGTCGGGGTCGAACCAGGAGTTGAAGACCTGCAGGAAGATCCACTGGGTCCAGCGGTAGTACTCCGGGTCGGTGGTGGAGAAGGAGCGGCGGTCGTCGTACGCCAGTCCCAGCCGCTTCAGCTGGCCCCGGTACCGCTCGATGTTGGCCTCGGTGGTGGTGCGCGGGTGCGTGCCGGTCTGGACCGCGTACTGCTCGGCGGGCAGGCCGAACGCGTCGAAGCCCATCGGGTGCAGCACGTTGAAGCCCGCCATGCGCTTGTAGCGGGTGTAGGAGTCGGTGCCGATGTAACCGAGCGGGTGCCCGACGTGCAGCCCCGCACCCGACGGGTACGGGAACATGTCCTGCACGTGCAGCTTCGGCGCGCCCGCGCGCGGGTGCGAGGGGTCGGCCAGCTCGCCGGCCGGGTTCGGCGCGTGGAAGGTCCCGTTCTCCGCCCAGTACGCCTGCCAGCGGGGCTCGATCTCGGCGGCCATCGCCGCCGTGTAGCGGTACGGCGGGACGTCCGCGTTGGTCTCGGGCTCGCTCATCGTCACCATCTCGATCTCGTTCGGCCTGCCTGCTCGTCGTCTTCCTGAGGACACAAAAAAGCCCCCTTCACAGGAGGGGGCGCCGCGCTGGTAGTGGAGCAGCGCGGCTAGCCGAGAAGCAGGAAGGCACGGGCCATACCGGCATGGTACCCGCCCCGCTTGAGCCGCGGCGACCGGTATCACCCCTCCGCTATTCGTAACGCATCCGATATGTGTGTCTGGTTGACCACGTGTCGTATTGGTGGTCATCGCCCCACTCGGCGAGTTGCTGTGACCGGGCTAACCTGTGGGGAACGGGCGGCGGCGCCGGAGGCCCACGGACACCCCGGCCGCCCGCGAACCTTCGCTTGAACGACATGGAGGAGGCCCGTGACAACCCCCACCTGGGACGAGCCCGGCGGCCCGCTGCCGAACGACGATTTCCGCGCCGCCAGCGAGGCGATCATCGCGAACATCGAGCAGGTCATCGAGGGCAAGAGCGCGACCGTACGGCTGGCGCTCGCCGTGCTCCTGGCCGAGGGCCATCTCCTCATCGAGGACGTGCCCGGCGTCGGCAAGACCAAGCTCGCCAAGGCGCTGGCACGTTCGATCGACTGTTCCGTGCGCCGTATCCAGTTCACGCCGGACCTGCTTCCCAGCGACGTGACCGGCGTCAGCGTCTACAACCAGGAGACGCGCGACTTCGAGTTCAAGCCGGGCGCCGTCTTCGCCAACCTGGTGGTGGGCGACGAGATCAACCGGGCCTCGCCGAAGACCCAGTCCGCCCTGCTCGAGTGCATGGAGGAGCGGCAGGTCACGGTCGACGGCACCACGTACGAGCTGCAGTCGCCGTTCATGGTCATCGCGACCCAGAACCCCATCGAGATGGAGGGCACGTACCCGCTGCCCGAGGCGCAGCGCGACCGGTTCACCGCGCGCATCGCGATGGGCTACCCCGACCCGCGCGCGGAGCTGGCCATGCTCGGCGGGCACGGCGCCGTGGACCCGCTGAACAGCCTGCGGGCCGTCGCCGACGCGGCGCTGGTCCGCCGGCTGATCGCCACGGTCCGTGACGTGCACGCCGCCGACGCCGTCCAGCAGTACGCGATCGCCCTGGTCACAGCGACCCGCGAGGCCCCCGAGATCCGGCTGGGTGCCTCCCCGCGGTCGACGCTGCAGCTGCTGCGGACGGCCAAGGCGGTGGCGGCGCTCGAGGGCCGCGACTACGTCCTCCCCGACGACCTGCAGGCGCTGGCCGTCCCGGTGCTCGCGCACCGCATCATCCCGACCGCCGACGCGCAGCTCAACCGCCGCACGACGGATGCGATCGTGGCCGAGATCGTGCACCGGCTGCCGCTGCCGCACGACCGCAGCCGCTCGCCGTACGACACCCGCGCCACCGGCGACGGCCGCGCGCAGTTCGAGTCCCGGGGGCGCTGACATGCGGGAAGCCCTGCGGGGTATGACGACGCGGGGCCGCTCCTTCCTCGCCGCCGGGGCCGCCGCCGCGGTCTCCGCCGTGATCCTGGGCGAGAAGGACCTGCTGCGGGTCGCGATCCTGCTCGCGGCGCTGCCCTTGCTGGCCGCCGCGTACGTGGGGCGCAGCCGCTACAAGCTCGCCTGCACGCGGACGCTGGAACCGGGCCGGGCACCGGTCGGCTCCAGCGCCCGCGTCGTGCTGCGCCTGCAGAACCTGTCCCGGCTGCCCACCGGCACGCTGCTGCTGGAGGACCGTCTGCCGTACGCGCTCGGCAGCCGCCCCCGCGTCGTGCTCGAGCGGCTGGGCGCGCACATGGCCAGCTCGGTGGCGTACACGGTGCGCGCCGACGTCCGCGGCCGCTACCCGGTCGGCCCGCTGGTCATCCGGCTGACCGACCCGTTCGGCCTGTGCGAGCTGACCCGCTCGTTCCCCAGCGTCGACCGGCTCA
Organism: Actinoplanes sp. NPDC049548; assembly: GCF_040676695.1. Classification (NCBI taxonomy): domain Bacteria; kingdom Bacillati; phylum Actinomycetota; class Actinomycetes; order Micromonosporales; family Micromonosporaceae; genus Actinoplanes; species Actinoplanes sp. NPDC049548. Next base: position 156,019 of record NZ_JBFAPM010000003.1, read on the forward strand.
CCGTCATCCCGCAGGTGGTCCCGCTGCCCTCCGTCCGGCTGGCCGGCGAGTACGCGGGCACCGGCGACAGCCGCGCCCGCTCGGTGGCCGTGCACGGCGAGGACGACGCGGCCACCCGCGAGTACCGCCGCGGCGACGACCTGCGCCGGGTCCACTGGCGCTCGACCGCCCGCACCGGAGAGCTGATGGTGCGCCGCGAGGAGCAGCCCTGGGAGTCGCGAGCCACCGTCGTCCTGGACACCCGGCTCCACGCCCACCGCGGCGAGGGCCCGGCGGCCAGCTTCGAGTGGGCGGTGTCGGCCTGCGCGAGCATCGCGGTCCACCTGCGCCAGGCCGGATACAAGCTGCGCCTGGTCACGGGTACGGGCATCGACCTCGACGCCATCGAGGCCGGCGGTGAGGGCGCGATCCTGGACACGCTCGCCGACGTGAAGCTGACCGAGGCCGGCGACATCGCCGGGCTGGTCGACATGGTCCGCCGCCGCTCCGACGGCGGGCTGGTGATCGGGCTGTTCGGGGCGCTGACGGTCGCCGAGGCCGAGGTACTGACCGGGCTGCGCGGCAACGGTGCCACCTGCATCGGGTTCGCGATCGACAGCTCGACGTGGATGACCGTGGCGCCCGCCGACCGGCAGGAGGCGGACCGGCAGCACGCGGCGACGTCGCTGGCCCTGGTCCGCAGCGGCTGGCGGTCCGTGCCGGTCGCGCACGGCGACTCGCTGCCGGCGCTCTGGCCGGCGGCGGCGCGGGGATCACAGGGTTTCGCCTACCGGGCGGCGATGGCCGAGACCGTGGCAGGCATGTAGTGACGGGAGTTCCGCTGTGACCGGGAGACGACGGCTCGGACTGGTGGCGGCCGCGGCCACACTGCTGTCCGCGGCGCCACTGTCGGCGATCTTCGACACCTGGACGTGGCTGCTGCAGTGCATCCTCGCCGTCGGCCTGGTCGCCGGCGCGGCGGTGCTCACGCGCAGCCTGCGCCTGCCCACCTGGGCCCAGGCGGCCGGCATGGCGATCACCCTGCTGCTCACGCTGACGTGGATGTTCCCCAGCGGCGACGAGCTGCTGTCGCTCATCCCGTCACCGGCGACGTTCAACCACTTCGGCGAGCTGTTCGTGGAGGCCGGTACCGACACGCGGTCGTACGGCGTACCGGTCCCCGACCGCGACGGCCTGCTCTTCATCGCCACGCTGGGCATCGGCTCGGTCGCGATCGCCGTCGACCTGCTCACCGTGGTCGCCCGCCGCCCGGCCCTGGCGGGCCTGCCGATGCTGGCGATCTACTCGGTGCCGGTGGCGGTCTACATCGACAGCGTCCCGGTGGTCCCGTTCATCGTCGGCGCGGTCGGCTTCCTGTGGCTGCTGGTCGCCGACAACGTCGACCGGGTCCGCCGCTTCGGCCGCCGCTTCACCGGCGACGGGCGCGACGTCGACGTGTGGGAGCCGTCGCCGCTGGCCGCGGCCGGCCGCCGGCTCGCCGTCATCGGCGTCGCCTCCGCGGTCCTGCTCCCGCTGATCGTTCCCGGCCTCAACACCGGGCTGCTCAACCAGCTCACCCAGGTGGGCACGGGCGGCGGCGGCAACGGTACGGGCAGCGGCGGCAACGGGCGCATCAACCTCTTCGCCTCGCTGAGCGGCCAGCTCAACCAGAGCCAGACCACCGACTACGTCCGCGTCACCACCAACGAGCCGGACCCGTTCTACCTGCGCTTCGGCACGGCCGACGTGCTCAGCGCCGAAGGGTTCAGCAACCGCACGCCGACCGGGCGCCCGCTGTCGCGCGGCATCAACGACCCGCGGCTGAGCGGCAACACCAACGGCGGGAGCTTCCAGCAGTACCACGCCGAGGTGGAGATCACTCAGGACTTCGGCCAGACCCTCGCCCCGATCTACTCCTCCACCATCGACATCGACGGCCTCGACGGCGCCTGGTCGTACGACCCCAGCGCCCAGGTGGTCTTCTCCAACCGCACCACCACGAAGGGCAAGAAGTACTCCTTCGACTACCTCCGGGCCAAGTTCACGCCCGGCCAGCTGCGCCAGGCCGAACCGCTCGCCGACGACGACCCGATCCGCACGCAGTTCACCACCGTGCCCGAGGACCCCAAGGTCGCGGCCCTGGTCGCCCGCCTCACCCGCGGCGAGGACACCGAGTACGACAAGGTGGCGGCGCTCTACGGCTACTTCTCCCGCGAGAACGGCTTCTCGTACAGCCTGCAGGCGGCCGACCCGAAGGCCGGCGCCTCGGCGATCTCGGCGTTCCTGCAGAACAAGACCGGCTACTGCCAGCAGTACGCGGCGGCGCTGGCCTGGATGGTGCGCGAGGCCGGCATCCCGGCCCGGGTGGCGTTCGGCTTCACCCGGGGCAGCGGCCGCGAGGGCAACACGTACATCCTCACCAACCGCAACGCCCACGCCTGGACCGAGGTCTACCTCGACCGCTTCGGCTGGATCCCGTTCGACGCCACCCCGGCCGCCGCGGTCGTCGGCTCGAGCCGCTCCGAGTGGGCCCCCGACAACGACCGCGTCGACACCCCGACATCGTCGTCGACGGCGTCCGTGGCCCCCGGCGCGGCGGGCTCGGCCGGCCCCGGAGCGAGCAACCGCCCCGACAGGGACCCCGGCGCCGACAACCTCGGCGCCCCCGGCGCCGCCACCCCGTCGAACGGCTCCTCCACCGGCCTGCTCGCCACGGGCATCGCCGCGCTGGTGATAGCCCTGCTCCTGGTCCCGGCCCTGCGCCGCATCCTGCTCCGCCGGCGCCGCCACGCGGCCACCGCCCCGGTCACGGTGGCAACGGCCTCGGGCCCGTCACCACCGGGCACCCGCGAGGTCACCGTGACCACGGAATCGGCCCGCGCCCGCGAGGACGCCCACGCCGCCTGGGACGAGCTCGTCGACACGATGGTCGACTACCGCGTCCCGATCGACCCCACGGAGACCCCCCGCCACACCGCCCAGCGCCTGGTCCGCGAGGCCGAGCTGACGGACGCCCCGGCCCAGAGCGCCGCCCTGCTCGGCCACGCGGAGGAACGAGCCCGGTACGCCCGCAGCCCGCTCCGCGGCGAGGGCCTGACCGACGCGCTGACCCAGGTCCGCAAGGGCCTGGCCCGCACGGCCACCCGCCGCACCCGCCTCACCGCGGTCCTGCTGCCGCCGTCGGTGATGCTGCGCTGGCGGATGAGCCTGGGCGACAGGTCGGCCCGCTGGATGACCACCCTGAGCCGGGGCCGCGACGTCCTGGTCCGCTTCAGCCCCCGCCGCCTCCTGGCGGGCCGCGCCCGCTGACCCTCGAGCCATACCGATGCCATACCGGTGCCATACCGAAGCGGTATAGTGGCGGTATGAGTGTTCAGATGACCGTCCGCCTACCGGACGACGTTGCCGCCTTCGTCGACCGTCAGGTCGCGGAGGGAACGGCCGAGAGCCGCGCCGCCGCCATCACGGCTGCGTTGCGGCGGGAGCAACGCACCATCGCGGCACGACGTGACGCGCAGATCTACGCTGCAGCTTCAGCCGACCCGGACGCCGACGCCCTTGCGTCCTACGCGGCGGCCCAGCCAATGGACATCGATTGATGCGTCCGATTCACCTGGCACGACTGGACAAGACCCGTCCCGTTCTGGTGCTGACTCGCGAGGCGGTGCGTCCTTACGTGACGCGGGTCACAGTCGCACCGATCACCGGCACGATACGAGGCTTGTCCACCGAGGTCGCACTCGATCCGGAGCGCAACGGCGTGGACAAGGAGTGCGTGGTCAGTTGCGACAACATCGTCACCGTTCCTGCGGACGCCCTGGGACGAGTCATCGGGCGGCTGAGGCCCGAGCAAGAGACCGAGCTGACCCAGGCGATCCTGGCGGCGTTCGATCTGGAATGACGCGATCCTGCGCGGAGCCGCACAAGCAGGCCACGCCTTGGCCTGCGGAGACGCGCCTTGAGCCGCAGCGGTCAACGGCGTCGCTCGACGCGCCGGAACGCGGACGACGCCGCTGCGTGGTGCCCGGCTTATCGTGCGTGACCGGCGGGCGGATACGGCGATGGCGGCCGGGTGGCCGCCATCTTGTCGCCGTGGGTTGTCCGGGTCAGCGGTGACCCTCGGGGCGCTGACGCCAGCGGTCCTCGAGCCGGTCGATGAAGCCGGCCTTGCGGGTCTGCCGGGTGCGCCGGGTCGCGGTGCCGCCGACGGCGTGCAGGTCGGGGGCCTGGCCCTTGCGGCGGCTCTGCATCGCGAAGGCGGCCGCGGCCAGCATGACCACGAAACCGGCCACGCCGAGCGGCGTATTGCTGCTCACCGTGCCGAAGACAACCAGCGCGAGACCCAGGACGATCACGAACGCCGCGACGACCAGCCGGCGACGGGCGTGGAAACGCGGGTCACTGTTGCGCACAGCCGAGGCGAACTTGGGGTCCTCGGCAAGCGACCGCTCGATCTGATCGAACAGCCGCTGCTCGTGCTCCGAGAGCGGCACGGCATTCCTCCCCGGGCGCATGTCCGGCCCTCCGGCGGGATGCGGGCGGGCCGATGGTGCGAGGCAGCCGACCGGCTGCCTTACCGCAAGTCTACGAGGGGGTTGGCGGGTCGGAAAGCGGGACGACCGTCGAGTGCGGGTGATTTTCGGTCCGGCGCAGATCAGTTCGTCCCAAAAGACTGGCCGGTCCGACGATGGAGCGGCCGAACCGAGCCGCTACGGCGTCCGCGGCGGCCTCGGCCTCGCGCCAGCCGCGCTCGGGTTCGCCCAGCGTGAGCTGCCGTGATGCGGTCGCCGCGGCGGCCAGGCCCTCGACCCGGACGCCGACGAGCCGGATCGGCTCGGCCGGGCCCAACGCCTGGAACAGGGCCCAGGAGATCTCGAAGATCTCGCGTGCCACATCGGTGGTCGTCTGCATCGTGCGGGACCGGCTGACCGTGCGGAAGTCGGCGAAGCGGATCTTGATGGAGATCGTCCGGCCGACGTTGCCGCCCGCCCGCAGCCGGGCTCCGGTCTTGTCGGCGAGGGCCAGCAGGCTGCGCCGGATCGCCGCGGGGTCGGTGACGTCGGTGTCGTAGGTCATCTCGGCGCCGATCGACTTCTCCTCCTGCTCGGCGACGACCCGGCGTGGGTCGCGGCCCCAGGAGAGCTCGTGCAGGTGGGCGGCGGAGGCCTCGCCGAGGGCGCCGCGCAGCATGCTCAGCGGCGCGCGGGCCAGGTCACCCACGGTGCTCAGGCCGAGGCGGTGCAGCTGGGCGGCCGCCTTCTCGCCGACTCCCCACAGGGCGTCGACCGGCAGCGGATGCAGGAAGTCGAGGACCTGACCGGCCGGGACGACCATCATGCCGTCGGGTTTGGCCCGGGTGGAGCCGAGCTTGGCCACGAACTTGGTCGCGGCGACCCCGACGGAGCAGGTCAGCCGCTGCTCCTCGAACACCCGCCGGCGGATCGCCGCGGCGATCGCCGCGGGCCGCCCGAGCAGCCGCTGGGCGCCCGCCACGTCGAGGAACGCCTCGTCCAGCGACAAGGGCTCGACCAGCGGGGTGACGTCGCGGAAGATCCGCATGACGGCGTCGGAGGCCGCCGAGTAGGCCGCGAAGTCCGGGGGCAGGAAGACGGCGTGGGGGCAGAGCGCCCGGGCCCGCATCCCCGGCATCGCGCTGCGGACGCCGTACCTGCGGGCCTCGTAGCTGGCCGAGCTCACGACGCCGCGCGGGCCCGCTCCCCCGACCACGACGGCCTTGCCACGCAGCTCGGGGCGGCGCCGGATCTCCACGGAGGCGAAGAACGCGTCCATGTCGACGTGCAGGATCGGGCAGCCCGCGTCGTCGGCCTCCGGCCCGAAGCGCGGGTCCCGCCCCCGTCCGATGGCCTGGCTGCGTCCCACGCCGGCAGCCTAGCCAGGGGGTCTGACAAAACTGAGCAGCGGAACGGTCATCTCCGTGGCGGTCACCGAACCGTGGTAGGCGACCAGCGCGCCGACCGACGGCGGCTCCCACCCGCTCGCGAGCACCACGGTGTGGTCCAGGCAGATCACCACGACGTCCCCGATGCGGCCGAGATGCGCGGGTGGCACCGGGCCGTAGAGGCCGCTGTCGACCGCCTCCTCGCGGGTCAGCACCCACGCCGACGATCCGAGCACCGACCGGTACGCGTCCACGACGTCCCCCGCCGCCCCCTCCCGCGTGTGGAGGTAGCGCACCCGCGGCTCCCCCGCGACCCCGGTGATGCCCGCGCTCAGCGCCGGATCGGCGGACAGGTCGACGCGGGTGTCCGGCGGGATGTCGAGCTGCCCGTGGTCGGCCGTGACCAGCAGCGCGGCCCGCGGCGGCAGCCCCTCGACCAGGCGCGTGATCAGCTCGCCGACCGCCACGGCGGCATCGCGCCACGGCGGCGAGTCGATCCCCGAGCCGTGCCCGTGGTGGTCGAGGTCGGGGTGGTAGCCGTACACGACGCCGGGCTCGGCCAGCGCCGAGACCATGGCGGTGGAGAGGGCGTAGGGGTCGGCGGCCCCCGCGAACCCGGCGCCACGGTAGGCCGCGACGGTCAGGCCGGTGCCCTCGAACTCCGGCTTCGTGACCAGGGTCGTGCGGACCTTCGCCGTCTCGAACCAGGTCGGGACCGGCTGCCAGGTGGCGGGATCGGGGTCGTTGTCCCACTTGATGTGGTTGACGACGCCGCCGTCCGGCCGCTGGGTCGTGAAGCCGAGGATGCCGTGCGCGCCGGGCGCGGTTCCGGCGCCCAGCGTCACCAGGCTGACCGGGGTCGTGGAGGGAAAACCCGAGGTCAGCGTGCCGCCGGCGAGCTGCGTCAGGATCGGCGCGTGCGGGGCCGCGACCGGGATCTGGTACGCCCCCAGCCCGTCGACCAGCAGCACCGCCACCCTGTCGACGTCCCCCAGCCGCGCGCCCAGCCCCAGCACGTCCGTGGCACCGGGCACCCCGAGCACCGCGCCGACGCTGGGCAGCAGGTCGGCGAGGCTGCCGGAGCCGTACGCGGGCCGGACGACGTCGAGTGCGCTCACGGGCGCCGGGCGAAGACGTGGAGCTGTGCGGCGATGTCGCGGAACGGCGGCCGGGCGGACAGGGCGAGCTCGAGGTCGACCATCATGCGGGGGTCCGCCTCGACCACGGCGGCGGGCAGCAGGTCGGTGAGCACCCGTACCCCGTGGGTCTCCTCGACCGTGAGCCCCGCCCCGGTGAGCAGCGCCGCGGCGGTCTCCGCGTCGTAGCGCCGGCGCAGCGTGTCGCGCTGGCCGGCGCGGCCGTCGGGGTCGTCGAGCAGCGCGGACGCGGCGTCCAAGTGGCCGTTGAAGGCCCGGCCGAGCACCGCGGCGGCGCGTCCGGCGACGAGCAGGCTGAGCGCTCCCCCGGGCCGCAGCGCAGCGGCGACGGCGGCCATGACCTCGGCCGGGTCGTCGACGACCTCGAGCACGGCGTGGCACAGGATCAGGTCGGCGCTGCCCGGCGCGACCAGGCCGGCGAGCGCGTCGCCGTCACCCTGCACGGCCTTGACCCGGTCGGCCACGCCGGCGTCGGCGGCGCGGCGGGTGAGGGCCGCGAGCGCGTCCGGGCTCGCGTCGACGACCGTGACGCGGTGCCCGGCCTCGGCCAGCGGCACCGCGAACCCGCCGGTGCCGCCGCCCACGTCGAGCACGGTCAGCTCCCGCCCGGCGTGGCGGTCCAGCTCGCGGCGCAGCACGGCCCAGACGGCGGCCGTGCGCGCGGTGACGGGAGGTCGGGGGGTACGCGTCGATGCGGTGTCCACCTGCGCAGCGTATCCGCCCCCGGCAGCTCGGGAGCGGCGAGCCGATGCCCGCCACTCCCGAGCTTCGCCGTCAGCGGATCGCGTACGCCCGGATCACCGTCTGGGTGACCGTGCCGGCACCGGTGGTGGCGGTGGCGCGCAGCGAGACGTATCCCGCACCGGCCGGGTGCCGGACAGCGGCGACCCGGTGCGCGCCGGCCCCAAGGACCGGCACGGCCCGCCAGGTGCGCCCGTCGTCGAAGGACGCCTGCACCGTCACCTTCCGCACCGGCGTGGCGACCTGCCGGTCCACGGTGACGGGCACGGCGAGCACCCGCCCGGCCGGGGCCGCGTTGTGCTCGTCGAGCGCCGGGCGGAACCGCACGGCGGACACCGGCAGCTTCTGCGGGTCGTCCCCGTCGACGTGCCCGGACCGGAACGTCCACACGCCGCTGACCTGGGTCGACAGGGTGTGCGGCGCGCCGCGTGTGGCGGACAGCTCGAGCCGGTAGTCGGCAGTGCCGGCCGGGACCTCGAACTCCGCCTGCTCGGCGGCGGACTCGCCGACCAGCGTGCCGTCGCGGTACAGCGCCAGCCGCGCCGACTCGAGCGTGCTGTAGCCGGGGTGCCCCGGCCCCTCGCCGTGCGTGGGCAGCAGGACGACGATGCTGTCGCCGAGGCGGGTCACGTAGTCGAACGGGTACTCCGGCGCGGCGACCGTGGGCGCGAACACCGCCCGGTTCCACTCCTGGTGGTACGTGCGTTCGGCGCGCAGCGTGGCCGGCGGCGTCCCGGCGGCGCTCACCGCGACCGGCCACTCGTCACCGTGCGGCGGCACCTGTTGCTCGAAGGTGCTCGACCATTGCGCGCGCCCGTCGACGTTGACGTACTCGGTACGGCGGAACGGCAGCTCGAACGGGACGAACACCGACCAGTAGCCGTTGTCGCCGTACCGGGCGGAGTTGCCCTTGACCCCCTGCACGCCGGTGGCCTCGGTGGCGTACGCGGCCTTGATCGTCGCGAGGTCACGGGCCCGCACCGTCTTCGTGAACCCGGTGTACATGACGCCGGGCGAGAACCAGCCGAGGTCGTACGTGTAGGGGCTGTTGTGGAACCGGCCGTCCGCACCGGGCGCCGCGAAGGACGCGTTGATCGAGCCGGTGAAGTTCGCGACCGGGGTGCGCGAGCCCACCTGTCCGGTGTAGAGCCCGTCGAAACCGTCGCCGACGATGCTGACGGTGACCGCGTACTCGTCGGCGGTCCAGTCGCTGTTCGCGGCGGCCAGCGTCGGCGCCGCGCCCGCGGTGGGGACGGTGACCGAGAGGGGCTTCGCGGACCGGGCGTCCAGCCGGATCCGGGCCGGGCCGTCGACGACGAGCCGCGGCTGGACCAGCATCGACACCTCGTCGTCGCCGATGTAGGCGAAGAAGCCGTACTCGCCCTTGGGCAACCGCCGGGTGGTGGCCCCGCCGGCCGCGTCGTAGCTCGTCCCGGTGGCGAGGTTGAAGAACACCGCGTACATCGTGTCGCTGGGGGTGCCGTCCCGGTCGATGGGCTCGAGCGCGAGGTCGTAGCTCTCGGGCTCGCGGTAGACGCCGACCGGCGTCTCGACGCGGACTCCCGCCGCGGTAGCGGTGAGGTATCCGCTGTGGTAGCCGTCGGCGACGTCGGCGCCGGTGTCCGCGGTGACCGTCGTGGTGGCGGTCCCGCCGGCCGGCACGGTGACGGTGTCGTCGGCCACGCTGAAGACGCCGGCCGGCCCGTTCAGGGCCAGCGACAGCGTGACGGACTGGGTGCCGTCGTTGCGGTAGGTGACCGTCCTGGTCTCCGGGGTGTCGTCGTCGTGCGGCCACGGCTGTCCGGCGAAGCCGACGGTTCCCTCGTCGACCGCCACGGACTGGCTGATCGAGCGGGCCACGTCGACCCGGCCGGCGCCCTGGCCGTAGACGTCGACGCCCGCGGTGGGCTGCGCCGCTCCCATGAGGACGGTCTTGCGCTGCCTGGGCGTCCATCCCGGGTGCTGCTGGGTCAGGATCGCGGCGGCGCCGGCCACGTGCGGGGTCGCCATCGAGGTGCCGGACAGGCTCGCGTACGCGGGCAGCGGCGCCGGACCACCGATCACGTCGTGCGCGGCGCGGGCCGCCACGATCTCGACGCCCGGCCCGGTGATCTCCGGCTTGATGGCGTTGTCACCGACGCGCGGGCCACGGCTGGAGAAGAACGCGAGCTGGTCGTCGCGGTCCACCGCGCCCACGGCCAGGGCGGCGTCGGCGCTGGCCGGCGAGCCGACCGTGCCGTACTCGCCGTCGTTGCCCGCCGCGATCACGAACAGCGTGCCGTACTGCTCGGTGAGCTCGCCGACCGCTGCCTCCAGCGGGTCGATGCCCGGGGAGTCGGTGCCGCCCAGGCTCATGTTGACCACCGGCGCGCGGGGAGCCGCCCAGGACATCCCGGCGAGGATGTCGGACTCCGTGCAGAACTCCGTGCCGCACACCTTGCCGATGAGCAGCTGCGCGCCCGGGGCGACGCCGCGGTAACGCCCCTGGGAGGCGGCGCCGCTGCCGGCGATGGTGGACGCGACGTGGGTGCCGTGCCCCACCTCGTCGTCCGCGCTCGCGGTGTCGGTGAAGTTCCGCGCCTCGGCGATCCGGCCGGCGAAGTCCGGGTGGGTGGCGTCGATGCCGGTGTCCAGCACCGCGACCGTGACGCCGGTGCCGTCCAGGCCCCGCTGCCAGGCCGCGGGCGCACCGATCTGCGGCACGCTGCGGTCGAGGCTGACCTTGCGGGTGCCGTCGAGCCAGATCCGGTCGATGCCGGGGCGCAGGTTGCGGGCGGTGGGCGTACCCCCGGTCAGCGCCTGCCAGAGCGACGACCGGCCGGACCGGTCCGCACGGACCGCGACCGCTCCCACGACGGGCAGGTCGCGCGTCACCCGCGCGCCCGCCGCCAGGGTCGCGGTCCGGGCCTGCCGGGCGTTTCCTTTCGGGTACGCGACCAGCAGCGGCAACTCCCGCAGCCGGTCGTCGGCGTAGCTCGCGGCCAGCGCCGTGACGTCGAACAGCCGCGCGTCGAGCCGGCCGGCGCGCACCAGTGGCAGCGCGTCGTACGGGATGACGGTCCGGCCCTTCGCGGTGCGTTCGCTGATGAACCGCATGCCTTTGCGCCCGGGCCCGGCCTGCACGGCGGCGCTCCCGTCGCCCAGCAGCGTGACGCGGTCGCCGGTGATCAACGTGACCGAGGTGGCGGTGCCGGAACCGGGCCGGTCCGCGAGGACCTTGGCGGGCAGCGCGTGTGCCGCCGGAGCCCCGGCGACGGCCGCGCCCGCGATGATCGTGACCATGCCCACCAGCAGGGCGGGCAACCTTCGTCTGCGCATGCGTCCTCCCCATGTACGCCGGGCCCGACCCCGGCGCTACATAGACGCTTGCGAATCGACGAAGGGTCCTGGGCATGACTGACCGGAACCCGACAGTTCTCAGAAGGCCATGACCACGCCCATCGCGCGGGCCATGTCGCACGGGTTGCCGAAGGTCCGCGACCAGTCGACCTTCTTGCCGTGCCAGCGGCCGGTGATCTCGGCGGTGATGGGCGCGTACTCCATCGTGCACATGATCCCCGACGCGGGCTTGAGCTTCGCCGGGTCGCCGCCGGCCTTGGCCAGCGCGGCGCACGCCTTGCCCTTCTTGGGGTGCGGACCGCCGGCGGGGTCGCAGCGCAGCACGACGGCGGCCGCGTAGCCGGCGTCGGCCAGGTAGCTGAGCTCGAGCTCGGTCTTCTTCGTCGCGGCGGCGGCCGGGCTCGCCGCGGCGAGCACCAGGACCGCGGACAGGCCGATGGTACGGATCATGATGTCGCTCCCCCGTCGTACGTTTCCGTGCGCATCCGGTGTACGCCACAAAAGGTGCCGTACGCGCAGATCGGAAATATAGTGTCCGTTCAGCGGAAGTCGCGGGACGCGGGGGTGACCGGCGGGGTGAGCGCGTCGAGCCGGTCCGCGACCAGGTTCAGCACCCCCTCGGCCTTCTCCAGCCGCCCCCGCACCACCAGCGCCGAACTGGTCCGGGCCACCCGGCGGTAGCGCTGCCACAGCCCCGGCGAGCAGGTGACGTTGAGCATCCCGGTCTCGTCCTCCAGGTTGACGAACGTGACCCCGCCCGCGGTCGCCGGCCGCTGCCGGTGGGTGACGATGCCACCCACCCGGATCCGGGTGCCGGCCTCGACCCGGCCCAGCCTCGCGATCGGCAGCGCGCCCTGCCGCGTCAGCTCGTCGCGGATGAACTGCGCCGGGTGCGAGTCCGGGGAGAGGCCCGTCGCCCACACGTCCGCGACCAGCTTGTCCACATCGCCCATGCCGGGCAGGGTGGGCGCCTCGGTGCCGGTGACCGTGCCCGGCAGGCGGTCCGGCCGGTCCTGCGCGGCGGCCCCTGCCGCCCACAGCGCCTCCCGGCGCGAGAGACCGAAACCCGCGAAGGCGTCGGCGGTGGCGAGGGCCTCCAGGTGGGCGGTCGAGCATCCGGTCCGGCGGGCGAGATCCGCCATGTCCCGGTACGGTCCGTGCGCGCGGCGCTCCTGCTCGATGCTCTTCGCCAGCTCCTCGCCGAGGGTACGGACACTCGACAGCCCCATCCGTACGGCCGGGCCGCCCAGCCCCCACGCGTGCGGCGGCTCCCCGGGCGCCGAGCCCCACCGGGTGGCCGCCGTCGACTCCAGCGTCGCGGCGGCGTCGCTGAGGTTGATATCCGGGCGGCGCACCTCGACGCCGTGCCGCCGGGCGTCGTCCACCAGCGACTGCGGCGAGTAGAAGCCCATCGGCTGGGCGTTGAGCAGGGCCGCGCAGAAGGCAGCCGGGTGGTAGCGCTTGAGCCAGGCGCTCGCGTACACGAGGTAGGCGAAGCTCATCGCGTGGCTCTCCGGGAAGCCGTAGTTGGCGAACGCGGACAGCTTCAGGAACAGGTCGTCCGCGAGGTCTCCGGTGATGCCGCGCTCGGCCATCCCCTCGTAGAGCCGCTTCTTGATCCGCTCCATCTTCTCCATCGAGCGCTTCGATCCCATGGCCCGCCGCAGCTGGTCCGCCTCGGCCGGATCGAATCCCGCCACGTCGATGGCGAGCTGCATGAGCTGTTCCTGAAAGAGCGGCACACCGAGGGTCTTGGCCAAGGCGTTGGCCATGAGCGGGTGCGGAACCGACGGCTCCTCAAGTCCGTTTTTCCGTCTTATATAAGGGTGAACTGATCCGCCTTGGATGGGTCCCGGGCGGATCAGTGCGACCTCGATGACCAGATCGTAGAATTTGTCCGGCTTGAGCCGCGGCAGGGTGGCCATCTGCGCCCGGCTCTCCACCTGGAAAACCCCGACAGAATCGGCCCTGCACAACATCGCGTAGACCTCGGGGTCATCGAGCCGCATGGTGCCGATGTCCAGATCGGACTCGATCATGTCGTAGGCGTAGTGCAGCGCCGACAGCATCCCGAGGCCGAGCAGGTCGAACTTGACCAGCTCGATCGCCGCGCAGTCGTCCTTGTCCCACTGCAGCACCGTGCGCCCCGGCATCCGCCCCCACTCCACCGGGCACACCTCGATGATCGGCCGGTCGCAGATCACCATGCCCCCGGAGTGGATCCCGAGATGCCGCGGAAAGTTCTGCACCTCGTTCGCGAACGCCACGACCTGCTCGGGGATGTCGTCCACGTCGATCGCCGCGACACTCCCCCACCGGTCGATCTGCTTGCTCCACGCATCCTGCTGCCCGGGTGAGAACCCGAAAGCCTTGGCCATGTCGCGTACGGCGGACCGAGGGCGATACGAGATCACGTTGGCGACCTGTGCGGTGTGCTCCCGGCCGTGCGTGCGGTACACGTACTGGATCACCTCCTCGCGCCGGTCCGACTCGATGTCCACGTCGATGTCGGGCGGCCCGTCCCGCTCCGGCGCCAGGAACCGCTCGAACAACAGGTCGTACTCGACCGCGTCCACATTGGTGATCCGCAGCGCGTAGCAGACCGCGGAGTTCGCCGCCGACCCCCGCCCCTGGCAGTAGATGTTCTCCTCGCGGCAGAACCGCACGATGTCGTAGACCACCAGGAAGTAGCCGGGGAAGTTCAGCTCCTCGATCATCCGCAGCTCGTGCTCGATCTGCGCGTACGCCTTCGGATGCGCCTGCGGCGGCCCGTACCGCTCCCGGGCGCCGCGCATGGTCAGCTCCCGCAGCCAGCTCATCTCCGTGTGCCCCGGCTCGGGGATCGGGAAGTCCGGCAGCCGCGGCGCCACCAGGTTCAGGTCGAACGCCAGGTCCTCACCGAACATCGCCGAGTTCTCCACCGCACCCGGATACGCGGCGAACCGCCGCTTCATCTCGGCGCCGCTGCGCAGGTGCGCGGTGCCGGCCGCGGGCAGCCAGCCGTCGATCTCGTCGAGACTGCGCCGGGCCCGGACCGCGGCCAGCGCGGTGGCCAGCCGGCGCCGCCCCGGGGTCGCGTAGTGCACGTTGTTGGTCGCGACCACCTCCAGCCCGCGGCCCCTCGCAAGGTCGAACAGCACGTCGTTGCGGTCGTCGTCGTACGGGTCCCCGTGATCGGTCAGCTCGACGGCGACGTTGCCCCGGCCGAAAAGCTCCACCAGCCGGTCCAGCTCCCGCGCCGCCGCGTGCACCCCCTCGGTCGCCAGCGCCAGCGGGACACTGCCCTTGCGGCAGCCGGTCAGCACCAGCACGTGGTCGCGCAGCACCTCGGCGATCTGCTCCAGGTCGCCGTATACCGGCTTGCCCTTCTCCGCGCCGTCGAGCTGGCCGCGGGAGATGACCCGGGCGAGGCGGGCGTACCCCTCGTGCCCGTGCGCCAGGGCGAGCAGGTGCCGGCCCTCCGGGTCGGCCTCGCCGTTCTGCGGCTTCGCCAGGTCCAGGGAGAGCTCGGCACCGAAGATCGTGGGCAGCCCCAGCTCCCGCGCGGCCTGGGAGAAACGCACCACCCCGTAGAAGCCGTCGTGGTCGGTGACGGCCAGCCCGGTCAGCCCCAGCCGCGCCGCCTCCTCGGCGAGCTCCTCGGGGTGGCTCGCGCCGTCCAGGAAGCTGAAGTTGGTGTGGCAGTGCAGTTCGGCGTACGGCACCTCGGCGGCCGTACGGATCAACGCGGGCGCCTCGTACGGCTCCCGCTTGCGACTCCAGGCGGGCGAGTCACCGCCGTCCCCGTCGACGGCGAGCGGGTCGACGACATGCAGGTGCCGCTCCCCCGTCAGCGTCTTCTCCAACTCGCCCCACGGCATCCGCGGATTGTGGAAACCCATCTCCCCCGCCTAGTCGTAGATCGCTTCGATCGCCCAGTGCCCGGCCGCGAGCGACAGCAGGAACGCCCGCCCGTCCGCGACGGCCATCTGGAACCGGGCCCGGCGCCGCGACTCGCCCGGCGCCCACCACCGCTCGTCCACCGGCCACGGCCCGGCCCACCCGGTGATCGCCGCGGACTCGTCGCCCACCACCAGCACCGCCGGGCTGCCGGTGAGCTCGAGGCGGGCGCTGACGCCGACCGGCGTACCCGTCCCGTCCAGCACCACCGCGGGCGCCGGCTGCGGAAGCACCAGGGCCGGGGCCGGCGCCGGCAGCCGGCCCGGCCAGGGCGGCAGCTTGCTGGCACCCGCCTCCTTCCCTGCGCGCCTTCCGCTTCTCCTCGCCCCTTCCTTCCCGGCCTCCTTCCCGGCCGATCCCTCCTTCGCGGCCTCCTTCCCGGCCGGTCCCTCCTTCCCACCCGCTTCTCCGGTCTCCGGACTCGCGTGGGGTGGGTTGCTGACCGCGACCACCACGGGCTCCTGCATCCGCACCGGCGCCGCGGCCGGCCGGGCCGGTTCCCGCTCGTCACCCCACGGCACGAACCGGACCTGGTCGTCGGCGGACCGGCCGCCACCCGCGACCGCAGTGACCACCGAGTCCGGGCCGAGCAGCCCCTGGATCCGGCTCAGCGCGCGATGCGCCCGCTCCCGTTCCGCGCCCGCATCACCCCACAGCCCCGGCTGCAGTCCGAGGTGGACGAGCACCCCGTCCGGGACGAGCCGCAACCGCACCAGCCCGGCGGTCGGCCGCGCGGGCGCGCCCCGGCGGGCACCGGTCAGCCAGCCGTCGAGCTGCCAGCGCACCCGCTCGGCGATGGCGGCGGCGGTGAGCATCCCGTCGTGCCGCCACACCCGGTGCAGCTCCTGCCCGTCGGCGGTGACCGCCTCGATGCCCAGCCGGGTGCACGCCAGCCCGTACGCGGCCAGCCGCTCGTGCAACCGCTCGGCCAGGACCCGCCCGGCGAACGCGGCCACGTCCACCCGCTCGAGCGGCTCGTCGTAGGTGCCGGTCACCTCCAGATCGGGCGGCGGCTTCCGCACGGCGAGCGGCCGATGATCCAGCCCGGCAGCGAGCCGATGCGCCAGCGCCCCGTCGAACCCGAACCGGCTGAGCACATCGGAGGCGGGCAACGCGGCGAAGTCCCCCAGCGTCGCCACCCCCAGCCGGCGCAGCAGATCGGCCAGCTCGGGCCGCTCCAGCGCCTCGACCGTCACCGAGGCGAGAAACTCCCGCGTCCCCCCGGCGGGCACGATCCGCCCCGCCCGGGCCGCCAGCCCGGCAGCGAACACCCCGTCGGCGATCCCCACCTGACTCTCGACGGCGCACGCCTGAGCCACCTGCTCGACGATCCGCTCGGCGGCCCGCTCCTCACCCCCGAAGTACCGAGACGGCCCCCGCGCGGCCAGCGCACAAGCGCCGGGCCGCACCACCTCGACCCCGACGGCGACCTCCTCCACGGCGGCCACCACGGGCTCGAAGGCCCGCGCATCCCGCCCCGGATCATGCTCGACGACAACCAGCCGAGGACAACGCCCCTGAGCCTCCCGCCGCCGCAACCCCCGCCGGATCCCCTCCCCCCGAGCCGCCTCGGAACAGGCAACGACCCGGTTCGCCCGCACCACGACAACAGGCCCGTCAGCAGAGACCCCCTCCACGATCTCCGCGGCGATGACCGGCCAGTCCGGGCACCAGACGAGCAGGGTACGAGGAACGGAACCGGCACTCATCCGAACTCCACCATGGACAGATGCGACCGCCGCTCCGGCTCCCGGCCGTCCCCGACCGACCCCCTCCGACCGCCTTCCGCAACCGAATCCTCTTCGGCCGGCATCGTCCGGCCGCCCTCCACGACCGCCCACCGCGCCCGGCCCGCCTCCTCGGCAGCCTTCGCCGCCCGGCCCACCTCCTCGGCCAGGTCCCGCCCGGACTCCGGCGGCGGAGGCGCGGGCAGCGCGGCCATCCCCGGCATCCACACGGTCAGCTCCTTGGGCCGCGCGGCAGCACCCCGCCCCCGGGCGACCACGGTGACCTCCCGCCGCCGCAACCGTCCCCGCCCGGCACCGAGCCCCTCCCACCGCCCCTGGGTGACCTGCAAGGTGACATCGGCCCCGTCCCACCGCCCGTACGGCACGAGCACACACCCCCGCTGCCGAGCCCGGGCGACAAGCCGGCTGGCGATGGAGGCGGAAACCCGCCCGGGAACCGCGACGACCACGACATCAACCCCGTCGATGAGCGCGGCGACCACGGTGGGCCACTCGGGACCGGGGTTGGGCACCAACGCCAGCCGATCGAGCGCCACCCCACTCTCCGCAGCGGCCAAAGCCCCGAGCGCGGGTACGCCCACCACGGCACACCACGACCCGGCACGGGAAGCGGCGGAGAGAAGGGCGAGAAGGAGTGAGGTGCTTCCGCTACCGGCCCGCGCAAGCCCGTTCTCCTGCCACCGCTCGAGACCCCGGCCGCCGCTGCGGCGCACACCCCGGTCCGGCGCCGGATCGAGCGGCGTCCGGTTACGCCGCCCGGAAACATCCCGGGCGTCACCGTGACCCGCATCGCCGCGGTTCCAGCCGTATCCCGACGGGCGCGCCAGACCGGAACCCGCCGGGCCCCCCGCAGAGCCGGAACCCGCCGGCTGCGCAGCACCCGGACCCAACGGCTCCTGCGCAGAACCCGGGGCGGCGGCGAGTCCGATCGCCACGGTGCTGCCCCGGCGCAGCCCGCGCCCAGGCAGCAACCGCTCGAATTCGGGATGCACCGGCAGCACCCGGTGCATCCCGCCCTCGTCGGTCTCCCCGGCTGGGCGAACCAGCTCAGCAAGAGCCGCAGCCCCACTGATCATGCGCCCGGCCATCGCCCCGCCCCGCTGTACACGTTCACTCAAGTTGATCTTCATGGATCTGCCGGCAAGGGCACATCCCTGCCTGGAGGCCTGACGCCGCACCGGCTCAGAGACCCGAAGCAGTGCGTCGCGGGCTCGGCGGTCGCCGATGAGGGCGGTGACATGCACGCCGACGTCGACGTCATCCGGCCCCTGTTCCAGCTCCACGAGGTCGCAGCTCGCCGGGCCATGGACGGCGCCGTTCCGGATGGGCCCGACAACGACCGTCCCGAACACCCAGCCGCCTTTGCGCCCTCGCCGCTCTGGCTGTCGCCCGCTACCCGAGGAGCCAGAAACGTCGTGAATGTCGTCCAGCTCGACGATCCGGTGCCAGCCGGCGCCCGGGCGAAGGGACCTGGCGCCTCGACAGCAGGCCACCCTCGCCACCTTTGCCGGCAAGGCCCCGACGAAGCTCGACAGGGGTCCGAGGCGGTCCGGGTGACCCGGGCGGCCGCCGCCTGGGGTCAGGCGGCTTCGAAGGTGGGCTGGTAGGCCAGGCCCAGCGTCGACTGCACCAGGGAGACGAAGGTTTCCGCCGCTCGCAGGAGGTCGTCAGCCTCGCGGGCGGTGACCACGCGGGGAATGCCGGCTTCGGCTGCGGCTCGCTTGGTGGCGCCGAGGGCGAAGTAGCTGGCCCAGTCGCCGAACTCCGGGGCCACCAGGACGAGGAGGGACCAGACGCTGGTGACGCGGTTGCGGCGAGTGGGGGCGGCCGGTCTGGCACGGGCCGCGAGGACGGCCGCGGCCGCTCGGAGGGCGGCCAGGTGGGCCGCCGCGTAGCGCAGGCCGTCGGGGCGGGTGCGGGCTGCTTCCATCAAGCCCTGGCGGGCGATGGTGAGCAACTGCGCCGGAGTGCGGTTGGGCAGGAGGTTGGCGGGAACCGTGGGAGCCGCCTGCGTTCCGGCCGTCGGGGCGTGCGCCAGACCGTAAGCCTGCGGGCTGGGGGCGCCGGTGGGCTCAGGCTCGCCCATGATCCGGGGACCGGGGAGGCCGGTGGGCTCGTCCGCGACCCGGGGGCCTGGGTCTGGACGGCCCGGGTGCGGGACTGGTGGTCTCAGGCCCGGTGCCGCGTTGCTCACCATGGGTCTCTCCTCGCGTGTGTCGCATCCGACGTGCTGGTCGAACCGGGTCGCTGCGGAGGAAGGCACAGCGGGTTGGGGCTGCCGGCCGGGTGTGAAGCTTCCCCACACCACACCCGGCCGGACTTCGCCGGCGGGTCCGTCGTCCGTTGCCCGGGGGTCGAGGGCAGCGGACGACGGTCCTGCCTGGTGCAGGCCCGGACCCGCGAATGCCCGGACCTTGCGTGCGGTGCTTCGCGGGCACCACACCCGGGAGCCACGCCGCGAACGCGGCTCCCGATCGGTCAGCACGAGCGCCGGTCGTCCGGGCCGCCCGCGGGACGATCCGATCGCCGGCGCCAGGAGGGGCAGCCGGTGGATCGGTGTCGGCCCGGGGGAACAGCCGTTCGAACCAATCGAACACTCGTTCTAACTACCGGAGAGAGTAACACCCCCCTCTGACAAAAACGCAACGTCGAACGCCGCAGGTCGGAGGTGATCTTCGAGCCCGCTGGTCGCGGGCATAAGCGGGCGGGCGGCGCGAGCGCGGACAGGCGAGCGCGGACAGGCGAGCGGCGAACTACTGGACCAGGAGTGGCAACAAGGCGCACCCTCACAAGGGCGGCAGGCCCGCGAGACCGGCGCAGATCCGACCCCGGGCAAAGAAAAAGGCAGGAGCACAATCTCCCGCCACTTTCAACATATAGCAGACCCCCGGGCTTGCCGCAAGACCCGGGTCATGCCGCAGAATCGTCGCTCGATGCCGGATTCTTCGCAATTGGGGGATGCGAAATGCGGGCTTTGCCGTCTTTGCCATCGACGCGCGGATCGGAGCTGATGGCGTGAACCCTCCGTTGACCACCAGCGTGTTCGACCTTCCCGACCACCTGTCCCATAAGGCCGATCCCCAGCTGATCGCCGATGACGAGCAGCACTTCGCCGCCATCGCGCAGAGTCTCGAGGACGTTCTCGCCGATCTCTCCGACCGGCTCGACGCCGTGCGCAAGGCGCCTGCCGGGAAGGGGCGGCAGGCGGTGGACCGGGATGAGGAGGTCTACCGGCTGACCGCCCGGCTGCGGTCGCTGCGCCGGTTCAGCCTGGACCTCTGCCTCGGCCACATGGTTCCCGCGGACGGCGGCGAGCCCGTCTACGTAGGACGCCTCGGCCTCACCGACCGCACGGGCCGCCGGTTGCTGGTCGACTGGCGTTCCCCCGTGGCCGAGCCGTTCTTCGGGGCGACCCACGCCAACCCGATGGGGCTGGTGAGCCGCCGCCGGTACCGCTGGGCCCACGGCCGGGTCGGCGACTACTGGGACGAGGTGTTCACCTCGGACGGGTTCGAGGGGCATGCCGCCGCGCTCGACGACCAGTCCGCGTTCATCGCGAGCCTGGGCGCGAACCGGTCGGGGCGGATGCGGGATGTGCTGGGGACCATTCAGGCCGACCAGGACGCCATCGTCCGGGCGGGGTCGAGCGGCGCTCTCGTCGTCGACGGCGGTCCGGGTACGGGCAAGACGGTCGTCGCCCTGCACCGCACCGCGTACCTGCTGTATTCCGATCCCCGGTTCCATCATCGCCGGGGTGGGGTGTTGTTCGTCGGGCCGCACCAGCCTTATCTGGCGTACGTCGCGGACGTCCTGCCCAACCTCGGCGAGGAGGACGTGCAGACCTGCACGCTGCGGGACCTCGTGGCGGAGGGGGCGGCGGCGGGGGTCGAGGCCGATCCGGAGGTGGCTCGCCTGAAGTCGTCCGCGGGCATGGTGCACGCGATCGAGGCGGCCGTGCGGTTCTACGAGGAGCCGCCCGCGAAGGGGATGACCGTCGCGACCGACGAGGCCGGCGTCTGGCTGAGCCCCGACGACTGGGCGGAGGCGTTCGCGGCGCCCGACCCCGGCACTGCGCACAACGAGGCGCGGGACCAGGTGTGGGAGGAGCTGCTGGCGATCCTGCTGGACAAGCTGGACGGGGACGGGTCGCGCGAGGCTCTGCTGCGCAGCCGGGAGCTGGCGGCGGCCTTCCACCGGGCGTGGCCACTGGTCGAGGCGGCGGACCTCGTCGCGGATCTGTGGTCGGTGCCGGCCTATCTGCGCAGGTGTGCGCCCTGGCTCGGCCCTGAGGACGTACGGCGGTTGCAGCGCGCGGACCCGCAGGCGTGGACGGTGTCGGACCTGCCGTTGCTGGATGCGGCGCGGCAGCGGCTGGGTGATCCGGAGGCGGTTCGGCGCCGGCGCCGGCACGACGCGGGGGCTGCCGTGCAGCGCGAGCAGATGTCCCGGGTCATCGACGATCTGCTGGATGCGCACACGTACGACGACGGTGAGGGTCTGCTGACGATGCTGCGCCAGCAGGACCTGCGGGAGGCGCTGGTCGAGGGCACCGTGTCGGAGAGCTCGAGCCCGGACCTGCTCGCCGGCCCGTTCGCGCACGTCGTCGTGGACGAGGCGCAGGAGCTGACCGATGCGGAGTGGCAGATGGTGCTGCTGCGCTGCCCCTCCCGGAGTCTCACCATCGTCGGGGACCGCGCCCAGGCGCGGCACGGGTTCAGCGAGTCGTGGCGGGAGCGGCTCGAGCGGGTCGGGATCGACCGGGTACGCCTGGCCTCGCTGACCATCAACTACCGGACGCCGGAAGAGGTCATGGCGGAGGCGGAACCGGTGATCCGGGCCGTGCTCCCCGACGCCAACGTGCCGGTTTCCGTGCGCAGCACCGGCATCCCGGTCGTCCACGGGTCCACCTCGGACCTGGACTCGATCCTCGAGACCTGGCAGGCCGGCCACCCGGAGGGGATCGCCTGCGTGATCGGCGATCCGTCGTTCCGGGGGACGTCCCGGGTCCGCTCGCTCACTCCCGAGCTCGCCAAGGGACTCGAGTTCGATCTGGTGGTCCTCCTGAGCGACGGCATCGAGGGTGCGGTCGACCGCTACGTCGCGATGACCCGGGCGACCCAGCAGCTCGTCATTCTGACCTCGACCACGGAGGATGCCCGATGACGGCGGTAAGCAGCAGGAAGATGGCGTTGTCCGGGCTGATGCTCGGCATGTTCGTGACGATTCTGGCCTCCACGATCGTGTCGACCGCGTTGCCGCGGATCATCGCCGATCTGGGCGGCTCGCAGTCCGTCTACACGTGGATCGTGACCACCGAGCTGCTCGCCATGACGGCGACCGTGCCGCTGTGGGGCAAGCTGGCCGACCTCTATCCCAGGAAGCTGCTGATCCAGGCTTCGCTCAGCCTGTTCGTCGTCGGTTCCCTGATCGCCGGCCTCACGCCGAACGTGGGGATGCTCCTGGTCAGCCGGGTCGTGCAGGGCGTGGGCGCGGGTGGCATGGGCCCGCTCGCGCTGATCGTGATGGCCGCGATGATCCCGCCGCGGGAGATGGGCCGCTACTCCGGTGTCTTCGGTGCGATCTTCGGTGCCGCGACGATCGCCGGCCCGCTGATCGGCGGCCTGCTGGTGGACACGTCGTGGCTGGGCTGGCGCTGGTGCTTCCTCATCGGCGTACCGTTCTCGCTGGCCGCGATCGCGCTGCTGCAGAAGACGCTGCGGCTGCCTCCGACGCCTCGCCGGCCGGTCCGGATCGACTGGCTGGGCGCCCTGCTGATCACTGCGGGCGTGTGCGATCTGCTGATCTGGTCGACGCTGGCCGGGCATCGCTTCCCGTGGGCGTCGGCGCCGACCGCGGTCTTCGTCGCGGGCGGGGTTCTGCTGCTCGCCCTCGCCCTGTACGTGGAGTCGCGGGCCGCGGAGCCGATCATCCGGCTGGGCATCTTCCGCAACCGGACCGTCTCGCTGACCATCGTCGCCAGCGTGCTCGTGGGCCTGGCGATGTTCGGCGGCACGGTGTTCCTGTCGCAGTACTTCCAGATCTCACTGGGCAAGTCGCCGACGGTCGCCGGGCTGATGAGCCTTCCGCTCGTCTTCGGCGTCCTGGTGTCGTCGACGGTCGCGGGCCGGCTGATCACCCGGTACGGCCGGTGGAAGGCGTACCTGGTGGCGGGCTCGGTGGTGATGACCGGCGGGATGCTGATGCTCAGCACGATCGACGCGCACACCGGCGTCGTGACGCTGGCGGTGTTCATGGCCGTGCTCGGCGCCGGCGTGGGCATGCTGATGCAGAACCTGGTGCTGGCCGCCCAGAACGACGTTCCCGCCCAGGAGCTGGGTGCGACCACGTCGTCGCTGACGTTCTTCCGCAGCATGGGCGGCGCCATCGGCGTCAGCGCCCTGGGTGCCGTGCTCGCCGGCCGGGTCACCTCGCTGCTCACCGAGCGCTTCGGCGCGGCTGCCATTGGCGGCACCGCGAAGGTGCCCGACCTGGCCGCCCTGCCGCCGCAGGTGCTGACGGTCGTCCGCGACGTCTACGGCGAGGCGACCGCCGACCTGTTCCTGGTGGGCACCCCGATCGCGCTGCTCGCCGTGGTCGCGGTCCTGTTCATCCAGGAGAAGCCGCTGCACACCCTGAGCGGCGACGAACGCCGGGCGCGGGAGGAGGCCGCCGAGGTCAGCCCACGTGGATCCCGGGACGGCGAGCCGGATCCGGCTCGCTCTTACGGATGATCTCCCGGACCACGGGCGCCGTGTCGCCCCGGCCGAGCAGCAGGTAGCGGAAGAGGTGGACCAGCGGGCTGCCCTCGGCCCACTCGAAGTGGCAGTGCGGGCGTACGCCCGTGGCGTCGCGCAGGGCGAGCAGGACGGCGGCGATCGCGTTCGGGGCGGCCGGGCTCTGCACCCGCAGGATCCTGTACGGGCCGACCTGCACGCCGTGGACGGTCAGGACGTTGCTGAACTGCGACGGGTCGGCCACGTCGATCTCGAGGAACATCAGGTCGGCCTTCCCCGGGACCGGGTTCATGCCGCGCTGCTCGCTCTCCTTCCCTCTGTACTCGTCCTCGTCGCCGGCCTGGCGGCGGTTGGCGATGAGGGTGAGCGCGCCGTCGTACGCGATCGAGTCGGCGATGAATTGGCGGGCGGCCTCGTCGAACTCGATGCGGTCGGCGCGCAGCTCGGTGGTGCGGCTCACCCGGGAGATGAGGGAGACGACGATGATGCCGCCGACGAACACGGCCGAGATGGCGATGCCGTCCGGCTTCTCGACGATGTTGTCGCCGAGCGCGTACAGCAGGACGAGGGTGAGCGCGGTGAAGCCGATGGTGGCACCGCGCTGCCGGCGCCGGGCGGCGGAGATCGCGACCGCGACGGCGCCCGACACCATCATGGCCAGGATGCCCGTCGCGTACGCGCCCGCCTGCGCGTTGACGTCCGCGCCGAACGCGATGGTGATGCCGACGCTGATCGCGGTGTAGACGAGCACGACCGGGCGTACCGCGCGGGCCCATTCCGGGGCCATGCCGTAGCCGGGCAGGTACCGCGGCACGATGTTGATGAGGCCGGCCATCGCGGAGGCGCCCGCGAACCACAGGATGAGGATGCTGCTGATGTCGTACGCGGTACCGAACGCCTCGCCGAGCTTCTCGTGGGCCAGGTAGGCCAGCGCCCGCCCGTTGGCCGCGCCGCCCGGCTCGAACTCCTCGTGCGGGATCAGCACGGTGGTGACGAAGCTGGTGAGCAGCAGGTAGACGCTCATGATGAGGGCGGCGACGGTGAGCAGCTTGCGGGTGTTACGGATCCGGGCCTCGAGCCGCTCGGCCGGGGACTTCCCGGAGGCGGCGATCAGCGGCATCATGCTGACCCCGGTCTCGAAGCCGGACAGGCCGAGCACCAGCGCCGGGAAGGCGAGGAACGCCGAGGACACCGTGCCGAGCCCGCCCGCGGCTATCCCGTCCAGCCATTGGGAGAAGGCGTGCGGGACGGTGAACACGTCGATCAGGCCGACGATCGTGACCACCGCGTTGAGCCCGAGGAAGACCGCCACGAGCGGGATGGCGACCTGCACGGCCTCGCTGAAGCCGAGCAGGAACACGAACCCGAGGATCAGCAGCAGCGCGACGGTGATCGGCACCGCGTGCCCGTGCAGGAATCCCGCCAGGTGGGGATTCTCCGACATGTGCACCGTCGCGTCGGCCGCGGACAGCGTGATCGTGATGATCCACGAGGTGGCGACGAAGCCGAGCAGCACGAGCACGAACAGCTTGCCGTACCAGAAGGGCAGCAGGTCCTCGAGCATGGCGACCGAGCCCTGGCCGTGCGGGCTCTCCTTGGCGACGCGCCGGTACATCGGGAGCATGCCGAGCAGGGTGAGCGCGACGATGAGCAGGGTGGCCAGCGGCGACAGGGCACCGGCGGCGAGCGCGGCGATGGCCGGCAGGTAGGAGAGCGTGGAGAAGTAGTCGACGCCGGTCAGCGCCATGACCTTCCACCACGGCTGCTGATGGGCCTCGTTCTCCGCCGCCTCGGGCCCGACCGGCTGCACCCGGTGGGCCAGCAGCCAGCGGGTCACCCGGTGGGCGGGGGCGGGCGTCTGCGCCGGGCTGTCGACCGACGCCGGCACGCTGATCTCGGAGCTCATCGGTTGTCAGGATGCACCATGGGTACGACTCCCGCACCGGCGGATGGGAGGTTGGTCTCATGCGCACGATCGTGATCACCGGGGCGAGCTCCGGTATCGGCCTGGCCGCGGCGCGGGACCTGGCCGCGCGAGGCGACCAGGTGGTGGTCGTGGGGCGCGATCCCCGCCGGCTGGGCGCCGCGATGACGGCGATCCGGGCGGCGGCGACCGGCCCTGAGCCGCAGGAGTTCCGGGCCGACTTCGAGTCCTTGGCACAGGTACGCACGCTCGCGGGTCACCTGCTCACGGCGTACCCGGTCATCGACGTCCTCGCGAACAACGCCGGCGGCATGCTGAGGGCGTACCGGAAGACGGTGGACGGCCTGGAGGCGACCGTCGCGAGCAACCACCTCGCGCCCTTTCTCCTGACCAACTTGCTGCGCGACGCGCTGCGCGGCGGCCGGGTGGTGAACACCTCCTCGCGGGCCCATCGGCGGGCGACGGTCGACCCGGACGACTTCGCCGGCGACCCGGCCTCGTGGGACAAGTGGCGGTCCTACGGTGCGAGCAAGGCCGCGAACATCCTGTTCACGGCGGAAGCGGCGCGGCGCTGGCCGGACATCCTGTCGGTGGCGTTCCACCCGGGTGTGGTGCGCACCAACTTCGGGGTGGGGCCGGTCACGCGCGCCTTCTTCAGGGTCAATCCGTTCCTGACGAGCGCGGAGAAGGCGGGCGAGCTGCTGACCTGGCTGGCGACCGCGCCCGCGGAGGAATTGCGCAACGGTGCTTACTATGTCGGCCACCGGGTGGTCGCGCCGGACGAACGGCTGGCGGACCCGGGTCTCGCCGCCCGGCTGTGGGATTCGAGCGCCGAAGCGACGGCTGCATAACAGATAGTCGGAATATCATTACCTTTCTCACGGAGGTCTGCCCCCGCGTCCGGCGGCTTTGTACTTTCTGACCCCGTGACCCGCGTCTCCCCCACCCCTCGCTGGTGGGCCGGCGCCGCCCGGACCGCCGCCGGTCTCAGCCTGCTCGCCGTCACCGCGCTGTGGGCGGGCGGCGCCGGCACAGGATGGGGTCCGGCCGGCCGGCTCGCGGCACTGTGGTCGGCGGATCTCATGCTGATCCAGGTCGTGCTGATGGCCCGCATCCCCCTGGTGGAGCGCTCCTTCGGCCAGGACACGCTCACCCGGTGGCACCGCTGGATCGGGTTTGCGTCGTTCCACCTGATGTTGGTCCACGTCGTCCTCGCGACCGTCGCGGCCGGAGACGATCCGCTCCGCCAGTTCGCCCGCTTCCTCGCCCACTATCCCGGCATGCTGCCGGCCACCGCCGCCACGGCGGCGGTCGTGACGGTCGCCGTCTCCTCGGTGCGCAGGGTACGGCGGCGGTTGCGCTACGAGTCATGGCATCTCCTGCACCTGTACGCGTACCTGGGCGTCGGCCTGGCGCTGCCCCACGAGCTGTGGGCGGGCGGGGACTTCGTCGACCATCCGGTGGCGCGCGCGTACTGGTGGAGCCTGTACGCCGTGGCCGCCGGCAGCGTGCTCGTGTTCCGCCTCGGCATGCCGCTGTGGCGTACGGCGCGGCACCGGCTGGTGGTCGACCACGTCGTACCGGAGGCGCACGGCCTGGTCTCGGTGTATCTGCGCGGCCGCCGCCTGGACCGGCTGCCGGTCCGCGCGGGTCAATTCTTCGTCTGGCGGTTCCTGGACGGGCCGGGATGGTCGCGCGGGAACCCGTTCTCGCTCTCCGGCCCGCCGCGCGCCGACCAGCTGCGGATCACGGTGAAGGGGCTGGGCGACGGCAGCGCCCGGGTGGCCCGGCTCGCCCCGGGCACGCGGGCGCTGATCGAGGGACCGTACGGGCGGCTCACCGCCGAGTCGTACCGCGGCGGCCCGGTGACGATGCTGGCGTGTGGCGTCGGTATCACCCCGCTGCTCGCGCTGCTCTGGGACCTGCCCTACGGCAACGGCCAGGCCACCCTGATCTACCGGGCCCGGCACTCGCGCGAGGTGGCGTTCCTCGACGAGCTCGAGTGGCTGGCCGGGCAGCGCGGCGTCCGCCTGGTCCCGCTGATCGGCCCCCGCGCCCGGCCGGGCTCGTGGCTGTCGGCGGAGTTCGCCGACTACACCGACGCGGAGGCACTGCGAGAGCTGTCCCCGGATATCGCCGGGCACGATCTGTACGTGTGCGGCCCGGACCAGTGGACGGACGCCGTCCGGGCGGCGGCGCGCGCGGCGGGCGTCCCGGCCGCCCAGGTGCACCAGGAACGGTTCGGCTGGTAGCTCAGCCGATCAGCGCCAGGAGTGCGGCGTGCGTCTGCGCGTCGGCCGCGATCACGAGGCCACCGGCCCCGGCGTGCGGCGGGCGGCCGTCGATGCCGGTGACCACGCACCCGGCGGCCCGGCACACCGCGATCCCGGCGGCGAAGTGGACGCTCTCCTCCCCGTGCCCGTCGGTGACGTAGGCGGCGCGCCGCCCGGCCGCCACCCAGGGCACGGCGAGGGTGGTGGAGAGGACCCGCGGTCGGAAACGTTCGGCGAACCGGGGATCGGCGAGCAGCTCGGCGGCCCGGAAACGGGGGGCGTTGGGGAACGGCGGATCGAGGTTGACGTCCACGAGGGTGGAGGCGGGCGACGGCGTCAGGGGCTCGTTCACGCCGTCCCGGCGTACCGCAGCGCGCTCACCGTCAGTCCAGAACACCTCTCCGGTGAACGGGTCGGCGGCCGCGGCGGCGGTGATGCCCGCAGGAGTCCGGAGGGCGACGTTCACGGCGACGAGCATGGAGCGTACGGCGAAGTTGAGCGTGCCGCAGAGCGGATCGACCAGCCACCGGCGCGCCTCGTCGCCGGTCCCGGTGCGCCCGCTTTCCTCACCGGTCACGCCGTCGTCCGGGCGGGCGGTGCGCAGCACGTCGAGCACGGCCTGTTCGGCCTCGATGTCGGCCGACGTGGCGAAGTCGCCGGCTCCCTTCTCCATCCGTGTCAGCGGTGTGCCGTACTTCGCCCGTACCACCGCGGCGCCGGCCCGGGCTGCCGAGATCGCGAGTTCCCCGTCGGTGATCGACATGCGGCGAAGGATAGACAATGGGCCGATGGAGAATCATCCCAACGTGCTGGCGGTGCGGGCCGCGCTGGACGGTGCGGACGCGCGCACGGCGTCCGGGTCCGCGCCCGAGATGGTGCTTTTCGACGAGGGTGTGCACACCGCGGCTGCGGCCGCCGCGGCGCTGTCGGTCGAGGTCGGGCAGATCGCCAACTCGCTGATCTTCGACGCGGGCGGTGAGCCGCTGCTGGTGCTCACCTCCGGCGCTCACCGGGTCGACACCGCCAAGGTCGCCGCCGCGCTGGGGCTGGCGAAGCTGGGCCGGGCCACGCCCGAGTTCGTCCGTGAACACACCGGTCAGGCGATCGGCGGGGTGGCTCCGCTCGGTCACCCCAAGCCGGTACGCACGATCGTCGACACCGCGCTGGCCCAGTACGACGAGATCTGGGCGGCCGGCGGTGTGCCGCGGGCGGTGTTCCCGATCACGTACGCGGAGCTGCTCCGGGTCACCAACGGCACGCCGATGGACGTCGCCTGAACCGCGACGAGCCGCCGGCCCGCAGCAGGCTGCTGCGGACCTCGGCGCTGGTGGTGCCGCCGTTCCTGATCACCTTGACCGTGCTGCTGGTCGGCATCGGTGACCGGCAGCTGTGGCGCGACGAGAACGCGACCTGGTGGGCGGCTTCCCAGTCGGTCGACGGCCTGCGCAAGCTGGTCGAGGTCGTGGACGCGGTCCTGTTCCCGTACTACGTCCTCATGCACGGGTGGACCAACCTGTTCGGCGACTCGGAGACGGCGCTGCGGATGCCGTCGGCGATCTTCATGGCGCTGTCCGCGGCGGTGGTCGCCCTCATCGGCCGGCGCCTCTTCGATGCGACGGCCGGCCTGGCGGCGGGACTGCTGGTGGCGGCCGTCCCGGTGATCAGCCGGTACGGCCAGGAGGCGCGCCCGTACGCGATGGCGGTGCTGGCCTCGGTGGTCGCGGTGTGGCTGCTGCTGCGCGCCCTGGAGCGGCCGACGGTGTGGCACTGGCTCGGATACGCGGTCGCGGTGCTGTGGGTCGGGTGCAGCCACGTCGTCGCGCTCATGGCCCTGGCCGCCCATGGCGTCGCCGCTCTGGCCGCCGTCCTGCGCGCCCGGGGCAGTGAGCGGCTGCGCATTCTCGTCGGGTGGCCGGTCGCGGTGGTCGGTGCGCTGTCGGCGTTCCTGCCGGTGCTGGTCGCCGGGCAGCGGCAGGGCCGCCAGATCTCCTGGATCCCGGACCCCACGTGGCGCCGGGTGCGGGCGTTCCCCGGCGAGCTGTTCCTGAGCCCCTCGATCGCCGGCTTCTTCCTGGTGCTGGGGCTCGCCGGGATCGTCGCCCTGGTCGTCGCGGACAGCGGCAAGCGGCGGTGGACCGGTGCATTCCTGGCGCTCTGGGCACTGCTGCCGCCGGTGCTCGCGTACTCCACGTTCGACAGGTTCCACTTCTTCCTGCCGCGCTACCTGCTCTTCACCGTGCCCGCGTGGATCCTGCTCGCGAGCTGGGCGATCCGCCGGGCCCTGGCCAAGGCGGCGACCGCGAAGGTCCTGCTGGTGACGATGGTGGCGGGAGCCGGTGTGGCCTACGCCGGCTGGGACGAGCAGCGCGCCGTGCGCAGCGACGCGGTCGAGAACGAGTTCGCCTTCCGCGAGGCCGCCGCCTACATCGCCGCCCGCGACCGGCCCGGTGACGGTGTCATCTTCACCGGCTACCCCTACCTGCACCGCGGCTTCCGCTACGAGTGGCGGGGTCAGCCGCTCGCCGAGCAGCCGCGAGAGGTCCTGGTCGACCAGGACCCCGCCGACGCGTACTCGTGGGTGCACCGGCCCTGCGCGGACCCGGCGGTCTGCCTCGGCGACACCCCGCGTATCTGGCTGGTCTCCTCCGACCCGGAGGGCGGCCCGCTGGCACCGCTGCCGGCCGACCAGGAGGGCGCCGTGCAGGCCCGGTACGGCGTCGGGTCGCAGGCCGTCTTCCACCGGTTGCGGGTCACCGAGCTCATCCGGGAGCCGGGCAAGTAGCGTGGCGGGATGACTCCCGTCCCGCCGCTGGTCACGCTGCACGTGTGGCGGGTGCCGCGGCGGGCCGTCGGCCGGGCTTTCCTCCGGATGGCCACCGATCCGCGCCGGTTGCGCCGGTTGCCCGGAGTGCGCTTCGGCAAGCTGCTCGGCACCGGGACCGGCACGAGCTTCGGCCCCGGCGACGCCGACCTCACCCGGTACGCGGCCGTGGTCGCCTGGGACGACGCCGGCGGTGGCGACCTGGGCCCGGTCGGGGCCGCCTGGGACGCGATCGCGGCCGGTGCCGCCCGCGCCGACCTGAGACCGCTGACCAGCCGGGGCCGGTGGTCCGGGGTCACCCCGTTCGGCGAGCCGTCCGACGGGCGCGCCGACGGCCGGGTGCTCGCGCTGACCCGGGCCCGGCTGCGCCCGGCGAGGATGCTGACGTTCTGGCGGGCGGTGCCGCCGGTGGCCCGCGAGCTCGCCGCCGCGCCCGGCCTGCTCGCCCGGTTCGGCGTCGGCGAGGCCCCGGTCGGCTGGCAGGGCACGGTGAGTGTGTGGCGCAGCGCGGCGGACCTGACCCGCTTCGCGTACCGTCAGCCGGAGCACCGCGCGGTGATCGCGCGCACGGCGGCGGTCGACTGGTACGCCGAGGAGCTGTTCGCCCGGTTCGCGGTGCTCGGTATCAGCGGCGACCACGCCGTGCTGGGCTGGCGGGAAGGAGAGCGATGAGGCTCGTCCCCTGGCAGCCGGACGACATGCTCCGGCGGCTGGACGACGTGGTGAGCGTGTACGGCGAGGCGATGGGCTACCGCGCCGAGCTGCTGCAGACCCGCCGCGGCTACATCGGCGCGCACGTGCGCCGCGCCGGCTTCCGGGCCGTCGCCACGCTGACCACCGACGGCCAGCTCGCCGGGTTCGGGTACGGCTACGCGTCCGGCCCCGGCCAGTGGTGGCACGACCAGGTCCGGTCGGCGCTCGGCGACACCGACCGGCGGCGCTGGCTGACCGGCTGCTTCGAGGTGGTGGAGCTGCACGTGCGACCGAGCGCGCAGGGCCACGGCATCGGCGCCCGCCAGCTGCGGGCGCTGCTGTCGATGGCGGACGGCTCGACCGTGCTGCTGTCGACGCCCGAGGCCGACGAGCAGCGTTCCCGGGCCTGGCGGCTGTACCGCCGCTTCGGATTCGAGGACGTCCTGCGCGACTTCTACTTCCCGGGCGACGAGCGGGCCTTCGCGATCCTGGGCCGGAGCCTGCCGCTGACCGAGCGCGCCCCCGCGGAGGGCGCCCCCGGCATTGTCGGCATCTGACCGCCGGTCCGACCACTCCGTGCCGCTCTGGGTCCTGCTCGGCGCGCTGGTGCTGGTGCAGATCTGTTACCCGCTGACAAGCGGCGGGACCCGGGCCGGGCTGACGATCACCACGGTCGTGCTCGGCTACGTGACCTCGGTCGCGCACGCCTGGCTCAGCCGGGGTTCCCGGCCGGCGCTGGCGCTGGTGGCGACGGCGACACTGGGCGGGTTCGCGGTCGAAGCGGTCGGCGTGGCCACCGGCTTCCCCTTCGGCACGTACGACTACTCCGGGCAGCTGGGGCCCAAGGTGCTCGGCGTACCGTTGATCATCCCGCTGGCCTGGACCTGGATGGCGTGGCCCGCGTGGCTGGCGGCGCTGCGCCTGGCCCGGTCGCGGCCGGCCCGGGTCGCGCTGGCGGCGGCCGGGCTCGCCGCGTGGGACCTCTTCCTCGACCCGCAGATGGTCGCCGAGGGCTACTGGCGCTGGCACTCCCCCACCCCGGCGCTGCCCGGCGTGCCCGGCATCCCGGTCGGCAACTACCTGGGCTGGCTGGGCTTCGCGCTGCTGCTGATGAGCGTGCTGGCGGTCGCGGCCGGCCCGTCCGGGAACCGCCCCGGCGACCGGGACGCCCCCATGATGGCCCTCTGGCTGTGGACGTACGCTTCGTCCGTGCTCGCCCATGCGGTCTTCCTGGGGCTGCCCTGGTCCGCGGTCTGGGGCGGCATCCTCATGGGCGCGGTGGTGCTGCCGCTGCTTCCCGCGCTGCGGCGATCCCCATGATGTGGCTCGCCCTCCTGCCGTGGGTCGCGCTGACCGGTCACACCCTCGTCAACGCCGCGCTGCTGCGCCGGCCACCGCGGGCCGCAACGGTCACTGAACGCGTGGCTGTGCTGCTGCCGCTGCGTGACGAGGCCGCCCGGGTGACACCGTGCCTGGAGTCGCTGCTGGGTCAGCGGGGCGTTCCCGAGCTGGAGATCATCGTCCTCGACGACGGTTCGACGGACGGCACGGCGGACGTGGTGCGAGCGATCGCCGGGGACAAGGTGCGGCTCCTGACCGGTGCGGCTCCTGAGGACGGCTGGCTCGGCAAGCCGCACGCGTGCGCGCAGCTGGCGGTCGCGGCCGGGGAGCGGGACGTGCTCGTCTTCGTCGACGCCGATGTGGTGCTCGCGCCGGACGCCGTCGCCGGTGGCGTGGCTCTGCTGCGGTCGGCGCAGGTCACGCTGCTGTCGCCGTACCCGCGGATCACCGGCGCGGGGCGGCTCGTGCAGCCGCTGCTGCAGTGGTCGTGGCTGACGTTCCTGCCGTTGCGGCTCATGGAGCGCTCCCCCCGGCCGTCGCTGGCCGCGGCGGGCGGGCAGTGGCTGGTCGTGGACCGGGCCGGCTACGAGCGCGCGGGCGGGCACGCGGCGGTGCGCGACGACATCCTCGAGGACATCGGGCTGGCCCGGGCGGTCAAGCGCTCCGGCGGCCGGATCGCGCTCGCGGACGGATCCCGGCTGGCCGCCTGCCACATGTACGCGTCGTGGCGGGAGCTGGCCGACGGTTACAGCAAGTCGCTGTGGGCCTCGTTCGGGTCGCCGGCCGGTGCGGCCGCCGTCGTGCTCCTGCTGATGCTGCTGTACGTGGCGCCGCCCGTGACCGCGGTCCTCGCCCTGATGTCCGCAACGGTGGATCTTGCGTTGGTGAGTGTGTGCGCGTACCTGATCGGGGTTCTGGGAAGGGTGATCGCCGCGGCCGCGACGGGCGGGCGGACCTGGCCCGACCCGCTGGCCCAGCCGATCTCGATCATGGTCTTCGCGGCCCTCGTGGCGCGCTCGTTCGCGCGGCGCCGGCAGGGCCGCCTGAGCTGGCGGGGACGACCTGTATGAGCCGGATCGTGGTGGTGGGAGCGGGCGTGGGCGGGCTGGCCGCGGCGGTACGCCTGGCGTCGGCGGGCCACGAGGTCACCGTGCACGAGCGGGCCGCGGAGGTGGGCGGCAAGCTCGGCCGCTACGAGCGCGACGGGTTCCTGTTCGACACGGGCCCGAGCCTGCTCACCCTGCCGCAGGTCTTCACCGACCTCGGCATCGACCTCGACCCGGAGCCGCTGGACCCGGTGGTGCGCCACGTGTTCCCCGACGGCAGCACCCTCGACTCGTCGTCCGACCCGGCGGTGTTCACCGAACGGATCGCCGACGCGTTCGGCGCCGCGGCGGCCGCCGACTGGACCCGCTTCTGGCACCGCGCCGAACGCATCTGGGCGGCGTCCTGGCGATCGGTGCTGCAACGGGAGGTCTCCCCCGCGACGCTGGCCCGCCTGTCCTGGCGCGTGCGCGACCTCGCCGCGATCGCACCGGGCCGCTCACTGCGCGCCCTCGGCCGGCACTACCTGCGCGACCGGCGGCTGCGGATGCTGCTCGACCGGTACGCGACCTACACCGGCACCGACCCCCGGCGCGCCCCCGCAGCGCTCGCCGCGATCCCGTATGCGGAGCTGGCCTTCGGCGGCTGGTACCTCCCGGGCGGCCTCCGCGTCCTCGCGTCGGCGCTGGTCGCGCGCTGCACGGCCCTCGGCGTCACCATCCACACCGGTTCGGCGGTCACGGCGATCCGCACGGCCGAGGGCCGCGTCACCGGGGTCGAGCTGTCCTCCGGCGCCGGCGTCCCCGCCGACCTGGTCGTCTCCGACGTGGACGCGGCCACCCTGTACCGGGACCTGCTGCCCTCACCGGCTCGGCTGTCCGGCCTCGCCGACCGCAGCCTGGCGGGATTCGTGCTGCTGCTCGGCGTACGGGGCGAGACGCCGCAGCTGGCCCACCACACGGTCTTCTTCCCCCGCTACTACGACGCGGAGTTCGACGCCGTCTTCGGCGACCCCGCCCACGGCCGCCGCGCCCGCCCGCCGTCCGACCCGGCCGTGTTCATCACCCGAGCCCACGACCCGGCGGTGCACCCACCCGGCGCGGAGGCGTGGTTCGTCCTGGTGAACGCGCCGCGGCACGGCACCGGCTTCGGCGCGGTCGACTGGCGGCGGCCGGGGTTGGCGTCCTCGTACGGCGAGCACATCCTCGCCGTCCTGGCCCGCCGCGGCCTGGACGTCCGCGACCGGCTCGCGTTCATGGAGACGCGGACGCCGGCCGACCTCGCGGACGCCACGGGCGCGCCGGGCGGGGCGATCTACGGCACGGCGGGTGGGCTGCTGCGCCCGGCGAACCGGGGGCCGGTCCAGGGGCTCTACCTCGTGGGCGGGTCGGCGCACCCGGGCGGCGGCCTGCCGATGGTGACCCTGTCGGCGAAGATCGTCGCCGACCGCATCGGGCCGGCGCCCGTGGACGGCATCGGGTCCGCGCCCACCGACGGCATCGGGCCGGCGCTCACCGACCGCTGAGAGCCAGCCGGACGCCGAAGCCCGCGATCACCGTCCCGGCGACCCGGTCCAGGACCCGGCGCGCGACCGGCCGCTGAAGCACCCGGCGCATCCGGCGCGCCAGCAGCACAAGCGCCGCGGACCAGGCGGTGCCGAGTCCGATGTGGATGCAGGTCAGCAATACCCCGAACGCGAAGACGGGAGCGCCCTGCGGAATGAACTGCGGCAGCAGCGCGACGTAGAACGCGCCCATCTTCGGGTTGAGCAGGTTGGTGAGCAGTCCGCGCCGCCACCCGGCGCTCGCGGCAACCGGCTCACCGGCCGGCGGCGTGGCCCGCAGCATGCGGACGCCGATCCACACCAGGTAGCAGGCCCCGGCCCACCGCAGCGTCTCGTACGCCAGATGCGACGCGGTCAGCAGCGCCGTGACGCCCGCCGAGGTGAGCACTCCCCAGACCAGGGTGCCGGTCTGGATGCCCAGCACGACACCCCAGGCCCGGCGCGGTTGCCCGACGGCGGCGGTGCGCAGGATCAGCGCGGTGTCCATTCCGGGCGTCAGGGTGAGCAGCCCGACGACGACGGTGAAGGAGAGCAGGGCACCGATGACGGTCACGGTTGATCAACCTACAAGGGCTGGACGCCGAACGGGAGCTCGCCGGTGGCGATGTGATCGAGCAGGGTCGCGCGCAGCGCCTCGGCCGCGTGCGGCAGCACCGCCCGGCGGCGGTGGGCGAGCGCGATCGTCCGGCGCATCCCCGGCGGCGCCAGCGGGGTGGCGCGCAGCAGGGGCCGGTTGACCAGGACCATGCTGGGCACGAGCGCGACCCCCAGCCCCGCCTCCACGAACGCCAGCACCGCGTCCATCTCGCCGCCCTCCACCGCGAACCGGGGCGCGAAGCCCGCCCGCCGGCACGCCTCCAGGGTCACGTCGCGCAGGTCGTAGCCGGGCCGGAACATCACCAGCGGGGTGTCGCGCAGCTCGATGAGGGCCAGCTCGGGCGCGGCTGTCGGGGGCGGACCGGAGGCCACGGAGGCGACCACGAGGCTTTCGCGCAGCACCGGGGCGGCGTGCAGGGACGGGTCGACGCCGTGCTCCGGCTGGACGATCAGGGCGAGGTCGAGGTCGCGGGCGAGCAGGTCGGCGATCAGGTCCTGGGAGCTGCCCTCGTTGACGTGCAGGGCGATGTCGGGATGTTCCGTACGGAACCGGCGCAGCACCGTCGGCACGAGCGAGGAGCACAGGCTCGGGGTGGCACCGACCCGGACCCGGCCGCGGCGCAGGCCGACGATCTCCTGGACCGCGTCGCGGGCCGCGTCGGCGTCGGCGACCATCCGGCGGGCGAGGGGCAGGAGGGTCTCGCCGGCCGCGGTGAGCGCCACGGCGCCGCGGGCGCGCTCGAAGAGGGGCGCACCGAGCGTCTGTTCGAGGGTGTGAATCTGCTTACTTAAAGTCGGCTGTGAGACGCCCAGGGCGTCGGCCGCTTGGGTGAAATGCCGGGTTTCGACCACTGATAAGAAGTATCGGAGCTGTTGGAGCTGCACTTCCATAGCCTACGTCTATGGGTACCCACTCGATCATGCATTAGACGAATCGCACGAACCTTCCTACCGTCCAGGTGTGGCGGTAGATACCAGAACTCCTCCCCCGAAGGCGACGGCTCAGCCCGCGCGCAAGGCCCTCGACAAGAAGGCGCCCGCGAAGCGGCGGCCGCGGGGCCTGCGCTCGTCGGTGGCGCTCAAGATCTTCATGGCGGTCACCGGCCTGCTCCTGGTGGCCTTCCTGTACGCGCACATGATCGGCAACCTGAAGATCTTCCTGGGTGCCGAGAGCTTCGACCACTACGCGCACTGGCTGCGGACCATCGGCGTACCGCTGCTGCCGGAGACCTGGTACCTGTGGCTCCAGCGGGCCGGACTCACCGTCGCGGTCGTCGGGCACATCGTCGCGGCCACGATCCTCGCGCGGCGCGCCCGCAAGGCCCGGCCGGTGCGCTACGTGCACCGCACCAAGGTCCAGGGCAGCTACGCGGCGCGGACCATGCGCTGGGGCGGCGTCATCATCCTGCTGTTCGTCATCTACCACATCCTCGACCTGACCACCGGCACGCTGAACCCGAACGCGGACGCGCAGCACCCGTACGCGAACGTGGTCGCCGACTTCGCGCCCGGCCGGTGGTACGTGACGCTCTTCTACACGCTGGCCATCGTGAGCGTCGGCTTCCACCTGCGGCACGGGCTGTTCAGCGCCGTCCGCACACTGGGCCAGCGCACCCTGCGCGGCGAGCGCATCGCCCGTGCCACCGCCCTGGTGCTCTCCGTCGTCCTCGTCGCCGGCTACCTCGCGGTGCCGTTCGCCGTGCTCACCGGATTGGTGGACTGACATGACCGACTCCTACTGGACCGAGGGCGACCCGATCGCCGACACGGCGGCGCCCGACGGCCCGATCGAGACCCGCTGGGACCGCCGCAAGTTCTCCGCCAAGCTGGTCAACCCGGCCAACCGGCGCAAGCTCAGCGTCATCGTGGTCGGCACCGGCCTGGCGGGCGGCTCGGCGGCGGCCACCCTGGCGGAGGCGGGCTACAAGGTCCGCTCGTACTGCTACCAGGACAGCCCGCGGCGCGCGCACTCCATCGCCGCGCAGGGCGGCATCAACGCCGCGAAGAACTACCGCAACGACGGCGACTCGATCTACCGGCTGTTCTACGACACCGTCAAGGGCGGCGACTTCCGGGCTCGCGAGTCCAACGTGTACCGGCTTGCCCAGGTCAGCGTGAACATCATCGACCAGTGCGTGGCCCAGGGCGTACCGTTCGCCCGCGAGTACGGCGGCCTGCTCGACAACCGGTCCTTCGGCGGCACCCAGGTGTCCCGGACGTTCTACGCCCGGGGGCAGACGGGTCAGCAGCTGCTGCTGGGCGCGTACCAGGCGATGGAGCGGCAGATCGGCCTCGGCAACATCGAGATGTTCGCCCGGCACGAGATGCTCGAGCTGATCGTGGTCGACGGCAAGGCCCGCGGCATCGTCGTGCGCGACATGGTCACCGGCGAGATCACCACGGACCTGGCCGACGCGGTCGTGCTCGCCTCCGGCGGCTACGGCAACGTGTTCTTCCTGTCCACCAACGCCAAGGGCTGCAACGTCACGGCGAGCTGGCGCGCGCACCGCAAGGGCGCGCTGTTCGCGAACCCCTGCTACACCCAGATCCACCCGACGTGCATCCCGGAATCGGGTACGCACCAGAGCAAGCTCACGCTGATGAGCGAGTCGCTGCGCAACGACGGCCGGGTGTGGGTCCCGAAGCGCCGCGAGGACTGCGGCAAGCCCGCCGCCGAGATCGCCGAGGAGGACCGCGACTACTACCTCGAGCGGATCTACCCGTCGTTCGGCAACCTGGTTCCCCGCGACATCGCCTCCCGCGCGGCGAAGAACGTCTGCGACGAGGGCCGCGGCGTCGGCCCCGGCGGCCTCGGCGTCTACCTCGACTTCGCGGACGCCATCGCCCGGCTCGGCCGCGACGCCGTCGAGGCCAAGTACGGCAACCTGTTCGAGATGTACCAGCGCATCACCGGCGAGGACCCGTACGTCGTACCGATGCGCATCTACCCGGCCGTGCACTACACGATGGGCGGCCTCTGGGTCGACTACGACCTGCAGTCCACGATCCCCGGCCTGTTCGTGGTGGGCGAGGCCAACTTCTCCGACCACGGCGCCAACCGGCTCGGCGCGTCGGCGCTCATGCAGGGCCTCGCGGACGGCTACTTCGTGTTGCCGCACACGCTCGCGCACTACCTCGCCTCCGGCCCGTACGAGAAGATCTCGCCGGACCACGAGCAGGTCGTCGCCGCCCGCACCCAGGTCGAGGAGCGGATCCAGAAGCTGCTCTCGATCGACGGCGACCGTACGGTCGACTCCTTCCACCGCGAGCTCGGCCACATCATGTGGGAGTACTGCGGCATGGAGCGCACCGAGGAGGGCCTGACCAAGGCCATCGGCCTGATCCGCGGCCTGCGCGAGGAGTTCTGGACCCGGGTCAAGGTGCCCGGCACCGGCGAGCAGCTCAACCAGAACCTGGAGAAGGCCGGCCGCGTCGCGGACTTCCTCGAGCTCGGCGAGCTGATGTGCATCGACGCCCTGCACCGCGCCGAGTCGGCCGGCGGCCACTTCCGCGCCGAGAGCCAGACCCCCGACGGCGAGGCGCTGCGCCACGACGACCGGTTCAGCTACGTCGCGGCCTGGGAGTACGGCGAGACCCCCACCCTCCACAAGGAACAGCTGGACTTCGAGTACGTCCACCCGAGCACGCGGAGCTACAAGTAATGGACATCCAGGTACGCGTGTGGCGCCAGTCCGGCCCGTCCGACAAGGGCCGGATGGTCACGTACGACGTGAAGGACATCTCCCCCGACGCCAGCTTCCTCGAGATGCTCGACGTCCTCAACGAGAAGCTGATCCTCGACGGCGACGACCCGATCGCCTTCGACCACGACTGCCGCGAGGGCATCTGCGGCATGTGCGGCATGATGATCAACGGCGTGGCCCACGGCCCGGAACGCGCCACCACCACCTGCCAGCTGCACATGCGCCACTTCAACGACGGCGACGTCATCGACGTCGAACCGTGGCGCGCGGCGGCCTTCCCGGTCATCAAGGACCTGGTCGTCAACCGCGGCGCCTTCGACCGCATCATCCAGGCGGGCGGCTACATCACCGCGCCGACGGGTACGGCCCCGGACGCCCACGCCACCCCGGTCCCCAAGCCCGACGCGGAC
This sequence comes from Actinoplanes sp. NPDC049548, assembly GCF_040676695.1. NCBI lineage: Bacteria > Bacillati > Actinomycetota > Actinomycetes > Micromonosporales > Micromonosporaceae > Actinoplanes > Actinoplanes sp. NPDC049548. The sequence goes on from NZ_JBFAPM010000003.1 coordinate 195,926, forward strand.
GCGGCCTTCGAAGCAGCCACCTGCATCGGCTGCGGCGCCTGCGTGGCGGCCTGCCCCAACGGCTCCTCGATGCTCTTCACCGCCGCGAAGGTGGCCCACCTCGGCCTGCTGCCGCAGGGCCAGCCGGAGCGCGACAGCCGGGTGGTCGACATGCTGGAGGCCCAGGACGAGGCGGGCTTCGGCGGCTGCACGAACATGGGCGAGTGCACCACGGTCTGCCCGAAGGGCATCCCGCTGACGCTCATCGGCCGCCTCAACAACGACTACCGCAAGGCCCTCCGCAACAACTGACGCCGACCGACCACGACGGCGGCCGTCCTTTCGGGCGCGCCGCCGTCTGTCTTTTCCGGCGGCCGTACCCTCGGCTCTCATGGGTGAGATCGTTCTGGCCGCGGCAGGGATCTTCGCGGGCACGAATGTCGACGACATCATCGTGCTCACCGTCCTGTTCCTCGCCGCCCGCGCCACCGGGCGGCCGCGGCCCTGGCAGATCTGGGCCGGCCAGTACGCGGGCATCGCCGTCCTCGTGGCCGTTTCGGCGCTGGCGGCTCTCGGGCTGACGATCGTGCCCGACCCTTGGACCGGGCTGCTCGGCCTCGTCCCGATCGCCCTGGGGGTGAGGGGACTGGTCGCCGCCGGGAGAAGCGACGACGGCGCACCGGAGACGGTGGCCGCCGGGAACGCGTTCGCGGTCGCCGGCGTGACGGTGGCCAATGGGGCAGACAACATAGCCGTCTACACCCCGGTCTTCCGCACCCTCGGGATCGGCGGCAGCGTGGTCACGGTCGTCGTCTTCGCGGCCCTCGTGGCCGTCTGGTGCGCGGCGGCGGCGTGGCTGGGGTCGCATCGGCAGGTCATCGCGGTCGCCGAGCGGTACGGGCACTGGCTCGTCCCACTGGTCTTCGTCGCGATCGGCCTCGTCATCGTGATCGAGTCCGGGGTGCTGGGGCGGCTACTCTGACCGCCGTGACGACACACATCTCCGACGACGAGATGCGGGCCCTGCTGCCCACGACTCGTCCCTTCACCGCGGTGATCCTCAAGGCCGGCCCGAACCGCGGGTCGCCCGACGCCGGGTCGATCGTGTGGGAGCACGGCCGGCGGAACTTCGGGTTGCGGGCCGAGGGTGTCCTGGCGATCGTCTGCCCGGTCACCGACGGCAGCGATGTCTCCGGCATTGCGATCTTCAACCTCGACGTGGCGGCAACCCGGGCGGTCATGGACGAGGATCCGGGTGTCAAGGCGGGCGTCTTCACGTACGAGGCGCACGCGTGTCTCGGCTTCCCGGGGGATGCGCTTCCGCACGCCTCCTGAGCTCGGTCATGAGCCGCCGATGCCGGCGTAGATGAAGGACGTCAGCGTCTCGATCGCTTCCTCGTCGGGAAGCTCCCGGCCCAGTGCCGGCCCGCCGCCGGACTGCCAGAGGGCGGCGAATGACGGCACCAGCGTGGTGAACGCCGTGGCCAGCACGAGCCCGGTACGTCGTCGGCGCGCTACCGGGTGGGCCGGGTCCTTCTCGCCGGCGATGCCGCCCGTGTGCACTCGCCCGCGGGCGGGCAGGGCTTGAAGGTACAACCTGGGGTGGAAGCTGCACGGCGCCGTCGTCGACACCCACGGCCACGCGCACCGCGCCTACGACGTCCGCGGCCCGTCCTACTTCCTGGTCCGGCCGGACAACTACCTCGGCTGTGTCGCCGACGACCCGGCCGCCCTCTCCCTCCCCTTCAATCGCCTGCCAACAGGACGCTGACTCCGTCGAGCACCCGCGCCAGGCCGTACGCGAACGAGGACTCGGCGGCGTCGGCGGAGGGCCGGAAGATTCCGGCGTCCGAGGCGGCGGCCAGGGCCGGGAGCCGCTCGGGCCGGACGAAGTGGGCGATGAGGCCGGCGTAGTCCTCCATCGAGCCGCCGCGCATGAGGATCGCACCGATCTGCGCCTCGCCGCGGACGAAGTAGAGCACCGCGGTGACCACCTCGAACCGGTCGCGCTGGCTGAGCGGAGTGCCGTCCAGCGCGGCGAGTCCCCGGTCGAGCCACGCGAGCTGCCCCGGGTCCAGCGGCGGGCGGCCGTCGCTGACCTGCAGGATCCACGGGTGCGCGTAGTAGACGTCGCGCAGTGCCCGCGCCCACGCCTCGAGGCCGGGCCGCCAGCCGCGGGGCAGCTCGGGCGGCGAGCCGGGCGCGGCGTCGAGCATGAACGCCAGTAGCTCGTCCTTGTTCGCCACGTGCCGGTAGAGCGACATCGGAGCGCTGCCCAGCCGCTCGGCCAGCCGGGCCATCGAGAGGGCGGCGAGGCCGTCCGCGTCGGCGATCTCGATCGCGGCCGCAACGATCCGCTCCCGGTTCAGCCCGCGGCCGCCGGGCCGCGGGGCCTCACCCCACAGGATCTGGAGCGTACGGGGAATCTCGCGGGTCACGCGGCCATCGTACGGACAGCCTCTGTCAGCCCTGGTGCGTATGTCGTACGCTTTTGCGTATGGCATACGCATTCCGTCGCCCGTGGATCTTCCCGCTCGGGGCGCTCGTGGTGATCTTCCTGGCGTTCTCGCTGCCGCCCTACCTCAGCCTCGACCCGAGCCGCTCCCGCGTCCCGCAGCCGGACACCCTCGGGGTGGCGCACTACTGGACGCTCGTGCCGCACGTGCTCTTCGGCAGCGTCGCGCTCGCCACCGCCGTGCTGCAGATCTGGCCGTGGTTCCGGCAGCGGCATCCGGCCTGGCACCGCCGGGCGGGCCGGGTCTACGTCTTCGGCGGCGTGCTGCCGGCCGGGCTGACCGCGCTGGTCGTCGGGGCCTTCACCCCGTTCGGACCGGTCACGCGAGCCAGCAACGTGCTTCTCGCGCTGCTCTGGCTGGGGTGCACGGTCACCGGCTGGCGGCGCGCGCGGCAGCGCCGGTACGCCGACCACCGCCGCTGGATGATCCGCAGCTTCGCGCTGACCGCCTCGATCATCAGCAACCGGATCTGGGGTGCGATCGCGGCCGTCACGCTCGCACCCCAGCTCGACACCACCTTCCACGGCGACCCGATGCTGTTCGCGTGGATCGTCTCCGGGTTCGCGTCGTGGCTCGGCTGGACCCTGCCGCTCCTGGTGTCCCAGTGGTGGCTCGACCGCGACCGGCGGCCCCGTGGCACCGCGCCGGCCGTACCCCGAAGGCGCACCGCGGCGAGCGTCCCGCAGCCGGTGGCGGGCGACCGGTGAGGTGGACGACCGGCGGGCCCCCGTGTGGTCCCGCCGGCCGCCGTCCTCACCGCGCGGCCAGATCCGCCCAGCTCGGCGCCTTCGGCGCCCAGCGCAGCGGCATCCGCGCCTCCGCCGGCGTTCGGTCCCCCTTGCGCTGGTTGCAGCGCCCGCACGCGGCGACGGTGTTCTCCCAGGTGTTGCCCCCGCCCCGCGAACGCGGCAGGACGTGGTCGATGGTGGACGCCGGCTTGCCGCAGTAGCAGCAGCGACGGTCGTCGCGGGTCAGCACGCCGCCGCGCGACCAGGCCGGGCCGCGGCTGTGCCGCCAGCGCGTCACGACGTAGCTGACGAGCCGGACGACGGTCGGGATCGGGAAGACGCCGATGCGGGCGTCCGGGCGGGCCTCCTGCACCACGGCGACCTCGCGGAAGAGCATGCGGATCGCGTGCCGGACGCTGACCCGGTGCAACGGCCCGTAGTCGGCATTGAGAACGAGGACCACGCTCATGGCGGGTCACCTCCCCTGTGGTCTGCGCATGAAAAAGCCGCCCGGCCCCGGACAGCACGGGGCGAGCGGCGACGGTCGGCGCAGCTGCGTCAACCGTGTCGCGGACCCCTGCTTCCGAGCCGGAAGGTCGTCATGTCATCTCCCTCGGCCCGGTCCGGGCCACGTCGTCGAGACACAAGGTAGGGCGCGGGGGCCGTACCGGACAACGCAATTAATCGATCAACGCCCGGCGTACGGCGTGCAGCAGCTGGCCGAGGCCGATCAGGCCGAGGGCCACCCAGACCAGCACCGCGCCCACCACGACCGTCCGGTCCCACCCGGGGTGGACCAGGCCGGCGACGCCGCCCAGCAGGAGCCCGGCGACCGCCACCGAGACGCGGGTCGGGCGCTCCCCCACCGTGACGACGCCCAGCCCGTCCATGCCGCCGGCCGCCGCGCGGGCCCGGACGTACTCGTGCAGCCAGCTCACCGCCAGGCCGGCGACGACCAGCCAGCCGGGGGCGCCCGCCATCCAGAACGCGGCCAGCCAGGCCAGCTCACCGAGCCGGTCCGCCACCGAGTCGTAGACGAAACCCAGCCGGGTGGCGCGCCCGGTCACCACGGCCACCGCCCCGTCCAGGGCATCGGCGAAACCGGCCAGCAGCACCAGCGCGGCGCCGACGAGCAGCGGCACGAACGGCACCCCGGCGCACAGCAGCAGACCGGCGGCGGTCACCGCCATCGGGCCGACGCGCAGCCGGCCGAGCAGGCTCCCGCCCCGATAGGCCAGGCGGACCCAGCCGCGGATCACCGGCGAGGCCGTCCGCGGGTCGAAACCGCCGTGCAGCGCCGACCAGGCGGCCGCGTACTGCTCCCAGGTCACCGGTCAGGCGGCGGCGGGAGCGGCGGTCGCGCCGGTCAGCTGCTGCCACACCTCGCGCGTAGCGGGAGAACGGTTCATGGTGATGAAGTGGATGCCCGGCACGCCCTCGTCGAGCAGCTTGCGGCACATCTCGCTGCACAGCTCGATGCCCAGCTTGCGCACGCCCGCCTCGTCGTCGGCGATCCGCTCGAAGCGCGCCAGCAGCGCAGGCGGGAACGGCGCGCCGGAGAGCTGCGCGGAGCGCGCGATGGTCGCCATCCGCAACACCGGCATCACGCCCGGCACGATCGGCGTGTCACAGCCCGCGGCGGCCACCCGGTCGCGCAGCCGCAGATACTCGTCCGCCTCGAAGAACATCTGGGTGATCGCGAAATCGGCACCGGCCCGGCACTTGCGGATGAAGTTGCGGGTGTCGCTCTCGATGTCGTCCGAGCGGGGGTGCTTGTACGGGAACGCGGCCACGCCGACGCTGAAGTCGCCCGCCTCGCGCAGCAGCCGCACCAGGTCCTCGGCGTAGAGCACACCCTCCGGGTGGCGCACCCACTCGCCGTTCGGGTCGCCGGGCGGGTCGCCGCGCACGGCGAGCACGTTGCGGATGCCGGCGCCGGCCAGCCGCCCGATGACGTTGCGCAGCTCGGCGACCGAGTGGTTGACCGCCGTCAGGTGCGCCATGGGCAGCAGGGTCGTCTCGGTGGCGACCCGCTCGGTCACCTCGACGGTCGTGTCACGGGTGCTGCCGCCGGCGCCGTACGTGATCGACACGAAGTCGGGCCGCAACGGCTCGAGCTCGCGGATGGTGCGCCACAGCAGCTGCTCGGCCTCGCGGGTCTTCGGCGGCATGAACTCGAACGAGAACGTCGGCGCCGGACGGCGGATCAGATCGCCGATCGACGGGGACGCCGGGAGACGGGAAGGAAGGCCGAGAGACACACCGGTGACTCTACCGGCTGGCGCCCGGTGAGCGACCCGCTAGGTTTGGCGCCGTGACCTCCCCGCTGGAACGCGCCGGGCTGCGCCCGCGTGTCGACAAGGCCCTCGCCGCCTTCCTCGCGGCGCAGCGCACCCGGCTGCTGTCGATCGACGAGGCGCTGGCGGACGTGGCGGACGCGCTCGAGGCGTTCGTGCTGCGAGGCGGGAAGAGGTTGCGGCCCGCTTTCGCGTACTGGGGCTACCGCGGCGCCGGGGGCATCGACTCCGACCACGTCGTCACGGCCGTCTCGGCGCTGGAGCTGGTGCAGGCCAGCGCGCTGATCCACGACGACCTCATGGACCGCTCCGACACCCGGCGCGGGGAGCCGTCGGTGCACAAGCGGTTCGCGGCCCGGCACGCCGCGGCGGCGTGGCGCGGCCCGGCGGAGGCCTTCGGCGACAACGCGGCCGTGCTGCTCGGCGACCTGGCGCTGGTCTGGTCCGACGAGCTGTTGCACAGCTCCGGGGTGGGCCTGGAGGAGCTGGCGCGGGCTCGGCCGGTCTTCGACCGGATGCGTACGGAGGTGACCGCGGGGCAGTATCTCGACGTGCTCACTCCGGTGACCGGTGACACATCGCTGGAGCGGGCGGGCAAGATCGCCCGCTACAAGTCGGCGAAGTACACCATCGAGCGGCCGCTGCTGCTCGGCGCCGCGCTGGCCGCCGCGACGCCGGCCCTGACCGGTTCCTACTCCGCCTTCGGGCTGCCGCTGGGCGAGGCGTTCCAGCTCCGCGACGACGTGCTCGGCGTCTTCGGCGACCCGGTGGTCACCGGTAAGCCCGCCGGTGACGACCTGCGCGAGGGCAAGCGCACGTACCTCATCGCGGCGGCGTACGAGACGGTGTCCGAGGCCGGGCGCGCGGAGCTCGAGCGCGGGCTGGGCGACGCGGGGCTGGACGAGGCCCGGGTCGGGCGGCTGCGGGAGATCATCACGGACAGCGGCGCCCTGGCCCGGACGGAGGCGCGGATCGCCGCCCTCACCGACGAGGCGCTGGCCGCTTTGCACACCGCTGACCTGGAGGCAGAGGCTCGGGGCGTGCTGCTCGAGCTCGCCGACGCGGCGGTGCGCCGCACCGTGTGACGGGTCAGTCGCGCAGGCGGCGCACCAGCACGCTGCCCTTGCCCGCCCGCGGCTCCGGCTGCACCCCGCGCCGCCCCAGCCACACCCAGACGGAGAGCGTCAGCAGCACCATCGCGAAGCCGAAGAGCAGGTCCTCGACCGGCGCGTACGCGATCCGCCACCCCAGGATCGCGGCCGGGTCGTAGACCACGATCCGCCGCCCGGTCAGGATGCCGTTGGACAGCAGCTGGAAGGCGATGATGATCGGGTACGTGGCCCAGAACACCACCCGCCGCACCAGCCGGGTCCGCAGCACGAAGAGGTCGACCACGATCGCGCCGGCGACGCCGAGCAGGGCCGCCACCGTGTAGGTCACTCGTCACCGTCCCCGGCCGGCCGGCCCAGCACCGCCCGCACGGCCTCGAACCCGAGCACCGCGCAGACCGGCACGATCACGAAGAACAGCACCTCGTCCAGCGGCAGCCCGCCGGGCAGCAGGACCCCGGTGGTCTGCTCCGGGTCGAACGTCCAGTGGCCCGCCGCGATCGCCCCGAGGTCCCAGAGCACGAAGACGGCCACCACCGGCAGCAGCGTCAGCAGCAGGCGCCGCCACCGGCGCAGGACGTTGACCTTCAGCACGGGTTCGAGCCAGAGGGCGCACACCAGGCAGCCGGCGAGCACGCCCAGATAGGCCAGGTGGCGCATCCGGGCTCAGAAACCGAGCGCCTGCGCGCGCCGCTTGACCTCACGGGCGCGGTCGCCGCCGAGGGCCACGGCGCCCGATCCGCCGAGGGTCTCGTCGGGTTCGTACAGCCACCCGAGGGCCTCTTCGTCGTTGTACCCAGCGTCGTGGAGCAGCGTGAGGATGCCGGGGAGGTGCTTGAGCACGGTGCTGTTGGCCACCAGCTCAGCGGGCACCACCCGGACGCCGTCGCGCTTGACGGCCAGCAGCGCGCCGTCGCGGATCATCTGGTGCACCTTGCTGATCGACACACCGAGCCGGTCCGCCACGTCGGGCAGGTTGATCCACTCGGCCGGGCCGGTCGGCCGGCCGGCCGGCGGGCTCGTTGTCACGGAATCGGTCACCCGACCAGCGTGCCATGCCGTGCTGCCACGCCACCACGCGGAACCCCTGACGGAGCCGGGAGCGGCCCGGTCCTGCGAGAGCGGAGAACTGACCCGATGATTTGGCGGAGGACCCGCAACGAGGTCGCCGGAGCGTGGCGATCGCTGCGCTACGACCTGGGCCGGCGTGACGCGGAGCCGCAGCCGGCGCACACCGGTGCCGCGCCCGCGTTCCAGGACGTGACCGCCACCGGCTTCAGCACGTTCGGCGGGGCGGGGATCACGGACGGGTTGCGGACCTCGTACTCCCACGACCAGGCCCGTCATCCCCGCCGCCTGGTCGCCGTGACGGCGTTCGGCGTGCTCGCGGTCGCGGGGGCCACGGGCAGCTACTTCGCCGTGGTCAACGGGCTCGGTGCGCTGCTGAGCGATCAGGGCGGCGCCGAGCCGTACCCATTGGCCGCGGCGGCGCCCGGCGGTGACCACGGCGAGCTCTCGCACGAGGGCCTCGGCCGGGGGTCGGCGCAGGAGACCGTGCCGGCGCCGGAGCCGACCGCCGGCACGATCAGGGTGCTGCCCAACCCCGCCGGGGCGACGGCCGCGCCGCCCGTGACGCGGACCGCGCCGAAGCCGCGGCGGACCACGGTGGCGGGCACCGCGCCGGAGCCCGATCCCACCGACTGCTGCCTGGCGCCTCCGGTGCCCACACCGACCGCGGCGCCGTCCCCGCCGCACAGCCCGTCCCCTACACCCTCACCCAGTGCGTCCACCGACGACTCTCCGGAGCCGTCGCCGAGCGACTCGCCCACTTCGTCGGAGTCTGCGGGTTCGGGCAGCGGTGGAAGCGGGGGCGGCAGGACGGAAAGGGCGCGCCGCGCTGGCGGGCACTGATCCGATTTGTCACCATATAGCGCCCGCGGTGCCCGGCACCGCGGGCCGATTTCTTCCTTGTAGCGCAGGTCGGCACGTCCCGCAGTACCCGTTAGGTCTCAGCTGAGACATCCTGGTCCGCCTTTCCCGGAAGGGCACATACACTTCACGCCGATGGACACGACTGTCGCCGACACGTTGATCGGCACGACGATTGACGGGCGCTACCGCATCACCGGGCGCGTCGCCCGTGGTGGCATGGCGACCGTCTACACCGCCGTGGACGACCGGCTCGAGCGTACGGTCGCATTGAAGATCATCCACCCGTCGCAGGCGACGAACGTCCACTTCGTCGACCGGTTCACCGACGAGGCCAAGACGATCGCCCGGCTCACCCACCCCAACGTCGTGGCCGTCTACGACCAGGGCCGCCACGAGGGCCTGCCCTACCTCGTCATGGAGTACGTCCAGGGCCGCACCCTGCGCGACCTGCTCACCCAGCGCCGCCGGCTGAACCCCGTCGAGGCCCTGGCCATCCTCGAGCAGATGCTCGCCGCCATCGCCGCCGCCCACCGCGCGGGCCTGGTCCACCGCGACGTCAAACCGGAGAACGTGCTGGTCGCGGAGGCGCCCAGCGGCGGCATCGCGAACCTCGTCGACAGCGTGGTCAAGGTGGCCGACTTCGGGCTGGCCCGCGCCGTCGAGGCGAGCAGCACCGACGACTCCGGCCAGCTGATGGCCACAGTCGCGTATGTGGCACCCGAGCTGGTCACCGACGGGCACGCCGACGCCCGCACCGACGTCTACTCGGCCGGCATCGTGCTGTTCGAGATGCTCACCGGCCGGGTCCCGTACGACGGTGGCGAGCCCGTCGAGGTGGCCTGGCAGCACGTGGACAACGACGTGCCGGCCCCGTCCAGCATCGTCAAGGGCCTGCCGTCGGTCCTCGACGACCTCGTGGCCCGGGCCACCCGCCGCGACCCGGGCGCGCGACCCACCGACGCCGGCGCCTTGCTCGCCGAGGTCCAGGTGGTCCGCGACGACCTGGGCGCCGCCAACGTCGAGACCGCGCTGCTGCGCCAGGTGCCGGCCCGCCACCCCGCCGCCGACGCCACCGCGCTGGTGCCGGCCGTCACCTCCGTCTTCCCGGCCGCCGCCGACCGGCCCACCTGGGCCCGCCTGCCGGAGCAGAACCCCCGCGCCCAGCGCCGCCGGAGCACTCCGCCGCCGTTCCCGGACGGCCCGACGGCCGGCCGCTTCGGCGACCGGCGCCGCCTGTTCATCATCGGCGCCGTCGCGCTGATGGTGCTGACCGTCGTCTTCAGCACCTGGTGGGTCACGGCCGGGCGCTACACGGATGCGCCGCAGCTCGTCAACATGACCCGCGTCCAGGCCGAGCAGGAGGCGAAGGCCAAGGGCTTCTCGCTCGCCTTCGACGACGGCCGCTACGACGAGAACATCCCCAAGGACGTCGTGCTCGGGCAGGACCCGCCGGCCGAGGAGCGGCTGGTCAAGGGTGGCCTGCTCACCCTGACCCTGTCCCTGGGTCCCGAGCGCTACCCGGTGCCGGACGTCGTCGGCATGGAGAAGGCCGCCGCCAAGGGCGAGATCGAGGGTACGAAGCTCAAGTTCAGGGAGGGCGAGGGCAAGTACAGCGACGACGTGCCGCAGGGCGTGGTGATCTCCGTGGAGCCCAAGGCCGGCGAGTCGCTCAAGCCCGGCGCCACCGTCACCGTGGTGATCAGCAAGGGCAAGGCCCCGATCACCGTGCCGGACGTCAAGGGCAAGAACATCAACGACGCCCGCAACCAGCTCCAGGGCCTCGGCCTGGTGGTCGTCGAGCAGTACAAGGACAGCGACCAGCCCGCCGACACGGTCATCGGCCAGTCCCCCGGGCCGGAGACCGGCGCGGAGAAGGACGACGAGATCAAGCTCGAGGTCAGCAAGGGGCCGCCGCAGGTGACCGTCCCGGACCTGACCAACCAGCCGTGCCAGCAGGCGGCGCAGACCCTGCAGGGCATGGGCCTCACGCCGCGGCTCAACTTCAACCCCAACGGGCTGGTACGCCAGCAGAACCCGGCGCCCAACACGCCCGTGCCGACGCAGACAGAGGTCGTGCTCAATTGTCTGTGAGCCCCCAGTCCCACCACCCCGCCGCCACCCACGAACGGACTGAAGGCCGCCCGATCGGTTCCCACACCAAGACGTCGGGCGGGCTGGCCAAGGCAGCCCTGCCCTACGCCGACGCGGCGGGCTCCGAGGCGGTCCAGGTGTACGTGTCCAACTCGCGGGGCTGGGCGCTGCCGCCGGGCGACCCGAAGCAGGACACGCTGTTCCGCGACGGGTGCGGTGAGCGGGGGCTGCCCGCGTACATTCACGCGTCCCTGCTGGTCAACCTGGGCTCACCGACCGAGCTGACGGTCGCCCGCTCGGTGGAGACCCTGGAGCACGCCCTGCGCCGGGGCGCGGCCATCGGGGCGACAGCGGTGGTCTACCACGCCGGCAGCTCGGTCGACCCGGCCCACGACGACAAGGCCATGCACCAGCTCCGGGAAGCCCTGCTGCCGCTGCTGGACACGGCGGCCGCCCAGGGCCTGCCGAAGCTGCTCGTGGAGCCGAGCGCGGGCGGCGGCCGCAGTCTCGCCTCGAAGGTGCAGGACCTCGGGCCGTACCTGGAGGCGGTGGAGCACCACCCGTGGCTGGGCGTCTGCTTCGACACCTGCCACGCCTGGGCCGCGGGCCACGACCTGGCCCGCCCGGGCGGCATGACCGAGACCCTGGACGCGCTGGTGGCGACGGTGGGCCGGGAGCGCCTGATGCTGATCCACGCCAACGACTCGAAGGACGAGTGCGGCTCCACCCGAGACCGCCACGAGACGATCGGCGCGGGACGCATCGGCGCCGCGGCGTTCGCGGAGCTGCTGGCCCACCCGGCCACGGACGGCGTACCGGTGATCGTGGAGACGCCGACCAAGGAGCACGAGGGCCACGCCGCGGACATCGCGCTGCTCAAGGGCCTTCGCGTCAGTGCACCTTGAGGTCGTAGTCGAAGATGTAGCGGTGCTCCTCTGAGCTGTTGTCGATCTGGAACGTGCCGACGAGGCCGGTGAGCTCGTCCGTACCGGAATCGGGCACGACCTGGACGATGAGCGTCCCCGCGCCGCGGTCCATCAGCCCGTAGTGCTGCAGGACGAAGCTGCCGCTGCGGCCGTGCAGCGTGCCGGTGATGCGGTCGATGGCCACGTAGCCCGCCGAGCCGTCGATCGGCGTGCCGACCGAGAGCATCTCGGCGCGGCCCGTCCCGGTCAGGTCGCCCTCGATCGTCTTGTCCACCCGCATCCGGCCGATCGCGTCGTCGTCGATCGGCAGCGGGTCGAAGACGGTGGTGAAGGTGCCGGTGGCGCGGCGGGTCATCGGAACTCCTCAGCGGTGCGGGACGGCCTCGGACTCCGATGTAACCAGACGGCGGGCGCCCGGCTCAGGCGGCGCGCAGGAGATCCGACAACACCTGCCCCGCGCGGTCGATGCCGGCGTCGTCGACGTCGAGGTGGGTGATCACCCGGGCCGTCCGGGGCAGCATCGCCACGATGCGGACGTCACGCTCGGCGGCCCGGGCCACCAGCGTCGGCGCGTCCAGGGCCGTCTTGGCGAGGTCGAGGAGCACGACGTTGGTCTGCACCGCGGCCGCTTCCACGACGCCGAACGGCTCCAGGGCCGTGGCGAGGCGGCGGGCCCGGGCGTGGTCGTCGGCGAGCCGCTCGATGTGGTGGTCGAGGGCGTGCAGGCCGGCCGCCGCGAGGATGCCCGCCTGGCGCATGCCGCCGCCCATCCGCTTGCGGATGCCCCGGGCCCGGGCGACGCGCTCCGCCGAACCCACGAACAGCGACCCGACGGGTGCGCCCAGTCCCTTGGACAGACAAACGGACAGCGTGTCGAACAACTGGCCGTAGGTGAGCAGCGGCACCCCGTCAGCGACGTGCGCATGCCAGATGCGGGCACCGTCGCAGTGCAGGGCCACCCCGGCCGTCGCCTCGCGGAGCCGCCGCAGGGTCGCCAGCGGGACGATGCCTCCGCCGCCGAGGTTGTGGGTCTGCTCGACCGCGATCGCCCGGGTGGGCAGCGACGGGTAGCCGGCGGGCCGGATCATCGCCGCGATCGCCTCGGGGTCCAGTGCCGCGCCCACCGAGGGCCAGGTACGGGTGGAGATGCCCCCGACCGCGGCGGCGGCACCCACCTCGTACGTGACCACATGCGCGTCGGCCCCGGCGAGCAGTTCCTCCCCGGGTGGGACGAGCACCTGCAGCGCGATCTGGTTGGCCATCGTGCCGGACGGGGCGAACAGCGCCGCCTCGTGCCCGAACAGCGCGGCGACCCGCGCCTCGAGCGCGTTGACGGTCGGGTCGTCGCCGAAGACGTCGTCGCCCACCTCGGCCGTGGCCATCGCCTCGCGCATCGCCGCGGTCGGCCGGGTGACCGTGTCCGACCGCAGGTCAACCACGCAGCATCTCCGCCACCAGGAAGGCGAGCTCGAGGCTCTGCTGGGTGTTGAGCCGCGGGTCGCACGCGGTCTCGTAGCGGTCGGGCAGGTCGAGGTCCTCGATGCCCTGCGCGCCGCCGAGGCACTCGGTCACGTCCTCGCCGGTCAGCTCCACGTGGATGCCGCCCGGGTGGGTGCCGAGGCCGCGGTGCACCTCGAAGTAGCCGAGCACCTCGTCCACGATCCGGTCGAAGTGCCGGGTCTTGTAGCCGTTGGACGACTCATGGGTGTTGCCGTGCATCGGGTCGCACTGCCACACGACCTTCGCGCCGGCCGCGGTCACCTTCTCGACGATCGGCGGCAGCGCGTCGCGGACCTTGCCGTTGCCCATCCGGCTGATCAACGTGAGCCGGCCCGGGACGTTCTCCGGGTTGAGCTTCTCGCACAGCTCGATGGCGGTCTCCGGGGACGTGCCCGGGCCCAGCTTGACGCCGATCGGGTTGGCGATGCGGCTGACGAAGTCGATGTGGGCGTGGTCGAGCTGGCGGGTGCGCTCCCCCACCCACAGGAAGTGGCCGGAGAGCCCGTAGGCGCGACCGCCCGAGACCCGGGTGAGGGCGCGGTCGTACTCCAGCGCGAGCGCCTCGTGGGAGCAGTACAGGCTGACCGTGCGCAGCGCCTCGTCGTCGGTCATGCCGCAGGCACGGATGAAGTCGAGCGCCCGGTCGATCTCGCGCGCGATGGCCTCGTAGCGCTCACCCGCGGGCGACGCCCGGACGAAGTCCTTGTTCCAGTCGTGCAGACCCGCAAGATCGGCAAGACCGCCCGACAGGTACGCCCGCAGCATGTTCATCGCCGCGGCGCTGTTCGCGTACGCGCGGATCATGCGCTGCGGATCGGCGACCCGGGCGGCCTCGTTCGCCTCGAGCGAGTTGATCAGGTCACCGCGGTACGCCGGCAGCCCCAGCGAGTCCGTCGGCGCGGACCGGGGCTTGGTGTACTGCCCGGCGACCCGCGCCACCTTCACGACCGGCATCGACGCGCCGTACGTCAGCACCACCGCCATCTGTAGCAGCGTGCGCGCGTTGGCGAGCAGGTGGCTCTCGGTGTTGTCGGCGAACGTCTCGGCGCAGTCGCCGCCCTGCAGCAGGAACGCCCGCCCCTCGCACACCTCGGCGAGCTTGTGCCGCAGCTGGTCGACCTCGTACGGCGCGACGATCGACGGCACGTTGTCGAGGACCTGACAGACCGAGGCGACCTCGTCCGGGTCCGCCCACGGCGGCATCTGCACCCGCGGCAGCTCGCGCCAGCGGTCGAGGCCCAGCGCCGAGTCCTCGGCGGAGTCGGTGGACGGACGGGAGGTCTGCAGGGCCGTCGCTCCGACCCCCGGATGACTGAGCTGATGCCACTCTCGGCGCATGGTTCGAAGCCTAACCAGACAACGCGAAGGGGCGCCGGGAGGATCCCCGACGCCCCACTTGCTAGGACTCGATCAGCCGAGGCCGTTCTTGATCGCGGTGATGAGCTCGCCGTTGCTGGTGTCGCCGGAGAACTCCCAGAAGAAGGCGCCGCCGAGACCCTGCTGCTTGGCGTACGTCATCTTGCCGCCGATGGTGGCCGGGGTGTCGTAGCCCCACCAGTTGCTGCCGCACTTGGCGTACGCGGTGCCGCCGATGGTGCCGGTGGCCGGGCAGCTGTTCTTGAGGACCTTGTAGTCCTCGATGCCGGCCTCGTAGGTGCCGGGGGCTGCGCCGGTCGCCGTGCCGCCCGGGGCGGTCTGCGTGACGCCGGTCCAGCCGCGGCCGTAGAAGCCGATGCCCAGCAGCATCTTGTTCGCCGGGACGCCCTTGCTCTTCAGCTTCTGGATCGCCGCGTCGGACCAGAAGCCCTGCTGCGGGATGCCGGCGTACGAGGTCAGCGGCGAGTGCGGGGCGGTCGGGCCCTGCGGGTTGAACGCGCCGTAGTAGTCGTAGGTCATCGGGAAGACCAGGTTCAGCTTCGCGATGCCCGAGGCGTAGTCGGCCGCGTCCAGCTTGCCGCCGTTCGAGCCGTCGGCCGAGATGGCGGAGGTGATGAGGAAGTTCTGACCGAACTTGTTGCGCAGCGCGGTGATCACGTTGTTGTACGAGGCCGGGCCGCTGGCGTCGCAGGACAGGCCACAGGCGTTCGGGTACTCCCAGTCGATGTCGATGCCGTCGAAGACGTCGGACCAGCGGGAGTCCTTGATCAGGTTGTAGCAGGAGTTGGCGAAGCCGGTCGGGTTCGCCGCGGCCTGGGTGAAGCCGCCGGACCAGGTCCAGCCGCCGAACGACCAGATCACCTTGATGTTCGGGTACGCCTTCTTGAGCTTGCGCAGCTGGTTGAAGGAGCCGCGCAGCGCGCCGGTGTCCCAGGTGTCCGCAACGCCGTCGACGCTCTCCGCGGCGGTGTACGCGCGGTCGTAGTCGGCGTACGAGTCACCGATCGAGCACTGGCCGCCGGTGGTGTTGCCGAACGCGTACAGGATGTGGGTCAGCTTGGAGGCGGAGCCGCTCGTCACGATGTTCTTGACGTGGTAGTTGCGGCCGTAGACGCCCCACTCGGCGAAGTAGCCGACGACGTTCTTGCCACCGTTGCCCGGGGGCGTGGTGGGCGGCGTGGTGGGCGGGGTGTCCGGAGGAGTCGTAGGAGGCGTGGTCGGCGGCGTCGTCGGGTCGGTGCCCCCGCCGCAGGTGCCGTTGTCGATCCAGACGTCCCACTGGCCGCTGTGCGTGGCCGGGGACTCGTTCTGGGTCCACCACTTGGCCGTGTAGTTGTGCCCGTTCTGTGAAGCGGTGTTGTCCTTGACGTAAACGGCAGAGGAGCTCCACGCGGGAGCACAGGCGGCGGCAGCGGACGCCTGAACCATGGGGACCGCGGCGGAGGCCACCGCCACGATCGCCCCGGCCCACAAGGCGCGACGGAGGGATTTCTTCACTGCGTCTCCTCAGAACAGTTAGGAAACTTTCCAAAGGGAAGTTGAAGAGACGGTAGTCACATCTATGAACATCAGTCAAGAAGGTCTCTGCGGTTTAACGGACCTCTTAACTTTTCGAGTCTGGGCGCCACAGCGTGCACTCGTACAGGCACTACGCGTAGTCTGCCGTCATGACCATCTTCGACGTCGCCATCGACGCACTTCCGGGCGGATCCGCCGATCTGCGGCAGTACCGCGGCAATGTCGTCCTCGTGGTCAACGTCGCCTCCCAGTGCGGCCTCACCCCGCAGTACGCCGGACTCGAGGAGCTCTACCGGACGTACCACGACCGCGGCCTCGTCGTGCTGGGCGTGCCCTGCAACCAGTTCGCCGGCCAGGAGCCGGGATCCGCCGCCGAGATCGAGACGTTCTGCGAGGTCAACTACGGCGTCACGTTCCCCCTCACGGAGAAGGTGGACGTCAACGGCCCCGGCCGGCACCCGCTCTACCGCGAGCTCGTCGGCGAGGGCGAGGACATCCAGTGGAACTTCGAGAAGTTCCTCGTCGCCCCCGACGGCACAGTGGAGGCACGCTTCGACCCGGGCACCGAACCCAGGGACGAACGCCTCGTCGCCGCCATCGAAAAGCTGCTCCCCCGCTGAGCGGCTCATGAGCATTCACGTCATCGGCGTCGACGCTTACGCCCTCGGCTGGGTCGGCGTCGAGCTGCGCGACGGCCACTTCGGCCGGGCCATGCTCGCCTCCACCCTCTACGAGATCGTCGCCGGCAGCTCCGGCGCCGCCGTCATCGGCGTCGACATCCCCCTCGGCATGCTCCCCGACCGCTGGCGCGCCGCCGACGCCGTCGCCGCGGACCACCTCGGCCCGCGACGCAGCAGCGTCTTCCGGGTACCGCCACGCGCGGTGTGGCAGGAGGCCGACTTCGCGGCGGCCAACAGGGTCTGCCGCGAGCTCACCGGCGCCGGGCTCAGCCGCCAGTCGTGGGCGCTGCGCCCCAAGCTGCTCGAGGCGAACGCCATCTGGGAACGCCACCCCGGCCTGCTCTTCGAGGCCCACCCCGAGGTCTCGTTCCGGGAGATGGCCGGCGAGCCCCTCGCGTACGCGAAGAAGACCTGGACCGGTCAGGCCCGCCGCCGGGAGCTGCTGGCCAAGCACGGCATCGTCCTGCCCGACCAGCTCGGACCGGCCGGCCAGGCCCCACCCGACGACATCCTCGACGCGGCCGCCGTCGCCTGGAGCGCCCACCGCATGGCGACGGGCGCCGCCCAGAGCCACCCCAGCCCACCCGAGGAGAACAACGGCGCCCGCATCGCCATCTGGTACTAGCTCACCTGATCACTTCTCCGGAGTCCGACTCGAAGACGGAGGGGCCGACATCTCGATGGGTGGAAGGCTCACCGTCGCGTACGGCACGATGGGTCCTGAATCCTGCCCGATGGTGACCGGCACGGCGGGATAACGCTGACGCAGCAGCGCTTCGGTATCCGCCTTCTGCCCGGTCGCCATGACCTGCACACCGGAACCATCGACGGCCGGCACGGCACCGTTGACCGAGACTCCCCGGCCCGCCCAGTAGTCGCGATCGTCGATGATCGAGTCGGCGACCGCTTTCATCTGACTGAGGGAGTACGCCGCAGCCCGGAGCTCAACTTTCGCCCGGCCCGCCCTCTCGGCCACGAAGGCGTCCAGATCCGGATCGGGCACACGGTAGATGACGAGCGTGCCGTCATCGATACGCGATCCCGCGTACTTGGTGCCGAAGGAGCTCTCCAGGGCGGGCACCAACGTGGAAACCGCGGCCTCGAGGTCCGGATCGGGCGGACTGCCCCCTGCGGATCGGCCGCCGGAGGCACATCCACTGATCGCACCGAGTAACACCATGATCGCAATAGTGATGGGCAACCGCAAACGTGACATCACGCTCATGGCTCCTTCGACGTGCGGGCGACCGATGACGTTCCCTGAGACACCTGAGCATGCATTCTCCGCGCCCGTGTGCTCACTGGGTGTTGATTCGCACCCCGACGGCGCTCATCGCCCCGGACAAGTCGGCGTAGTAAAAGCTGTAGGAACACTGGCGGCCTGGGTAGTTGTATCCCTTGCAAGTTCGCAGGTCCGCGCCATCCGATCCGGTCTCGATACCGCTGATGATTCCCTGAGCCTGAACCCTGCCGCCGGAAGCCAGACTGGTGATCGGTCCACCGCTGTCGCCCTGTCCGACGAACGCAGAGCTGCTGTTCGCGGGCAGGTTCTGCGCCCATACCAGATTCGTCACCCGGCCCACCCCGTTCGTGGGGGGATCGTAGACGACGATGACATTCGTAGCCCGGATAGTAGCCCCACATTGCGTGCCAGAGAAGGCGCCCGAGGCGCAGATCGTACGATCTACGAGATTGGTGCCGGCGCCGGAGACTGCGACATAGCTGTTGCTTCCGGGGTCACTCGGCGGATTGATCGATGCGCCCCAGTACACACCGGCACCGGCTCCTCCGGGGGTGAGAATCAACTCGGCATCACGTCCGGTGCTGCGCCCTGCGGCGATCGTGTTACCGAAAGTCCTGGAATAGGTACTGCCGTCGGCGAGCACCACTGTGCCGGTGTCCCATCTGCCTTCGCCGCAGTGCGCCGCCGTGATCAGATAGGTCGCCGCTCCGTTCAGGCCTGTGACGCCGAAGCCTGTGCTACAAGAGTTGCCCCGAGTGGCGGAGACCATCAGAGCGCCACCGAAATAGGGAACGTCATCAATGTAGCGGTAGGCGAACTTGGCGCCGCCCATACCAGTGATGTTCAACGGCACGTGGCTTCGCAGCGCCGGTACCAGCCGACGGGCGGCGTCACCTTCGACTCCGACAGGGAGGCCGGCGAGGCCAACCTCCAAGCCTGTGCCGTCGAATCTGGGGAACACCCGCAAGGCACGCTGACCTGTCGGCTTGCCGTCGTGCAGCGGCAGTCGCGAGATACGGTCCGCCTCGGAGAGCAGCTCGGCTTCGGTGTACGGCGCCGACAGAAGCTTGACAGCAACCCCTTCGAGGCGCGCCTGGCCGATGCGCTTGTCAACGACCTCCGGCACACCACCGTGCCAGTAAACCTGCAGGTCGCCGTCGGGTCCCAGTCTCATTCCGGCGACGCCCGAGTTGCGTGTCGTCGGGATCGATCGAATCTGCGCTGCGACTTGGCCGACTCGCTGCTCTCGTCTCATTCTGGCGGCGGACTCGGTAGTCAGTCCCGGAATACTCCCGATCGTCTCGTCCGCGTTCGCCAGGCGGCTAGCAGCGGGCTCTCCGGCGGGACGCAATTCCGGCAGATGCCAGTCAGAATCGGCCACGGCTGGGCCTGCAGCGGCGAGGATCACTGCGATGGGGCCCGCCAAGACCATGATCGTGCGGTCCCGGAACCGTCTGCTGTACATGCGTCAGTCCTTCCGCTCCAATTAATTGATATCCATCAATTGGAGCATCGCGACTGGCTTAAGGACCGTGACTGTCGTATAGAGAGCAACCAGTGGTGTCTGGCTGTACCGCAGGCAAGGCGCAGGCCCCCAAACCACCGGTCAGCGCGGCCTCGAGGAGCGGAGACCTCCGCAGTAGGGTCAGGGTCAGGGTCAGGGCCTGGGAGTCGCTCGGGCGCGTGGGCGGCTGAGCGACTCCCAGGACAGCTTGTAGCGCCCTAGGAGCTCTGCTCCGCGATCTCCCTGGCCCGGTCCCGGGCCGCCTCCAGGGCGGCCAGCAACGCGGCCCGGACCCCGTGGTTCTCGAGCTCCCGGATCGCCGAGATGGTCGTGCCCGCCGGGGACGTCACCGCCTCCCGGAGCTTGACCGGATGCTCCCCGGAGTCGCGCAGCATGACCGCCGAGCCGATCGCCGTCTGCACGATCAGCTCGTGGGCGACCTGCCGCGGCAGCCCCAGCAGGATCCCGGCGTCGATCATCGCCTCGACGAGCAGGTAGAAGTACGCCGGACCCGAGCCGGACAGGGCCGTGACCGCGTCCTGCTGCGACTCCGGCACCCGGATGGTGGCGCCCAGCGGCTTGAACATCTCCTCCGCGACCGCCAGGTGCTCGCCGGTCGCGTGCGGGCCCGCGGAGATCGCGGTCATCGCCTCGTCGACCAGGGCCGGGGTGTTCGTCATGACCCGCACGACCGGCGTGCCTTCGGGCAGGCGGGCGGCGAAGAAGCCGGTCGGCAGGCCGGCGCAGAGCGAGATGATCAGCTTGTCGGCCGGGATCTTGGGACCGATCTCGGCGAGCAGGGCTTCGGCGTCCTGCGGTTTGACGGCGACCGCCAGCACGTCCGCCTCGGCCACCGCGGCCTGGTTGTCGACCACCCGGATGCCGTAGCGCTCCCGCAGCTCGTCACCTCTCGCCGCACGACGGGTGGTGACCAGGAGCTTTCCCGCCGGCCAGCCGGCGCGCAGCAGGCCGGAGAGCACCAGCTCGCCGATCTTGCCGGCGCCCAGCACCGCGACGACAGTCATTCGTCCTCCCAGACGACGAAGCAACGACGAAGGGGCGGGCGTCGGACGCCCGCCCCTTCACCGAACCAGACTGAACTCAGCTGCCGAAGAAGACCTCGGCCTCGTCGTACCGCGAGATCGGCACGGTCTTCAGCTCGCCGGTGCCCTCGATCAGCGGGACCCGGATGATGTCGGTGCCGCGCAGCGCCATCATCTTGCCGAAGTCGCCCTCGTGGACCGCGTCGATGGCCTGCAGGCCGAAGCGGGTCGCGAGGACGCGGTCGAACGCGGTCGGGGTGCCGCCGCGCTGGATGTGACCGAGGACGACCGTGCGGGCCTCCTTGCCGGTCTTCTCCTCGAGCTGCTCGGCCAGCCACTGGCCGATGCCGCCGAGCCGGACGTGACCGAACGCGTCCAGCTCCTGGTTGTGCAGGACCATCTGGCCCTCGAGCGGCTGGGCGCCCTCGGCGACGACCACGATGGGCGCGTACTCGACCTGGAAGCGCTTGGTGACGTACGTGGCGACCTGCTCCACGTCGAAGTTGCGCTCCGGCAGCAGGATGACGTTGGCGCCACCGGCGAGGCCGGCGTGCAGCGCGATCCAGCCGGCGTGCCGGCCCATGACCTCGACCACCAGGGTGCGGTGGTGCGACTCGGCCGTGGTGTGCAGCCGGTCGATGGCCTCCATGGCGATGTTCACGGCGGTGTCGAAGCCGAACGTGAAGTCGGTCGCGTTGAGGTCGTTGTCGATGGTCTTCGGCACGCCGACGACCTTGACGCCGAGGTCGTTGAGCTTGGTGGCGACGCCGAGGGTGTCCTCGCCGCCGATCGCCACGAGGGCGTCGACGCCCTGCTCGGCCAGGTTGGCCTTGATCTTCTCCACGCCGCCGTCAATCTTGAACGGGTTGGTGCGGGAGGAGCCCAGGATGGTGCCGCCGCGGGGCAGGATGCCGCGGACCTCGGCGATGCCGAGCGGCTTCGTCAGACCCTCGAGCGGGCCCTTCCAGCCGTCCCGGAAGCCGACGAACTCGTGACCGTAGACGGCTACGCCCTTGCGCACCACCGCCCGGATCACGGCGTTGAGACCGGGGCAGTCGCCGCCGCCGGTGAGCACGCCGATACGCATGATTGCTCGTCCTCCCTGATCGGGTCGCGAGATGCCCGGCACCATGGGAATCCGTCGTCCGGCGTCACTGCCGGGTCCAGGGCGGGCCGCATGCGCACTGTAGTCGCCGCGGCCACCCCGGACCAAAACGCCCCGCTACAAGCGCACGGTTTCGTTCTCCCCGGCGTCCGGAGTCGTCCCGGTCACGGCCGCTTTGACGTATCCCAGCAGCGTGACGACCCGCGAGCTGTGTGCTGACTCCCAGTACTCGGCCGACTCGGCGTGCACCTTGACCAGGGTCAGGTTCGGCGTCTCCAGGCCGTCCGGGAACCAGGCCTTGAGCACCGGGTTCCACAGCTCCTCGGCCTTCGCCCGGTCGTCCGTCTGCACCGCGGCGCCGGAGACCGAGGTCCACGCGTGCTGCTTGGCGTCACTGAACGCGACGTTCACCTGCGGGTTGGCCCTGATCTGCGCGACCAGGTCGGAGTCGGAGTACGTGAAGAACCAGAGGTCACCGTCGAACTCGACGTCCTGCAACGCCATCGGGCGGCTGACGTGGCGCCCGTCGGCGGTCATCGTGGTCAGCATCCCGATCCGGGCGTCCTTCACGAGCTCCTTCAGCTTCTCGCGCTTCTCCTGCTCGGTGTGCTCGGCCATGGCACGCTCCCTTCGTCCGGTGTTCCCCGGAAACTTCCCGGGGGCCCACCGGCGAAACGAACGGTTCCTACCTTTCGGCCATGCCGGCCCGGCGTCGCAGGGCGGAGACGTCGGTGACCACGATCCGGCGTCCTTCGGTACGCAGCCAGCCGCGCGTCGCGAACGAGCCGATGGCCTGGTTGACGCTCTGCCGCGAGCCGCCGGCCATCTCGGCGAGCTGGCTCTGGTTGAGCTCGATGGTGATCATCGGCGCCTGGCTGTCCCCCGCGAGGCGCACCAGCGTCTTGGCCACCCGCCCGGGCAGGTCCAGGAAGACGTGGTCGGCGTTCTGCTCGGTCAGCCGCCGGATCAGGCCGCCGACGGAGCGCATCACCGCGTCGAGGATGCGCGGGTTGGAGTGCACCAGATCCATGAAGGCGACCCGGGACAACGCCAGCGCCTGGCTGTCCTCGATCGCCTCCGCGCTGGCCGACCGGGTCGACGCGTCGAGCAGCGAGACCTCACCCAGGACGTCCGGCGGCCGGACCACCGTCAGCACCGCCCGCTCGCCGGTGGGCGCGGTGCGGAACACCGCGATCGCCCCGCGACGCAGCACTATGAGCGAGTCGCCGGGGTCGTGCTCGACGAAGAGGATCTGCCCTTTCCGGTACGTGCGCGGCACCGCGGCGGCGATCACCCGCTGCCGCACGTCGGGCTCCAGCCCGGCGAACATCTCCACGCCCGTGAGCGCGTCACCCGGCTCCGGCAGCCGATGGTCCACGGTCAGTCCTTCCCCCGGTCGGGGCCACCGCCGGCACCCCTGTCCGACGCCGGCCCCTCGACGCGAACGATCACTCTTAGCATGAAGAGCGCCATCAACGCCATTTGATACCTCGAGCGCCTGCCTTTCGATCATTTCGCGTATGTCGCGCCCTGTACACCCCCCAAATGCCGTCAGTCACGATGCATCCTGACCACTGACCAGCATGGGCAACAATCACCCACGGTGTCCGTTCCCATTCCGTTCCGTTGCTGGATAATCGCGGCCGTGCCGGACCACGACCTTCTTCGATCGACTCTGCGGGAGCAGTGGCACCTTGTGCCTACCGAGATCTCGGCGCTGCCGGGTGGGCTGCTGTCGCACGGGTGGGATGTGACGGCCGGGGGTGAGCGGTTCGTCGCGCGGCTTGCCGAGCCGGATGCGCGCCAGCCCGTCGAGGCCGGGCTGGCGGCGGCCGAGCGTCTGCGCAGCACCGGGGTCGAGGCAGGCGAGCCGGTCCGCACCCTCTCCGGCGGGCTGACCGCGGAGACGCCGTGCGGTGCCATGGCCGTCCTGCGCCGCGCGCCCGGCCGTACCCTCGACGGCAGGGACCCGATCGACCAGCAGTTCTGGGGCGACCGCCTGGGCGCCGTGCACCGGGTGCTGCAGACGTTCCAGCATCCGGGGCTGCGCCGCTGGAACCTGCTCGACCCGGACGCCCCGCACCTGGCGGTCGAACCGTGGCTGCGGGAGGCGGTCACCGGCGCGTTCACCGCGATGACCCGGCTCACGGTCACCGACCGGCTCACGTACGGCGTCCTGCACGGGGACCCGGCGCCGGAGGTCTTCCTGGTCGACCCGGCCACCGGCCGTGCCGGGCTGCTGGACTGCGGGGCCAGTGGGACCGGTCCGCTGCTCTACGACGTCGCGGCCGCGGTGGTCTACGCGGGTGGGCCGGAGACCGCCGCGGAGCTGCTCGACGGCTATCTCGCGGCCGGCCCGGTGGACGAGGACGAGCTGCGGGCGGCCCTGCCGGTGATGGTGCGCTTCCGGTGGGCGGTGCAGGCGGACCGGGTGGCCCGGCGGCTCGCCACCGGGGTCGGCGAGGGGAACCAGGAGGCGCTGCGCCGGGCGCAGGAGGCCCTGGTCGCGGCGGCCGACCCGGGGTAGGCGAGGATGGGCGGCGATGGTTTACCGCTATTTCTACGACTGCGAGTTCATCGAGGACGGCCGGACGGTCGATCTCGTGTCGATCGGCGTCGTCGACGAGTACGGCCGCGAGTTCTACGCGGTGTCCACCCAGTTCGACGACTCCCGGGCCGCTCCCTGGGTGCGCCGCAACGTCCTGGACAAGCTCCCGTCCCCGGCGGACCCGGCGTGGCGCTCCCGGGAACGCATCCGCGACGACCTGTACGCCTTCCTCGTCGAGCCGCTGCGAGGCCGCGACGAGCAGATGGAGCTCTGGGCCTGGTACGCGGCGTACGACCACGTGGCGCTCGCCCAGCTGTGGGGGGCGATGCCGGCGCTGCCCCGGGAGATCCCCCGCTTCACGAAGGACCTGCGGCAGCGCTGGGACGACCTGGGTCGGCCGCCGCTGCCCACCGCCCACGGGCGCCACGACGCGCTGGTCGACGCGAAGCACAATCTCGCCCGCTGGAAGGTCATGGAGGAGCAGGGCCGCCCGGTAGGGTGATCGGCGTGGCCAACCAGCACTGGAGTGACCTGCCCCGCTGGCAGAAGGCCGGCGCGCTGATCGTCGCCCCGGCGGAGATCGTCCTGACCACCCTGGCCGCGATCGACCTGATCCGGCGCCCGTCGGCGCAGGTGCGCGGCCCCAAGGCGCTGTGGTGGGCGGGCATCTTCGTGCAGCCGCTGGGGCCGATCGCCTACCTGAAGTGGGGCCGCTCGGCCAGGCCCGGGGCCTGACCGAGCCGCGCGGCTACTTCTTGGCGCTCGCCTTGCGGGTGCTCTTGGCGTTCGCCTTCTGGATGGCGTCGACCAGCTCCGGCTTCTTCATCTTCGACCGGCCGCTGATGTCGAGCTTCTTGGCGACCGCGAGCAGGTGTTCCTTGCTGGCGTTCGCGTCGACCCCGCCCTTGGTGGCGGCCTTCGTGGCGCGGCCGCCGGCGGCCTTCTTGTCGCTGGGGCCCTTCTTCGCCTTGGCCTCCCAGTGGTCGCCGACCTTCTCGAACGAGTGTTTGACGGCGGCCAGGGCCGTGCGGTGCGCCCGCTCGCCCTCGCCGTACTCCTCCACCGCGCTGTCGTGCGCCTTGATGTAGGTGCGCTGCGCCTTCTTCGGCGATCGCTTCAGGGTCCCGGGCAGGTCCTTGCTTGCCGGCATGGCGAACCTCCTCACGTCGGTGTCGCCGATCTCCCTGCCCGGTCCCCCAGCGGCTCAAACGCCGGGGTGGGGGCGACTACCGCGGTCTTGAGGGTGGCGGCGTAGACGTCGACGTACTCGCGGCCGGTGAGGGTCATCAGCTCGTACATGATCTCGTCGGTGACCGCGCGCTCGACGAAGCGGTCGCCGACTCTGTCCGCGTACCGGGAGAAGTCGAGGGGTGCGCCGAAGCGCAACCGGACCCGCTTGATCTTGGGTATGAGCTTGCCGGTCGGCTGGATCTCGTCGGTGTTGAGCAGGGCGACCGGGACGACGGGGGCGCCGCTCTCCAGGGCGAGCCGGGCGACGCCGGTCTTGCCGCGGTAGAGCCGGCCGTCGGGCGAGCGGGTGCCCTCGGGGTAGATGCCGGCGATGTTGCCCGAGCGCAGCACCCGCAGCTGGGTGTCGAGGGCCGCCCGGGCCGCCTTGCCGCCCGATCGGTCGACCGGGATCGTCCCGGTGCCGACGAAGAACTGGCGCATCAGCCAGCCCTTGATCCCCTTACCCGTGAAGTACTCCGCTTTGGCGACGAATGTCACCTTCCGCTTCACGATCAGGGGTGTGAAGATCGAGTCCGAGAACGAGAGGTGGTTGCAGGCGAGGATCACCGGACCGGTCGCGGGGACGTGGTGCAATCCCTCCACATCGGGGCGGAAGAGGCATTTCAGGACGGGTCCGAGAACCACGTACTTCAGCAGCCAGTAGAACACCGACGTCCTTTCCCGCTCACCGCAGACCGTGGGGCAGGGAAAGCGTACGAAGCGGGAGCGGCACGCCACAACGCACTCCCGCAAGCGGTGCCTGTCGTGTCACCATTCAAGGCACGCGCGCGTGCAGCGCGGGGCGAGGAGTGTGCAGGGTGTCTGCGGGTGGCGCCCGTCGCGGGCGGCGGGACAACGGGCTCGACGCGGCCGACTACGCGGCCGCGGGCGACGTGGATCCGCGTGTGGGTGAGCACCTGCTCGACGTGCTGGCGGCCGGCGGCATCGCGGCGTACCTGCAGCCCTCGGCCGACCTCAACCCCATCCTGCGGGCGACGACGTTCCCGGCCCGCCCCACCGACCGCCTGTACGTCGACCGCACCCACCTGGCCACCGCTCGCGAGCACCTGCACAAGCTGACCGGCGGCACCGGCCCGTTCCCGCCGGCCGCGCGCCCGGAGTCCCGCGCCGGCGGCGACCAGAGCGACGTCGACGCCGAGTGGGCGAAGATCGTCGCCGGCTTCCACACCTCTGTCGACCCCACGGCGCCGCCGTGGCCGGCCGCCGAGGGCATCGACCCCACCCGCGCCCCGGAGCAGCCGTCGCCCCCGCCGCAGCCCGGCGACAAGCTCACCTCGGCCACCGACCTGACCGGCATCCAGCTCAACCGGCGCCGCACCGACCGGGTCGACGAGCCCTCGGTGCTGGACGGCCTGGACACCTTCGGCACCGGGCTGGACGACGACGAGGACGACGAACGCTACGTGCCGCCGCCCCCGCCCCCGCTGCCGCACATCTCCAAGTACGCGATCGCCGGCGTCCTCGGCGTGGTGCTCGGCTTCGTGCTGTTCCTGTTCCCGTGGCTGCTGCCCATCGAGCGCAACTTCGTCACGCTGATCGGCTTCGCGGCGATCGTGGGCGGCGCGGTGACGCTGGTGTGGCGGCTGCGCTCCGGTGATGACGATGACGAGTTCGACGACGGCGCCGTGGTCTGACACGCCCGCAAACCATGACATAGACCACCAGCATTGTTTCGCTCGGTAACCATCCACTAACCTCTCGTGAATGCGTCAGAGCTCGCTCGTGGTAGTCGCCAACCGCCTCCCGCTGGACGACAGCACCGCGCCGGACGGGGCCTGCGAGTGGAGACGCAGCCCCGGCGGCCTCGCCAGCGCCCTGCACGCCATCCTGAAGCAGACCCCGGCCACGTGGGTGGGCTGGGCCGGCGGGGTGGGCGCCGCGCCGACCCTGCCCGACATCGGCAGCCTGCGCCTGCGGCCGGTGCCACTGTCCGAGAAGGAGCTGCGCGGCTACTACGAGGGCTTCGCCAACTCGACGCTCTGGCCGCTCTACCACGACGCCGTCGAGCAGCCCGTCTTCGACCGCGGCTGGTGGGAGACCTACCAGGAGGTCAACCGGCGCTTCGCCGAGGCGGCCGCCGAGGTCGTCGAGCCGGGCGGCGCCGTCTGGATCCAGGACTACCACCTCCAGCTCGTGCCCGGGCTCCTGCGCGAGCTGCGCCCCGACGTGCTGATCGGCTTCTTCCTGCACGTACCGTTTCCGCCGCCGGAGCTGTTCATGCAGCTCCCCCGCCGCAACGAGCTGTTGCGGGGCATGCTCGGCGCGGACCTCGTCGGGTTCCAGCGTCCGCAGGCGGCGCACAACGTGGCGCAGCTCGCGGTGAAGCTGCTCGGCGCCGAGGTGACGGCCAACGACCAGATCACCGTCGCCGGCCGCACGGTCCGCACCGGCGCGTTCCCCGTCTCCATCGACGTGGCCGAGATGCAGGCGCTGGCCGCCCGCCCCGACGTCCGCGACCACGCCCGGCAGCTGCGCACCGACCTCGGCCGCCCGCGGCGGGTGCTGCTCAGCGTCGACCGGCTCGACTACACCAAGGGCATCGAGCACCGGCTGACGGCGTACGACGAGCTGCTGCGCGACGGCCGGGTGAAGGTCCGCGACACGGTGCTCGTGCAGGTCGCCGTGCCGAGCCGCGAGCGGGTCGACAGCTACCGCGTCCTGCGCGACCGCATCGAGGGCGAGGTCGGCCGGATCAACGGCGAGTACGGCCGGGTGGGCGAGACCGCGATCCACTACCTCAACCAGCCGTTCGACCGCGCCGACCTGGCCGCGCTCTACCAGACCGCGGACGTGATGGTGGTGACGCCGCTGCGCGACGGTATGAACCTCGTCGCCAAGGAGTACGTGGCAGCCCGCGCCGACAACTCCGGCGCGCTGGTGCTCAGCGAGTTCGCCGGCGCCGCCGCGGAGCTCGAGGACGCCTTCCTGGTCAACCCACACGACGTCGACGGGCTGAAGGAGACACTGCTGCAGGCGATGGAGGCCGACCCGGAGGACCTCGGCCGCCGGATGGCCGCCATGCGGGCCCACCTGCGCAGCCACGACATCGTCGCGTGGGCGCGGGCCTACCTCACCGCGCTGGACGGCACCGGCCGGATGGCGGCCGGCCTGCGCCGCTCCGCGGGTTCGCGCGGCCGCGCTGCCAGGACCTTGTCCTAACCGCCGATCCGGTAACCGGCCCGGGGCACGGTCTGCACGATCGACGGCTCGCCGAGCTTGCGGCGCAGGTTCATCACGGTGACCCGGACGACGTTGCTGAACGGGTCGGTGTGCTCGTCCCAGACCTGCTCGAGCAGATCCTCGGTGGTGACCGCCTGCCCCTGGCCGCGCATCAGGGCGTGCAGCACCCCGAACTCCTTGACGGTCAGGTTCAGCGGGCGGCCGTCGCGGGTCGCCGTACGCGCCGCCACGTCCACCACCACGCCGTCACGCTCGAGCACCGGCGGCAGCGCGGGGGCAGTACGCCGGGCCAGCACCTGCACCCGGGCCAGCAGCTCCGCGAACGCGAACGGCTTGGTGAGGTAGTCCTCGGCGCCCAGCCCCAGCCCTTCGACCCGGTCGTAGATCCCGCAGGCGGCGGTGAGCAGCAGCACGCGCGTAGCGATGCCCTCCGAGACCACCCAGCGGCACACGTCGTCGCCCGTACGCCCAGGCATGTCCCGGTCGAGGACCGCCACGTCGTAGCGGTTGACGCTCAGCCGCTCCTGGGCGGCGTCCCCGTCGTAGCAGACGTCGACGGCCATGGCCGCCCGCCGCAGTCCGACCGCGATCGTGTCCGCGAGCAGGCGCTCGTCATCGGCTACCAGGATGCGCACGGCGTCACTATCGGGTCCGCGGCATAAAACCGGAGTAAAGCATCACGGCGTCCACACCCAGACGTCGTGGTCCTGGCGCGCCGGCCCGAAGATCTGCTCGACCAGGCCGCGCAGCGGCTCGTGCGCGGCGTCGGCGCGCACGACCAGGACCGAACCCCGCCAGCGGGCCACCTCACCGCGCACCGCGACCTGGTCCTCGGCGCTCACCTGCGGGGCGGTCCCGGCCTTGTACGTCTCGTCGACCAGCCGGCCGAGGGTGGTGGCCCATGCGGGTCCCATCCGCCCCTTGCCGTTGACGTCCGGGCCGAGGAAGTAGCCCTGGGGCATCGCGAACTCGTGCAGGGCCGCGGCGTTCCAGCTCAGCGCGTCGCGTCCGCGCATGGAGTCCGGCAGTGGCACCGGCACCAGCGTGTGCCCGGCCGGGACGTACGGGCGCCACGCGCCGGAGGTGATGAACGCCGGCGGCGGAGCATCGGGGATGGCCGGCACCGGCGTGGGCACGAGCGGCAGCAGCGCCGCCGCCATCAGCGCCCGCCAGGCCGGCGCCTTCAGCTTGTCCCAGCCCACGGCGAGGAGCACGACGATGGCACCGATCACGATGAAGGTCAGCCGGCTCGGCATGAGCAGCCCGAACACCGGCATCTCCTCCGGCATGGCGGCCAGCGGGCCCGGGGTGTCGGTGAGCAGCCCGCCGATGCGCAGCACCGGCCCGAGCGAGAGCACCGCCCCCACGACCGCGGTCACGGCGGCCACGCGGGCTACCACCGACCGCCGCCACAGCATGACCGCGAGCACCAGCGCGACCAGCGTCAGCGGCCAGCCCCAGTAGCTGTTCTGCTCGCTGTGCCCGACCGTCGCCTCGGACGCCGGGGTGCCCGCGAGCGTGTCCCGGGCGAACGTCAGGTACGCGAGCGGGTCCTCACCCCAGTCGGTGAAGTACGGCATGCTCGAGAACGACTGCGGCCCGTGGAACTGGAACCAGATCGGGTACGCGCACAGCACCCCCGCCACGACCGCGGTCACCCCGATCGCCCGCAGGAACGCCCCCGCCCGCCGCCGCGCCTCGGCCGGCCGCATCGCCGCGTGCACCCCGGTGAGGATCAGCCCGGCGACGGCCGTGATCAGCAGCAGCTCCTCGTTGATGAAGAGCTGGTAGGTGACGAGCCCGCCCAGGATCAGCCCGTCCCGGCGCCACCGGCCGTCCACGCCGAGCCGGGCGATCCGGGCGACGATCAGCGGCAGGGCGAAGTTCGAGACGAAGTTCGGCTGGCCGTTCGCGTGGTGGATGATGCCTGGCGCGAAGCCCGCGAACGCGCCCGCGACGAACGCCGCCGCCCGGGAGCGCACGAGGTGACGCTGCAGCACCCAGTACGCGCTGAACGCCGTGCCCGCGGAGGCCCCGACCATCCAGATCAGGTACGCCCACCGCGGCCCGAGCAGCATCGTCACCGGCGCCATCGGCAGCGTGACGCCGAGCACCGAGGTGTTGGCGATCATGTTCACGCCCTCGGGGGCGTTCTGCTGCTGCGAGAACAGCGGGTTGGACAGGTGCCGCACCGAGTACGCCCCGTGCGACAGCAGCCACTGGAACCACGTATTGTCGCCGGCCAGATGCCCCGAGATCGTCCTGCCGGGGTCGGCCAGGTACCCGCCCATGACCAGCAGTCCCAGTCCGACGTACACGACCGCCGCGGAGAGATGCGGGCGGACGCGGCGCCACCGCGACGGGGCCGCGGGCGGGTCCGCCGGGTCCGCCGGGCGCGCCGGAGTCAGAGTGGGTGTGTTGACCATGACCGGCCACCGTACAGGGTCGCTGAGTAAGACCCGCATAAAGGCTGAGCAAAAAGGCGAACATCACTCAAACCCTCACCCAGGGTGACCTCAGGGGCACCTCAGCGTCCGCTACGGGCGGTCGGCGAGCTCCTTCACGAGCCAGTCGAGGATCGCGTCGATGGGCTCCTGCCACCCGGCGTCCAGCATCAGGTCGTGACCCATGCCGGGGAACAGCAGCGGCGCGCCGCCGTAGCGGGCCGCCGTGCGGTCCAGCGCCTTGCGGGTGACGACCCGGTCGTCGGGGCTGCCGACCACGAGCGTCGGCGGGGCGCCCACCGGCCCGGCCGGCTCGGGAGCGGTCAGCAGCGCCCGGTAGACGCGGGACGGGGCGCGCACCAGGCGGTCGACGTACCCGTCGGCGGCGGGCAGCTCGGCGCCGAACAGCTGCCTGCGGTCCAGCCTCAGCCCGCCGCCGAAGAACACCGGCAGGGTGCCCAGCGGGTTGGCGCGCAGGGCCGCACCCAGCGCCGACCAGCCGTGCAGCACCGGCGCGACGAGGACCGCGGCCCGCGCCGGGTAGCGGGCCAGCGCGTGCGCGACGACGAGCGCGCCGACACCGTGGCCGACCAGCACGGTCTGCCGCGGCAGGCCGACGGCCACCTGCACCACGTCGTGCACGTACGCGCGCAGCGACCCCTGCTCGCGGGGGCTGAGGGCGTACCCGGCGAACCCCCGCGAGGCGACGTGGCCCAGCCAGTGCTCGCGGAACGCCCAGGCGCCGTGGCCGAGTCCGGGGACGAAGAGCAGCGGCGGCTGCCCGTCGTCGGGATGCGGCAGGGCGCTGAGCACCTCGCGGCGTACCGGAGGAACCGGGTCGGTCCAGTCCTGGAAACGCAACAGCTGCGAGCTCATGCCGCGGGCTCCATCTGCTTCAGCAGGTCCTCCACCGCGCGCAGGTAGTCGGTGTGGCTGACCTCGAACCAGTGCCGCGACGACGGGACGGTCCGCAGCCGGGTCCAGGACCGCAACGGCCGCGCCGACTCCTTCTGCTGCACCGCGGCCGCCCGGTCCGGGTCGCCGGCGCGCAGCCGCAGCCACCGGGCGACGGCCACGCTCTGCCAGTGGGCGAGCGGGAAGAGCCCCGCGTCGGCCTGCACCAGCCCCACCACCGCCAGCGTCGGATGCCGCCGGGCGAACGCGTGCAGGTGCAGGTCCGGCTTGCCGTCCTCGTCGATGTCGAGCAGCTCCGGTGCCAGGAACTCGAACCGCGGCAGATAGCCGGTGGCCGTGATGACCAGGTCCGGCTCGGCGCGCCGGCCGTCGGCGAACTCCACGGTGGACCCCTCGAGCCGGGCGACGTCCGGGACCGGGGTGATCCGCCCGTGGCCCACGTAGTAGACGAGCTGGCTGTTGACCACCGGGTGGCTCTCGTACGGGCGGTGGTCGGGAGCGGGCAGGCCGAAGCGGGTGACGTCGCCGACGGTCAGCCGTACCGTGCGGTGGTAGAGCCACTGCCGCAGCCGCAGCGGAAGACGCAGCTGGAGCAGCTTGTCGTTGACCTGGTCGGCGGGGCGGCCGAGGACGTACTTGGGGGCGTACCAGTAGCCGCGCCGCGTCGAGTGCCACACCGTGGCGGCCTGCTGCGCCGCCTCGACCGCGATGTCGCAGCCGGTGTTGCCGCCGCCGACCACCAGGACCTTCCGGCCCCGCAGCTGCGCCGGATCCTTGTACGCCGACGCGTGCATCACCCGCCCCCGGAACGCCGAGGTGTCCACCGACAGCGGCTTCGGCGCCCAGTTGTGCCCGTTCGCCACGACGACGGCGGCATAGCGCTGCACCCGTTCCTCGCCGCCGCCGGTGCTGCGCGTCGTCACGTCCCAGCGGCCGTCGCCGACCGGAGTCACCGCCACCACCTCGGTGCCGAACCAGATGCTCGTCCGCAGGCCGAAGTGCTCCGCATACCGCTCGAGATACGCGAGCACCTGACTGTGGTGCGGGTAGTCGGGCCAGTCGTCCGGCATCGGGAAGTCGGGGAACTCGGTCAGCGGCCGGGACGAGATCAGATGGGTGCTCGCGTAGACCGGGCTGCGGTCGTGACGCCAGTTCCACGCCCCGCCGACGGACGTCTCCCGCTCGTAGCAGTCGACGGAGAAGCCCTGCTCGCGCAGGTTCTTGACCGCCGCCAGGCCGCTGCCGCCGGCGCCGATCACGCAGACCGCGTCGTGCCGGTCCGCGATGTCAGGGGTGTCGGGCACCGGCAAATCCTCGCAGAACGCGGGCCGCTACGACAGGGCGAGCTCCGCGAGCACGGGAAGGTGGTCACTGGCCCGGCGGGCCGCCTCGTTCTCGACCACCTCGTAACGCTCGATGCCGATGTCCGGCGAGACGAACAGCGCGTCGAGGCGCTGGCGCGGCAGCGTCGCCGGGAACGTCAGGGTCGCGCCGCCGCCGTGGGACGCGGTGTCGACCAGGCCGTCGGCGACCGTACGCCAGGCTCCCCCGCCCGGCCCCTCGTTGAGGTCACCGCCCGCGACGAGCGGACCCTCCACCGAGGACAGCGCCTCCTTCCAGATCGCCGCCTGGTCGGGCCGTTCGGCCGGGTCCGTGGCGAGGTGCGAGCCGGAGACCGTGAACTGCCCGCCCGGCACCGAGCACCGCGCGAAGGCGGCGCCGCGCAGGTGCCGGCCGGGTGTGAGCGGATACCGCAGGCACCATGTCTCGTGCACCCGTACCCGAAGGCTCACCAGCAGCAGGTTGCCCAGCGACGGCATGCCGCCCGCCGCGACCACCATGCCGAAGTCGTCGGCGAGAGTGGCACACTTCTGCCGCCACCGGAACCGCCGCGGCGCCTCCTGCACGATGACGACGTCCGGGGCGAGCTCGCGGACCAGGCCGGTCAGGGCCGCCCGGTCGTCGCGCAGCCCGTGCACGTTGTAGCTCAGCACCCGCAGCCGGACCCCGGACACGTCGTCTCCCTCAGATCCGGCGGGCCAGGTCCGCTGCGCCGAGCACCCCGGCGGTGTTGCCCGTCTCGGCGGCCCTGATCTCGGCGACCGGGAACCGCCCACGCTGGGCCAGCTGGTCGCGGTAGGTCCGCTCGGTCGGTCCCATCAGCAGCTCGCCCGCGTCGATGACACCACCGCCCACCACGAGCACCTGCGGGTCGAACGCCTGCGCCAGGTCAGCCATCGCGACCCCGAGCCAGTAACCGATCTGGGCGAACGCGTCCCGGGCCACCCCGTCCCCGGCCTGCGCCGACTCGGTGATCATCCGGCCGCTGATCTGCTCCGGGTCACCGCCGGCCAGCTCCAGCAGCTGCCGCGCCCGCTCCGGCTCCTGCCGCGCACCCGCCCGCGCGAAACGCACGAGCGCGTTGCCGCTGGCGTACTGCTCCAGACACCCCAGCCGGCCGCAGCCACAGGGATGGCCGCCGTTCACGGACTGGATATGCCCCAGCTCACCGGCGATTCCGTTCGCCCCGCGCCACAGCGCGCCGTTGAGCACGATCCCGCCGCCGATCCCGGTCCCCACGGTGATCATCACCATCGAGTCGTCGGCGTCCCGGGCCGCGCCGTACCGGAACTCGGCCCACGCGGCCACGTTCGCGTCGTTCTCCAGCACGGTCGGCAGCCCGACCGCCTTGGCCACGTAGTCCCGCACCGGCTCGTCCCGCCACGCCAGGTTCGGCGCGAACAACACCGTCGCACCGGCAGCGTCGATCCACGCGGCCGCACCGATGCCGACCGCCTTGACCCCGGGGTGCAAGGCCGCCAGCTCGGCGGCAACCGCCACGATGGTGTCCCGCGTGCCGGCCGGGTCGTGCGCCGGGGTGTCGCGGCGCGCATGCGCGATCACGGCCCCCTGGTCGTCCACCACCCCGCCGGCCACCTTCGTGCCGCCGACGTCGACTCCGATGGTCAGCGTCACGCTGCCCGCCCCCTCTGTTGTGTCACACCACGTCGCCTGGGGCGTCGTCGCCCGTCCGGCTACCGTGGTCCTCGGCCGCAGCCGGTGTCCCTTGTGCCGCCACATCATGATCTACGCCGCCGGATCCCACCACGCCGGTTTCGCGCGGCGACTCCCCCTTTGCGTAGTTCGCGACCGCCGCCGCCCGGAACTCCGAGAAGTGATTCCTTCGCTTTACGGTGTAGCTGTCCGGATCGGATAGGGGGTGTGTTGTGCCACATCCCGTTCGCTGCGCGGAGTCGGTTCTTCGATGTGGGGGTCGTTGTTTCATTCTTCGATACGCGGGTCCGGTTCGCCAACCGCAGCGGCGGGCTGGATGCCTCCCGTGGACGCGGCCTCCGCGTCATCACCGGCTCCGGGACGCGCCTCAGCTTCGTGCCGGGCCGAGCCGGTGCCGGCACCCCGGACGTCGGCGTCGCCGCCCACCCTGTCCTGAGCGGCCGGGCGTCCCGTCGCGCCAACCTTCCCCGGTCCGGCGGTGGGAGGCGTATGGGTCGCGGCGGCCCACGGATCGGCCTGCTCGTCCATCCTGCGCCGGGCGGCCGGACGCTCTGCCGCACCAGCACCGCCCGAGGGGGCGGCGGTCCACGGATCGGCCTGCTCGTCCGCCTTGTGCCGGGCAGCCGGACGCTCCGCGGCCGCTGAGGTCGCGGCTGCCCATGGGTCCACCTTGTCACCCGACTTGCGCGGGGCGGACGGGCGCTCCGTCGCATCGGTGCCCGCCGGGGTCGCGGTCGGGGTCGACAGGCCGGTCACGGACGGCGCTTCCCGCCTTGCGGCGGGTGGGGTCGTCGGTTCCCCGGACGGCGAGGTCGCAGCCTCAGCGCCGGGCGGGGTCGCCGGTTCTGCGGCCGGCGGGGTCGCTCGTTCCGCGGCCGGCGAGTACGCCCGTTCCGCAGCCGGCAAGCCCGCCCGTTCCGCAGCCGGCGCGGTCCCCCGGTCCGCGGCCGGCGAATCCGCCCATTCCGCAGCCGGCGCGGTCCCCCGGTCGGCGGCCGGCGGGGCCGCCGGTTCTGCGGTGTTTGTGGGGGGTGGGGTGTGGGTGGCGGCGCCCCAGGGGTCCGTGGCCTGGTCGGGTTGGTGAGGGGTGGGCGGGGTTGTCTGGGCGCGGGTGGCGGTGGACCAGGCTTGGTCGGGGGTCGGCTGGGGACGCGGGGTGGTCTTCGGCTTGGGTCTGGGGGCGGTCGCGGACGCGATCGTGGAGAAGGCGCGCATCATGCTGGCCACTCCGGTGGCGAGATCGCCCGCCCCGGTGGCCAGGCGTTCGGCGGTCTCCGGCGTCGGGTCGCGCAGCGCGGCTATGGCCCGGCAGATCGGGCAGACGCAGCACTCGGCCGTGCCGGTCGCCCAGCCCGTCGTGCTCTGGTGCGGGCGTGACCCCGTACCGGAGAGGAACTGGCCGACGACTCCGGTGAGCATGTCGCCGAGGCCGCCGCCCTCGCCGTCGCGGCCGCTCTGCGATGCCATGGCGAGCAGGGCGGCGACGAGCCGTTCCGCCTCCTGGCGTGCCGTTCCCGTGGTGCCTGTCATCGTCCGGGCCCTTCCCGCGCCGTGGTGCGAACGGCTGTCACGCGCGGGCGAGGCTCTCGACCCGGCGCTTCAGCTCCTTCAGCGCCGTATCCATGATCATCTTCTCGGCCTTGCGCTTGAACATGCCGAGCATGCCGATGTTGAGCTCCACCTCGAGCGTGTACGTCACCGTGGTCGTGCCGTCGCCGGCGTCGGTGAGGTCGTACGAGCCGTTCAGCGTCTTCTGCATCTTCGACGGTGCCACGAGATGCCACTCGATGCGCGACAGGTCGTCGGCATACGCGTATTCCAGCGTGTAGTCGTCCGCGAGCGGCCCGGCGTCGAGCACGAATCGGACCTGGGCCGCGTAGCCGTCCTCATACTCCTCGAGGACCTCCACGCGTTTCATCGCGTCCGCCCACTCGGGATAGCGGGGGAAGTCGCAGATCACCGCGGCGACCTGGTCGAGGGGCGCCTGGACCTGGATCGACTGCGTCGAGGTGTCCGCCATGGCAGGCAGGCTACCCCGTGCGGGGCCCGATCCGGACGACCCCCGGCCGCATCTGTGGACAACGGTCCCGCACGCCGCCGCACCGGCCTTCCGCACACCGCCGGACGACAGCCCGGCACAACCCGCACACATCGCGGGACGGCCGCGTCGGCCGGGTCTGCGGGCGCAAAGGGCGATGGGCCGATCCGCGGGCGTCCGGCTACGATCCGTCACGTGCCCGCCTCAGCCAGCGCTCCCGTGCGCGTCCACCCGCTCGCGGTGGCCGCCCGTCTCGTCATGCTCGCGCTCGTCGCGGCGCTCACTCTGATCGCCACGCAGGACGCCGGGGAGCTGCGCTGGATCGCGTTGCTGCTGGTCGCGGCCCTACCG
Organism: Actinoplanes sp. NPDC049548; assembly: GCF_040676695.1. Classification (NCBI taxonomy): domain Bacteria; kingdom Bacillati; phylum Actinomycetota; class Actinomycetes; order Micromonosporales; family Micromonosporaceae; genus Actinoplanes; species Actinoplanes sp. NPDC049548. The sequence continues at coordinate 233,216 of NZ_JBFAPM010000003.1, forward strand.
GCGTTGTTCGCCCCGACCCATCGGATCGCCGCGCCGCTGGGGCGGTGCGCCGAGGTGGCCGTGACCGGGCTGGCCGCCGGATCCGTCGCCGCGGCCGCGAACATCTCGGGGACCGTCGACGCCGGGTTCGGCGCGGAGGCGGTGCTGCCGTATCTGGCCGTACCGCTGCTGACCGCGGCGTTGCGCCGGCGGCCGACCGAGGGGGCAGCCCTGCTGGGGGTCGCGGCGGTGGCGATGGTGATCGGCGGGGTGATCGTCCAGGACGGCGAGTCGATCATCACCCAGCCGGGCTATCTTGCCGCCGGCGGGCAGTGGCTCGTGCTGGGCGCGATCGTCACCTTCGCCGCCGACACCATGCGGCAGCTGATGGCTCCGGCCGAGAACAAGCCCCAGCCGTACGCGGAGGCCACCCGGCTGCTCACCCAGCTGCGCAGCGTCGCCCGGTCCCTGCCCGGCGCCACCCTCGACCCGGGCGGCATCTCCGAGCACCTGCTCGAGGAGCTCCGGGTGGTCGCCCCCGGGCACCGGGCGGCGGTGCTGTCGGCCAGCGGCGGGGGGCGCCTCGTGGTGCTCGCCCAGACGGGGGCCGACCGGGTCGACTGGGAGGTCACGCTCGACGCCGACTCGGCGATCGCGGATGCCTGGGCCACCCAGCAGCCGCAGACCGCGTCTCGCTCGCAGGCCCGTTCGCATCAGGGCGGGGAGGCGTCGTCGCTCGTCGTGCCGCTGGTCGCCGGTGTCCGTACGATCGGGCTGGTGATCCTCGAGGCGGACGTGCCCAGCGCGTACCCGTCGGCGGTGATCGCCAGGGTGACCGAGGTGACCGGCCCGGCGGCGCTGCGGCTGGAGGCCGCCCTGCTCTTCGACGAGGTGCGCTCGCTGGCGACCAATGAGGAGCGTCAGCGCCTCGCCCGCGAGATCCACGACGGTGTCGCCCAGGAGCTCGTGATGGTCGGGTACGGCATCGACAACGCGCAGGCGACCCTGCCGGAAGGCGCCGACGAGACGGCCGAGGAGCTGCGCACGCTGCGCGGCGAGGTCACGCGGGTCATCACCGAGCTGCGGCTGAGCCTGTTCGAGCTGCGCTCCGAGGTGGACCGCAACGGCGGCCTGGCGGCGGCGATCGCCGAGTACGCCCGCACCCTGGGCACCTCCGCGGGCCTGCGGGTGCACTTCACGTTCGACGAGTCCACCGCCCGCCTGCCCGCCGCGACCGAGGCGGAGCTGCTGCGCATCGCCCAGGAGGCGATCACCAACGCCCGTAAACACGCCGGCGCGTCCAACCTGTGGGTCACCTGCACGGTCGACCCGCCGTACGCGGAGATCGAGGTCTCCGACGACGGCAAGGGCTTCGCCGACGACCGCCCGGACGGGCGCTACGGCCTTGCGATCATGGCCGAGAGGGCGGAACGTATCCGAGGCCGGCTGGAGATCAGACCGCGACACCCCAGCGGGACAACCGTTGCGGTAGTGCTCGGAACCTCCGCTCGGCGCGATAGCGTGCGGGATAGCGTTTCCGCACCAGAAGGGGAGTAACCCGAGCATGTCGACCAGTCCGATGCCGACGACCCGCACCAAGGTGCTCCTCGTCGACGATCACGACCTGATCCGTAAGGGGCTGCGGCACGCGTTCGAGCGGGACCGGCAGTTCGAGGTGGTCGGCGAGGCCGCCACGGCCGCCGAGGCCGTCCGCCAGGCCGGCGCGCTCCAGCCCGACGTGGTCATCATGGACCTGCGCCTGCCCGACGGCAGCGGCCTCGAGGCCACTCGCGCGCTGCGCAAGAACAACGCCAACATGGGCATCGTGGTCCTCACCATGTACGCGGGCGACGACCAGCTCTTCGGCGCCCTGGAGGCGGGGGCGAGCGCGTTCGTGCCCAAGACCGCCCCGGCGGACGAGGTGGTGGCGGCGGCCCGGCACGCGGCGTCCGCGCCCAGCGCGTTCACGGCGGCCGACCTGGCCGAGGCGATGAAGCGTCGCCTCGCGCCGTCGGGCCCGCAGCTGTCGCCCCGCGAGGGGCAGGTGTTGCGCCTGCTCGCGGATGGGATGAGCGTCGCCGGGATCGCGAAGCAGCTCTTCGTGTCGGAGTCCACGGCGAAGACCCACATCTCGAAGCTGTACGAGAAGCTCGGTGCGGCGAACCGGGCGCAGGCGCTGATGACGGCGTTGCGGCTGGGCCTGCTCGAGGCGCCCGACGCACCGAAGTTCTGATCGAAGCCGCCGCGCCCGTCGCTCCGCTGGAGCGGCGGGCGTTCGGCGTCATCCCGGCGATTTCGGCGTCTCGGGAACCAGAATTTCTTACGGCGTCTTCAGGCGGCGGACCGCCAGATAGGCCTCGCAGCCCAGACAGAGCCCGAAGGCCGCGTTGAGGAAGGCGGCGAGCAGGCCGAAGGCCGCGAACACCACGCCGATGGTGGTCGCCCCGCTGAGGTAGCCGGCCGCCGCCACGGCCAGGAAGGCGAAGCCCACCAGCTGGGCGAAGCGCACCGGTGCGGCGTCCTCCCGCTCGGCCGGGGGCCCGAGGCGTGGGGCGATCAGAGCCCGGTAGACCAGCGCATACGGGCCGCGGCGCGGGTCCGCGGCGGTGATCGCGAAGACGACCGCCTGCGCGAACGCGAGCCAGCCCCATCCGGTCGCCAGGACGGCGACGAGGACGACGCTGGTCAGTGCCGCGGCGAAGCGCGGGCCGCGGGGGTCGAGCTGCATGCTTGGACTCTCGCACGCCGTGGCCGTCTCGCGACGGTGTTGTGCATCACCGGCGGCGAGGTGCAGATTCCCTGGTCAGCGGGCCGGCAGCAGCTCGCCCAGCACGGCGATGAGCTGTGGCTTGCCCGGCACGCCCGTGGCCCGCTTCGCCACGCGCCCGTCCGCGTCGAGCACGAGCAGCGTCGGCGTCTTCCAGATCCCCAGGGCCCGCACGGCGTCGAGGTGGCTCTCGGCGTCGACCTCCACGTGCTGCACGCCCGGCAGCATCCCGGCGACCTCGCCGCTGATCCGCCGCACCGCCCGGCAGGGTGCGCAGAACGCCGAGGAGAACTGCAGCAACGTGGCCTTCGCCGGCCCCACACCGAGCGCGGTCAGCAGCGTGGGATCGATGCGCTCGGGCGAAGTCATGGCAACCTCCGGCTCGGCGGCCGCGCGGAACCGGCCGTCGGTCCGGCTGCGCCACCACCCGATGACGACACCCAGCGCGACGACCGCACCCGCGGTGATCAGCCCGGCGGTGTCCATGAGCCCACTCTCGCACGCGCTCCCCGGCGTCGCGATGTGAGCTACGACGCCGACTGGTACGCGCTCGCCTGCAGCGTGAACAGCTGGGCGTAGATCCCGTCCTCCGCCATCAGGCTGCGGTGGTCCCCCTCCTCCACCACCGCGCCGTGGTCCAGCACGTAGATCCGGTCCGCCTCCCGGACGCTGGCCATCCGGTGGGTGATCAGGACGACCGTACGGCCGGCCGCGAGCTCCCGGAGCCGCAGGTACACGTCGTGCTCGGCGCGGGCGTCGAGGTTGGCCGTCGGCTCGTCGCAGATCAGCAGGGGCGCGTCCCGGTAGAAGGCCCGGCTCACGGCCAGCCGCTGCCACTGGCCGCCGGACAGATCCGCGCCGTCGGTGAAGTGGCGGGACAGCAGCGTCTCGTACTCGCGGGGCAGCTCCATCACGAAGTCGTGCGCGTCGCCGGCCCGGGCCGCCTCCTGCACCTCGGGCAGGTGCGGGCTGCGCTCGTACCGTCCGATGGTGATGTTGACCCGCGCGGAGAGCGGCCATCGGGTGGGTTCCTGCATGACCACCGCGACCCGCCGGCGCACCGACTCGGGGTCGAAGGTGCTGACGTCCCGGCCGTCCCAGCGGATCCGTCCCGACTGCGGCCGGTAGAGGCCGGCGAGCAGGCCGGCCAGGGTGGACTTGCCCGAGCCGTTCTCGCCGACCAGCGCGATGATCTCGCCGCGGCGCAGGGTCATGCTGACGTCGCGGACGGCCGGGCGGTCCGCGTCCGGATAGCTGAAGGTGATGTCCTCCAGGCGCAGCTCGGTGAACCCGGCGGGCGCGGCACGTCCCGTCGCGCCCTCGTCGCGGGCGCGGGACAGGTCACAGAAGCCCTGGAAGTCGGCGAAGTAGAGGCCCTGCTCGAACACCCGGTTGGCGCTGTAGGCGAGCTCGGTCAGCTTGGAGATTCCCATGCTGATCGCGTACGCGGCAGCGCCCCCGGCCGCCAGCTCCATCCGGCCGGTCCACAAAAGCCAGAGCAGCACCGCGTAGGTGAACCCGGTCGCGATGCCGCTGAGCGTGTTGCCGACCAGGGTGGTGCGGACCTGACGCTCGGCGAGCCTGATCTCCTCGAGGGTGGCGGCCGACAGCAGGCGTTTGATTTCGGCCAGCAGGTATCCCCGTACCGTGAACGCCCGCAGCTCGGCGGCGGGTTCGCGCGCCGCGAGCAGCTGGGCGAGCATCCGCTGGCGCCGCCAGACGGCGATGAAGCGCAGCACCTGCCGGTAGCCGAGGCGGGCGGAGCGCACGGCGGCCCACGCGATCGGCACGACGGCGAGCACGAGCAGGGGCAGCAGCACCGGATGCAGCACGGCGAGCACCCCGGCCGCGGCGACCAGCCCGATGAAGTTGGTGCCCAGCTCGATCGCGCGGTCGACGAGCATCTGGGCGGCGTCGATGCCCCGGTCCCGGGCGCGTTCCATGGCGTCGCGCCACCCGGGATCGTCGAAGGTGGACAGCTCCACGCTGGTCGTCAGCTCGAGCAACTGCATCTCGGCGGCCTCGAAGACCTTGGGCGACAGGCGGCCGTTGGCCGCGGCGGCGGCCGAGGTGAGCGCGCCCCGCACGGCCACGGCGGACACCAGCAGGATCAGCGACGGCACGGCGGCCCGCACCCGTTCCGGCGTCGGCCCTTCGCGCAGCAGCCCGTCGAACACCCCGACGACGCTGATCAGCCCGGCGGCGCTGGCGAGCCCGCCGAGCAGCTGCAGGACGACGAGCGCGGTGGTGGTGCCGGGGCTGGCGCGCCACGCGAGCGACCAGGCGGCGCCCAGGAGCCCCGGAAGTCGCTGGAACATCCGCAGGAAGCTGGTGTTGGCGGCCTCCTCGGTGCTGGTGAGCCAGTACGGGAGGGCCAGCTCACCCGTCTCGCCGAGCTCCTCTTCAGCGGGCGGGGTCTCTGGGGTGGCGTCGTCCATCAACGGCTCCCGTCCCGTGGGCTCTCAGCCGTTCCTACCCCCGCGACACGGAAGGTGTCTATGCATATACCGCGAGTGACTGCTCACTCATGCAGGAGCTCGGTCAGCCGGGCGGCCTTGGTCTCCCAGCGCCACTCCCGCTCCACCCAGGACCGGCCGGCTGCGCCCATCCGCCGCGCGGCCTCCGGATCGGACAGCAGCCCGGCCAGCCGGTCCGCGATCGCCGGCACATCCCGGCCACCCACCACGTATCCGGTCTCCCCGTCGCGGACCGCGTCCGGCGCGCCTCCCGAGTCGCCGGCGAGCACCGGCAGCCCGGTGGCCGACGCCTCGAGGTAGACGATGCCGAGCCCTTCGACGTCGAGTCCGGCGCCACGGGTGCGGCACGGCATCGCATACACGTCGCCGGCCGCGTAGTGCGCGGGCAGCTCCTCCCACGGCACCGAGCCGGTGAAGACCACATCGGCCTCCACCCCTTCCGACCGGGCCAGCGCCTGCAGCTTGTCCCTGTACGGCCCACCGCCCACGATCAGCAACGCTGCCCCCGGAACCCGCCGCCGGACGGCGGGCAGCGCCCGGATGAGCATGTCCTGGCCCTTGCGCGCGACGAGCCGCGACACGCACACCACCACCGGCCGGTCACCGAGCCCGTGCTTCGCCCGCACCGCGGACCCGTCCACGTCCGGGTGGTACGCGTCCACGTCCACGCCGGGGGTCAGCCGCTCCAGCGTCGTGAGGCCGGGCAGCGCCCGGTCGAGGCGTACCCGCTGGAACTCCGTCAGGAAGGTCACCACGTCGTTGCCGCGGGCGATCCGCCGCAGCAGCTGCCGGGCGCCGGGCAGGGCGGCCCACCCGATCTCGTGCCCGTGGGTCAGTGCGACGGCCCGGTCGATCCCGGTGCGCCGGCGCAGCCCGTCGGCCAGCAACCCCAGCGGGGCGGCGGCTCCGAACCAGACGCTGTCGCACTCGTACGCCCGTGCGAGCTCCGCGGCCCGTCGCGCCACGGCGGGCGTGGGCAGCAGCACGCCGGCCCGCTCCCGCACGACCTCGAACGGCTGCTCGGCGTCGAACTTGCCGGCGTCCCGCCACGTCGAGGCGTAGACCACGACGGAGTCCGCCGGCTGACGCACGGCGAGATTGTGCACGAACTGCTGGATCCCGCCGGGCCGCGGCGGGAAGTCGTTGGTGACGAGCAGCGTGCGTCCCATCAGTGCCTCACCGCTCGCCCCTCGCCCACGCGCGGGCCGCGGCCATGCGCTCGACGGTGGACGGATGCGAGGCGGACATGACGTACTCCCAGGCCGGCGGGTCGGGATCGGACAGGTTGACGGTGCCGAGGCGGCGCTGCATCGCCTCGAACGTGGCAGGGTCGCCGGTGAGCTCGAGGGCGTGGGCGTCGGCCCGGGCCTCGACGCGGCGTGAGACGAGCGCCTGCACCGGCCCGCCCACCAGACCGGCCAGGGTGACCAGGGCGATGAGCAGGGCGATCGCCTTCGGCTCCCCCATCGCGTCGGCACCGGCCCAGCGCAGCAGCCAGCCCAGGGAGCCGAGCAGATACAGCGCGATCACGGACGCGGCCGCCCCGAGCGCACCGATGATCGTTCCGGTGAGGACGTCGTTGCGCTTGGCGTGGCCCAGTTCGTGCGCCGCCACGGACACCACCTCGTCCGGCGTGGCCTCGTCGAGCATCGTGTCGTAGACGACGATCCGCCGGGTCGGCCCGAAACCCGAGACGTAGGCGTTGACCGCCCTGGTCCGGCGGGAGGCGTCGGCGACCAGGACGTCCTTCACGGGTACGCCGTCGCGCGCGGCCAGGTCCATGAGCTCCGTCCGCAGCGGGCCGGCGGCCATCGGGGTGAACTTGTTGAAGATCGGCTCGACCACCACGGGCAGCACGAACGACAGGAGCACGACCAGCACGGCCGCCCCCACGGCACCGAAGGCCCACCACCACCGCGGTGCCAGGCGCGTGACGGCGAAGAATCCGAGCAGCGCCAGCGCCCCGATCACCGCCCCCACGGCGAACGACTTGGCGACGTCGACCGCCCAGGCACCCCAGGTCTGGGTCGAGATGCCGTACCGGACGACGACGGTGTGCCGCCACGCGGCGAACGGCAGGGTGAGCACCTCGGCGGCGAGGACGACCAGCAGCCCGCCGAGCACCGCCTGCGCGATCCAATGGTCGCCGAACGGGCGCCCCGCCCACCCCACCAGGCGCGAGCCCAGCGGCGTGAACCCCAGCACCAACGCACCGGCCAGGCCGACGAGCAACCCGCCATACGCCCCCGGCCGCAGCGCGGAGTGGAACTCGCGGGCCCGCGCCACCTGGTCGGCGGGGAACTGCCCCAGGGCGGCGAGCTGGTCGGCGCGCGGCGCGGGCGGGCGCTGCCAGGGGATCGTGACGGCGGCGTAGACCACCAGGGCGACCAGAAGCACGGCCAGCGTGCAGGCGGCCCACAGCCGAGGTGTCAAGCGCCGGTTCCTCCGTCCTGCTGGGTGGTGAGCGCCCATCCTAGGTCCGGCCCGCCGCAGGCCGGCGGGCCGCCACTCCCATGATCACGCCACGTGACCCCGGCGGCGGACCAGGGGCACGACGACCGGCGGCTCGGGCGTCTCCAGCAGCTCCACGTCGAAGCCGGCCGCCTCGAACACCTCGATCGCGCGCAGCTCGCCCGGGGTCAGGTCGCTGATCCCGTCCGGCGTCTCCGCCATGGCCTTGATCAGGCATCCCTCGCATCCGCGTCCCCTACCGGGGCAGCGGCCGCAGTCGATGATCATCACTTCCTCCTCGTGCCCGACGGTGGTGCGGCCGCGATCCGGGGGAAGTGCCTGTCGCGCACCGACCACCATCGGTGACAGTCACGCTATGGAGGGGGTACGACAAAAATCAGGACCGGGCGAGCCGGCGCAGCAGTGAGTCCGCTCCCATCGGGTACGCCCCGTGCCGGCGAACCCCGTCGGCGACCTCGCGATCCGACGAGATCACCACCAGCGGGCGGCCCGCGGGCTCGGCCCGCACGAGCTGGCGGATGAGCTCGTCGGCGGTGTCGCCCTTGCGCGAGAACAGCACGCGGACGCCGCGCGGGGCCGGCGGCAGGCCGTGCACGCGCTCCGCGCCGTCGAAGACCACTGTGACCTCGTCGCCCGTCTGCGCCGCGATGCCTCCCAGGCCCGTGATCAGCCGCTTGCGCTGCTGCTCCAGCGACATCTCGGCGAAGCCGCGCTTGGTGACGTTGTACCCGTCGACGATCAGGTGGGCCCGGGGCAGTGCCAGGAGCTGGTCGAGGCGGCCGGGGTCGTCGGTGTCCTGCGCCCGGGGCCGGGACCGCTCCTGCGCGCCGGGCCGCTCGGCGGACGTGTCGGCGACGAAGTCCGCGGGCAGCTTGTCGGCGGGTCCGAGAGCCAGCTCGCGGCGCAACCCGGAGGCCGCCTGCCCGATCGTCTCCAGCAGCAGCCAGAGGCGGGCGTCGTCGGCGGCCCGGGCGTCCTTCGCGCTCTGCTTCCCCGAGGCCGCGGCCGCCTCCGCCTCCGCCAGGCGCGTGCGCAACCGGCGTACCTCGGCATCATGGTCGGCGGCCACCTTGGCCGCGCGGCCCTTCTCGGTGGCCAGCAGGTCGCTGGCCCGCTTGTGAGCGGTCTGCGACTCGCGCAGGGCGCGCGCGGTGGTCCGGGCCTCCTCGCGCAGCTGGCCCAGCTCCTCACGCACCCGCGCCAGCTCGTCGCGCAGCTTGTCGGCCTCGACCTTGGCGACCGCCCGGTCGTGCTCGGCACGGGCGGCACGCTGCTCGGCCTCCCGGATCTGGCCGACCACGGCCGCGCTGTCGGCCTCGGCGCGCACCGACTCCCCCGCGGCCTCGATCAGCTCCCGCCAGCCGCTCGGCCTGGCGAGATACGCGAGCGCGGCGACCTCCACCGGATCCGCCGCGGCCGGTGCCATCCCGGCGGCGACCGCGGCACCCAGATCACCCGTCTCGGTGACCACCCGGCCGCCGATGCGCTGCCGGAAGAGCGGGTCGGCGGTGAGCTGCGCGGCGAGCGCCGCGCCGCCGAGGCGGGCACGCCGGTTCGGTGCGAAGCGGGCGACGCGACGCAGGGCGACGGGGATCTCGTCGGCGGGCATGCCCGGGAGGGCTGCCGCGGTCAGCGCGGTGATCCGCTGCCGGACCGGCTCCGGCAGCACCGGTTCCGGTGCGCCGGCGTCGTCAGTCCCGGCCTCGCCGTGGTCAGCGCCGTCATCACCGCCCTGGCCGGCATCGGCGCCGCCGTCCACGGCGGCGGCCCTCACCTGGTCGTCGGGGCCGGGCACGCTGACGGCCGCCTCCTCGGAGGGGCGGTCGTGGAACTCGTGCGGCGCCGACATTTTTCTATTCTCCCACCGTGGGCAGCGGAAAGGCCCGTGGAGCCAAGTGATCTTTTCGGGTACGGACCCGGAGAATGTCGTACCCCCGCCCTAGATTGCCCGCCGTGGCACAACCGGCATATGTCCAAGGCACTCTGGACACCCTCCTGAGCGCCGACGGCTCCGTCGATCCGGCGGCCCTGTCGCTGCGGGACACGACGTTCGTGGTCCTCGACCTGGAGACGACCGGCGGGGCGCCGGACGGCGGCGGCATCACCGAGATCGGTGCGGTCAAGGTGCGCGGCGGCGAGGAGCTGGGCGTGCTCGGCACCCTGGTCAACCCCGGTGAGCGCCTGCCGCCGTTCATCACCGTGCTGACCGGCATCACCGAGGCGATGCTGGCCCCCGCGCCGCCGATCGAGGCCGTCCTCCCGAGCCTGCTGGAGTTCCTGCGCGGCTCGGTGCTGGTCGCCCACAACGCGCCCTACGACGTCGGGTTCCTCAAGGCCGCGTGCGCCCGGCACGGGCATGTCTGGCCGCAGCTGCGCGTGCTCGACACCGCCGCCCTGGCCCGCCGTGCGCTGACCCGCGACGAGGTGCCCAACCGCAAGCTCGGCACGCTGGCCCAGTTCTTCCACGCCCGGGTCCAGCCCACCCACCGGGCCCTCGACGACGCCAAGGCCACCGTCGACGTGCTGCACGGGCTGATCGAGCGGCTCGGCAGCTTCAAGGTGCACACGCTGGGCGACGCGATCGAGTTCGCCAAGGCGGTGACCCCGGCCCAGCGGCGCAAACGGCACCTCGCCGACGACCTGCCGCACGTCCCCGGCGTCTACGTGTTCCGCGCCGCCGACGACCGGCCGCTCTACGTCGGCACCTCCGTCGACATCGCCACCCGGGTGCGCAGCTACTTCACCGCGAGCGAGAAGCGGGCCCGGATGTCGGAGATGATCGCCGCGGCCACCCGGGTGGAGGCGGTCGAGTGCGCCCACTCGCTGGAGGCGGAGGTGCGCGAGCTGCGGCTCATCGCCTCGCACGCCCCGCCGTACAACCGCCGGTCGAAGTATCCGGAGCGGGTGGTGTGGCTGAAGCTCACCGCGGAGGCGTATCCGCGCCTGTCGGTGGTCCGGCAGCTGGCCGACGACGACGCCGCCTACCTGGGCCCGTTCTCGTCGCGGCGCACGGCCGAGCTGGCCGCGGCCGGGGTCTACGACGCGGTGCCGCTGCGCCAGTGCACCCACAAGCTCTCCGTGCGCACCACGACGCCGGCCTGCGCGCTGGCCGAGCTGGACAGATGCCCGGCGCCCTGCGAGCACCGCATCACCCCCGACGAGTACGCCCACAGCGCCGCCCTCCCCTTCCGCACCGCCATGCACGGCGACCCGGAACCCCTGGTGGAAGCCCTCATGGCGAGGATCGAGACCCTGTCGGACCGGCAGCGTTACGAGGAGGCGGCGGTCGTCCGGTCCCGCCTCGTCGCGCTGCTGCGTGCCACCGTGCGCATGCAGAAGCTGGGGGCGCTCACCCGGCTCGGCGAGCTCGTGGCGGCGCGGCGCAACGACGCGTACGGATGGGAGATCATCGTCGTGCGGCACGGCCGGCTCGCCGCGGCCGCCACGTCACCGCCGCGCCTGCACCCGCGGCCGACCCTCGACATGGCGCGGGCGACCGCGGAGACGGTCCTACCCGGACCGGGCCCCGTCCCGGCCGCGTCGGCCGAGGAGACCGAGCGGATCCTGGCGTGGCTCGAACGGCCCGACACCCGGCTGGTGGAAACTTCTGGCGACTGGGTGTCACCAGCCCGTGGCGCAGCGCGCTTCACTACCCTTCTCACCAGGGCGGAAGCGGCAGCGTCGAGACGAGACTCGTACGTTCGCTCATCGGTAACTGACCGTTCGGATGACGCTCGCTCGCTTAGGCTGTAGGGCACGCGGCTGCAAAGCCGAGAAATCGGTGGGATCCGCGCGTAATGTGCGGTCGATCGGTGAGGGGGTGTCCGAGTGGACGTCGACGCCGGCCACGGCGCCGCCCTTGGACGTGCCCTTCCTGCGCCGCTGTCGCAGCGGCTGAAGTCGTTCCTCAGCTTCCAGGGCAACGACGACGACCCGGTCACCACGCTGACCCGGACCCACCGCGCGATCCACCCGTCCGCCGACGCCGGCATCCTGCGCCGCAGCTACGCCGTCGCCGAGAACATGCACCGGGGCCAGTTCCGCAAGAGCGGCGACCCGTACATCACCCACCCGCTCGCGGTCGCGCAGATCTGCGCCGAGCTGGGGATGGACACCACCACGCTGGTGGCGGCGCTGCTGCACGACACCGTCGAGGACACCAGCTACACCCTGGAGACGCTGCACGGCGACTTCGGCCCCGAGGTGACCCACCTCGTCGACGGCGTGACCAAGTTCGACAAGGCGTTCTACGGCAAGGCCGCCGAGGCGGAGACCATCCGCAAGATGATCGTCGCGGCCGGCAAGGACGTCCGGGTGCTGGTGATCAAGCTGGCCGACCGGCTGCACAACATGCGCACCCTGGATGCCCGCTCCCCTGCCTCCCGCGCCCGCATCGCGACGGCCACGCTGGACGTGCTCGTCCCCCTCTGCGACCGGCTCGGCATCCAGGCCCTCAAGCGCGACCTCGACGACGTGGTGCTCTACCACCTGGAGCCGGAGTCGTACGCCCGCATCGACGAGCACGTGAAGAACAGGCCCGGCTGGGACGAATACCTGCAGTCCGTGTCCGCGCAGGCCCAGCGGGCGCTGCGCCGCCTGCGGGTCAGCGCCGACGTGAAGCCGCGGCCCCGGCACTACTACTCGATCTGGAAGGACACGGTCGCCGGCGGCCACTCCGTACCGTTCGACCTGCCTCGCATCGTCGTCGTGGTCGACGGCCCGGAGACCGACTGTTACGCGGCGCTCGGCGCGATCCACGGCCACTGGCGCCCGGTGGCCGGCCGTTTCAAGGACTTCATCGCCTCCCCGAAGAACAACCTCTACCGGTCCCTGCACACGACGGTCACCGGCCCGGAAGGCCGCCTGGTCGAGGTGCTGATCCGGACGGTCTCGATGCACCGCTGCGCCGAGTACGGCGTCGCCACCGGCTACCGCTACCCGAAGTCGGATTCCGAGACGGCGCCCGGCACCGACCAGCTGACCTGGCTCAAGCGGGTGCTCGACTGGGAGCAGGACACGACGGATGCGGGCCAGTTCCTCGACTCGCTGCGCTGCGACCTGGCCGAGGCCCAGATCACCGTCTTCGCCAAGGGCCGCACCATCGAGCTGCCGGCCGGGTCGACTCCGGTCGACCTCGCGTACGAGCTGAATCCCGACAAGGGCGACCAGACGCTCGCCGCGACGATCAACGGCCGCCTGGCACCGCTCAGCTCCCAGCTCCGCGACGGCGACGTGGTGGAGATCTTCACCGAGACCGACGGGCACGTCGAGGTCGAGCCCAACATCGCCCCGCGCGGCCCGCGCAAGGAGTGGCTGGGCTTCGTCAAGTCGACGCAGGCCCAGATGCAGATCAACCGCTACTTCGCGGAGGAGAACGCGCCGGGCATCAGCATCGCCGACAAGGTCCGCCTCGGCCGCGCGACCATCGGCCTGACGCTGCGCAAGCACGACCGGGGACTGGCGAGCGAGGTGCCGCTGCGCCGGCTCGCGGAGGAGCTCGGCTACCCGGACCTCGAGACGATGCTCGTGGCGGTCACCGAGCGCAACCTCGAGCCGGACCAGGTGGTGGAGCAGCTCATCGCCCTGGTCGACCACCCGGACTGACCCCGGCACGGCCCCGGGCGCAGTCCCGCTAGCCTGGTGGCGTGAAAATCCCTCGGCGACTGCGCGGCGCCGCATATCAGGCGTTCTACCGGCTGCCGCACCGGGTGCGCCGGCGGATCGTGCGGCTCATCGTCCCGAAATACCTGGTCGGTGCGGTCTGCATCGTGCGCGACGCCGAGGCGGACGAGCCCGGGCGCCTCCTGCTGCTGCGCCAGCCGCCGGGCCGCGGCTGGGGCCTGCCCGCCGGCCTGCTCAAGAAGGCCGAGTCCCCGGCCGTCGGCGCCGCCCGCGAGCTTCGCGAGGAGTCCGGTGTCGTCATCGACCCGTCCGACCTCACACCGGCGGTCCCGAACGCCATCGTCCACCCCAAGGGCTGGGTGGACACCATCTTCATGGGTACGGTGCCCGCGTCCACCACCGACCTGGTCGTGGACGGCGGCGAGGTGCTCGAGGCGAACTGGTTCCCGCTCGACGACCTCCCGCCCCTGACCCCGAACACGTCCCTCGTCCTCGGCGTCTACGGCATCGGCCCGCACGCCACCCGGCAGGCGTCGTGAGCGGCACCTCCGTCGCCGCCCTCATCCTCGCCGCGGGCGAGGGGCAACGGCTGCGGCCGCTGACGACGCTCGTACCGAAGGCCCTCTGTCCCGTCGCGAACGTCGCGCTGCTCGACCGGGCCCTGGCACGGGTGGCCGGGCTCGGCCTCAGCGGACCGTCCCGCGTGGCGGTCAACGCCGCGTATCTCGCCGACCAGGTCATCGCCCACGTCGGGGAGCGCGCCCAGGTCTCGCACGAACCGGACGGGCCGCTGGGCACGTCGGGCGGCGTCGGCCGGCTCCGCGGCTGGATCGACGGCCGGGGCGCGCTGGTCGGCAACGCCGACGCCTACCTGGCCGACCCGCAGCGGGAGCCCGGCAAGGACATCGCCGCCCTGCTCGACGGCTGGAACGGCGACACCGTGCGCATGCTGACCAAGCCCGTCCCCCCGGGCGACACGGGCGGCTTCAGCGGGCGCCGCTTCGCGGGCTTCTCGCTGCTGCCGTGGCGCTACGTGCGCGACCTCGCCCCGGAGTTCTCCGACCTCGTCCGTACGGTGTGGCGGCCGGCGGAAGCCGCGGGTGACCTGGAGCTGATCCCGTACGAGGGCGTCTACATCGACACGGGCACCCCGGCCACGTACCTCGCGGCAAACCTGCACGCGGCCGGCGGCAGCCTCGTCGATCCGGCGGCGACGGTCACCGGGCACGCCGACGGTTCGGTGATCGGTGCCGGAGCCGTGGTCGAGGGCCGGGTGAGCGGCTGCGTGATCTGGCCGGGAGCCCGCGTGGCAGCCGGCGAGAACCTGACCGACGTCATCCGGGCCGGCACCGACATGACCGTGCCGGCACCGACACCCGCAAGCTGATCCCGGGCCGCCGCCGGCGATCGTTAGCATGAACCGACGCCGACCCGAGGGAGCTTCCTTGAACACCGCGATCGTGCACATCGACTGCGCCACCGACTCGATCCCGGAGGTCGCCGAGGCGCTGGCCGCGCTGCCCGGGGTCAGCGAGGTCTACTCCGTCGCCGGGAACGTGGACCTCATCGCGATCGTGCGGGTCCCGAAGTTCGACGACATCGCCGAGGTGATCGCCGGGCGGATCTCGAAGACGCCGGGCGTGCTCAACACGGAGTCGCACATCGCGTTCCGGGCGTACTCGAAGCACGACCTCGAGGACGCCTTCGCGATCGGCCTCCCCGACGCCGACTGAGGCCGGCGGGCACTCCAGCTCACGCCGACCTCCTGGCGGTCCCACAGCGCCGTGAACTCCTCGCTGGCGCGGTGCAGGGCGGAGACGATCGCTGCGGCCGGCGAGCGTGGGCCCTGCGCGGTGGCGGCCGTCCGCAGAAGCGCCACATTGACCCTGCTGTGCAGGTCGTGGTCCTCGGCAAGGTAGCGGTCGCGGGCCTCGGGATCGGTGAACCAACGGTACGTCGCACTGCGAGCATGGCCGGTCCATCACGCGCATGAGGCCGGGGCTGACGTGCTCGCCGCGGAGGTGCCGGGCCAGCAGGCGGTGCCCGGAGAGCAGGAAAAGATGGTCGAGTTCGTCCGGGGTGAGGCGCAGCCCGCGGGCGATGGCCGCGACCATCTGCTCAGACGGCTGGGAGCCGCTGCCGCGCTCGAGCCGTGCGAGGTGGTCGGCGGACATGTCGCACAGCTCCGCGGCCTCCTCCCGGCGCAGGCCACTGGTGCGCCGGCGCAGCCCGACGTCCTCCGGCTGTAGTGCCGCTCGGCGGGCGCACAGGAAGTGCCCCAGGCCATCCCGATCCAGCGTCGTGTCCGCCGGCTCATCCTCGATCATGCGGCGGGCGGCCACGCCCTGTCATTCAGCGGCTGAGCAGGCCTGCATCCGCAAAAGAAAGGGGCCCCCCGAGGGGGCCCCTTTCTTTTGCTCAGCGATGCTTCGGCTCAGCGGCCGGACGTGATCTCCTCGCGGTCTTCCCGGCTGGTCAGCGGCCCGACCGCCGGGGACACCGGCGCCTCGACCGGCTTCTCGACCGGGAAGAAAAAGCCCTTCACCGCGGGCGCCAGGGCGCCGAGGCGGTTCATCTTCTTCGGGACGACCCAGCCCGCGTAGTCCAGCGGCAGCGGGTGGCCGTGATCGTCGACCGGGCCGAGCGGCTGGTGGACCTCCACGAACCGGCCGTCGGGCAGGCGCTTGATGATGCCGGTCTCCGCACCGTGGGCGAGGACCTCGCGGTCGTGCTGCTGCAGGCCCAGGCAGATGCGCACGGAGATGTAGTACGCCAGCGGCGGCAGGATCACCAGGCCCATGCGGCCCGCCCAGGTCATCGCGTTGAGACTGATGTGGAACTTGTCGGCGATCACGTCGTTGCCGCCGGAGAGCGTGGCGACGATGAAGAACGTGAAGGCCATCGCGCCCACGCCGGTGCGCTCGGGTGCGTCGCGGGGCCGCTGGAGCAGGTGATGCGACCGCGTGTCCTTCAGGCGCCGGGCCTCGATGAACGGGTAGAACATCGGGACCGTCGTGAGCGCACCGAGGCCGACGACCGCGGGCCAGAACAGCGGCGGGATCACGTAGCCGTCGCCGATCGGGATGTCGATCTGCCAGGCCGGCATGAGGCGGACCAGGCCGTCCATGAACATGACGTACCAGTCCGGCTGGCTCGCCGCGGAGACCTCGGAGGCGAGGTACGGCCCGAAGAGCCAGATCGGGTTGATCTGGAACAGGCCGGCCATCAGCGCGATCACGCCGAAGACGGCCATGAAGAAGCCGCCCTGCTTGAGCGCGTAGCGCGGGAACATCCGCTCGCCCACGACGTTGTCGTTGGTCCGCATGGGGCCCGGCCACTGGGTGTGCTTCTGCTTGAAGACCAGGCCCAGGTGGACGCTGATCAGCGCGAGCAGGCCGCCCGGGATGAGCAGGACGTGCGCGATGTAGAAGCGGCCGATGATCAGCTCGCCGGGGAACTCACCGCCGAAGACCGAGGACGAGAGCCAGGAGCCGACGACCGGGATGGACAGCATGATCGCCGAAGCGATGCGCAGGCCCGTGCCGGAGAGGCCGTCGTCGGGGAGCGAGTAGCCGGTGAAGCCGGCGAGGAAGCCGAGCAGGAACAGCGCGACGCCGATCGCCCAGTTGGCCTCACGCGGCTTGCGGAATGCGCCGGTGAAGAAGATGCGCGCCATGTGCACGACGATCGACGCCATGAACAGCAGCGCCGCCCAGTGGTGCATCTGCCGCATGAAGAGGCCGCCGCGGACCTCGAACGACAGGCGCAGCGAGGACTCGTACGCCGCCGACATCTCGACGCCGCGCAGTGCGGCGTACGGGCCGTCGTAGGCGACCTCCTTCATCGACGGGTCGAAGAAGAGGGTCAGGAACACCCCGCTGAGCAGCAGCACGATGAACGAGAACAGCGCGATCTCGCCCAGCAGGAACGACCAGTGGTCGGGGAAGACCTTGTTCAGCAGGCCCCGCAGCGGGGTGGCGGCCTGGAAACGGTCGTCAACTCCCTTGCCGACGGCAGCGGGGACCTGCGCTAGGTCCAGCTTTCGGCGCTTCATGGCCGCTCCCAGAAGTCGGGTCCGATGGTCTCCCGGTAGTCAGACGCTGCCACGAAGTAGCCCTCCGCGTCCACCTCGAGAGGCAGGGCGGGCAGGCGGCGGCTGGCCGGACCGAAGATCGGACGGGCGTTGTCGATGATCAGGAACTGCGACTGGTGGCACGGGCAGAGCAGGCGGTTGGTCTGCTGCTCGTACAGGCTGGCGGGGCAGCCGGCGTGGGTGCAGATCTTCGAGTACGCGACGTAGTTGCCGTACATCACGCCCTTGTTCACCGGGTCGGACTCGATGGCCAGGCGGGCCTTGGCCGCGTCGTCCGCGCGCAGGTGGATGAGCAGGGTCGGCGAGTCCGCGTACTGGTTGGTGGCGCCGCCCGGAACCCCGGGGAACACCGTGATCTGACCGCCGACGCTGACGTCGGAGGGCCGGATCGGGGAACCGTCCTCGCGGGTGAGCCGCACCGGCTTGCCGTTGTTCGGCACCGGGTCGAAGCCGGTGTGGAACATCATCGGCTGCGGGTCCTTGTGCGGGTTCTCGATCAGCCCGCCGATGAGCGGCGCCGCCGCGGCGACACCCAGCGGTGCCATGCCGAGCGCGATCGCACCCTTGAGCAGCGGCCGGCGCTGCACGCCCAGCTCGTCGGCGACGTACGCCAGGGTCTGCCCGGCGATCAGCCGGTCGTCGTCGCTGGACGGGCTGTTGTGCCGGTCCTGGATCGAGACCTCGTGCGGCAGCAGCTTCTTGGCCCAGGCCAGGATCGCCAGGCCGAGCGCGAACAGCGAGATGCCGAGCGTGATGCCCAGGATCGGGGTGTAGTAGTCGCTGCGCCCGATGCCGAGCTCGAACTCGAACGGCCACACGATGTAGAAGACGACGAACGCCGCGGCGGCCAGCCCGGAGATGATGAACAGCAGGGCGATGTTGCGCACGATGCGCTTCTCCGCCTTGGAGTTCGTTCCCTCGAACTGCGACTCGTACGTGACGATCTCGATGTCGTCGCGCCGGGCGCCCTCGCGCACGATGTCGAAGCGGGACAGCCGGGGGTCGTTGACGTCGACCGGCTCGGTGCCGGACCCGTGCGCCCCGTGCTTCGTAACGGTCATGACTTCCCCGCAATCCACAGCGCCGTGAACACCAGGACCGTGATGCCCACCAGGAAGATGGCCAGGCCCTCGGTGACCGGGCCGTATCCGCCGAGGTTGAACAGGCCGCCCGGGTCCTTCTCGTCCTGGAGCTGGTACTTGACGTACGTGATGATCTCGCGCTTCTCGTCCGGGGTGATCTCGTTGTCCCCGAAGACCGGCATGTTCTGCGGGCCGGTCAGCATCGCCGCGTAGATCTCCTGCTCGGTGGCGTCGTGCAGGGCCGGCGCGTACTTGCCGGACGAGAGCGCACCGCCGGCACCCGTGTACTGGTGGCAGGAGGTGCAGTTCTTCCGGAAGAGCTGACCGCCCTTGGCCAGCGCGTCGGGGTTCTGCTTCAGGTCGTCCGTCAGCTCGCCGCTGGGGATCTGGGGACCGCCCCCGAGCTCCTGGATGTACTGGCCCAGCTGCTTGGTCTGCGCCTCGTCGAACTGCGGCGGCTTCTGCTCGGCCTGCGCCTCCTGCCGGGTCATCGGCATGCGGCCGGTACCGACCTGGAACTCCACCGAGGCGGAGCCGACGCCGATGAGGCTCGGACCGCGGCCCTCGACACCCTCGGCGTTGCGGCCGTGGCAGGTGATGCAGCTGTTGTCGAAGAGCGCCTTGCCCTCCTGGGCGGCGGTGGACAGCTGGCGGGTGTCCTCGGCGGACGCGCCCGGGGCGAAGGCGGTGTAGACGCCGCCGGCGAGCGCGAGCGCGGCGAGCATGCGGACCGCCGCGCCGAGGCGCCGCCGCGCCCGGCTGGGCGCGGACCGCCGCCGGTTGAACACCCGGAGACGCCGTCCGGCGGGGGTGTCAGAAGTCATGGGCTGTGTCCCTCTGGGTCTTGACCTTGAAACTCACGGACGGCGGCGTACTTACTGCAGCCAATAGATCATGGCGAACAGCGCGATCCAGACGATGTCGACGAAGTGCCAGTAGTACGACACGACGATCGCCGAGGTCGCCTGCGCCGGCGTGAACCGGCCCATGGTGGTGCGGATCATGTAGACGATGAAGGCGATGAGACCGCCCGTGACGTGCAGGCCGTGGAACCCGGTCGTCAGGTAGAACATCGACCCGTAGCCGTCGCCGTTGATCTTGACGCCCTCGGCGACCAGGTTGCGGTACTCGTTCGCCTGGCCGAGCACGAAGATCAGGCCCATGACGAAGGTGATGGTGAACCAGCGCCGCAGCGCGAACACGTCACCCTTCTCCGCCGCGAACACGCCGAGCTGGCAGGTGACCGAGGACAGCACGAGGATCACCGTGAACGTCGTCGCGTACGGGATGTTCAGGACCTCGGTGTGCTCTTCCCACATGCTGTAGTCCGCCGCGCGGATCGCGAAGTACATCGCGAACAACGCCGCGAAGAACATGAGTTCGCTGGAGAGCCACACGATGGTCCCGACGCTGACCATGTTGGGTCGGGTCAGCGAGTGGATCCGGCTCTTGTCGATGGCTGCCGCTGTCACGGGCTCATTATTGCCCCGCGATCACCTGAACATGTCGCGGGGGGCCTAATCCGGCATGTGTCGGCGCCCGGTGACGGCCCGGCCCCCGGGATGGGCCTAGCCTCGAATGGTGCAGCTCGCCGAAACGCCCCTCTTCGCCGCCGCGGCGGGGGATACTGTCCCGCCGCCGTTCAGCGTCGCCCGGATCTTCACCGACATCCGGCTGACCAGCCTGATCGCCCTGTTCCTGCTCATCGCCGCGGCCGCCTACCTGTACGGCGTGCACCGGCTGAAGCAGCGCGGCGACCACTGGCCCGCGGGGCGCACGGTGGCCTTCCTGGCGGGCGGCCTCGGATCGATCGCAGCCGTCACGGTCACCGGGATCGAGGCGTACGACACGACGCTGATCAGCGTGCACATGGTGCAACACATGGTGCTGTCCATGGTGGGACCGATCTTCCTGGCCCTGGGCGCGCCGGTCACGCTGGCCCTGCGCACCCTGCCGGTGCACCACCGCAAGACCCTGCTCGCCGTCCTGCACAGCCGGGTGGTGGGCGTGGTGACGTTTCCGCTGGTGGCGTTCGGGCTGTTCATCGCGAACCCGTTCGTCCTCTACTTCACCGGCGTGTACCGGTCGACGCTCGAGCACGCCTGGCTGCACGAGCTCGTCCACGCCCACTTCATCGTGACCGGATGCCTGTTCTTCTGGCCGCTGCTGGGGCTCGACCCGCTGCCCAACCGGTGGCCGTACCCGGCACGCGCCCTGCTCATGGTGCTGTCCGTGCCGTTCCACACGGTCCTGGGCCTGACGATCATGCAGAGCAAGACCCTGCTCGGCGGCGACTGGTACCCGAACCTGCACCTCAGCTGGATGGACCCCTTCGACGACCAGGTCACGGCCGGGGGCATCCTGTGGGCCGGCGGCGAGATCGTCAGCGTCACGATGCTCGGCATCCTGGTGCTGCAGTGGATCAAGCAGTCGGAGCGCGAGGCCAAGCGGATCGACCGCGCCCTGGACCGGGCGGAGGCCGAGGAACGCGCCGCGGCCCGGCCGGCCGCGACCAAGATCACAACCGAGATCCCGACGGTACGCCCACGGCCCGACGGCGAATGACCGGTTGGGTACGATCAGCAAGCACCTACGAGCGTGGGAACCCGGCCCATCCGACCGCCCCACCCACCACCCATGACCGGATCAAAGGCCCATCCGACCGCCCCACCCACCACCCATGACCGGACTAAAGGCGTAATCATGAGCGACGTCACCAAGCGCGAGCCGGACAAGTACACGGTCCTGCTGTACAGCGACGACATCAAGGTCCGGGACAAGATCCGGCTGGCGATCGGCGTACGCCCCGCGGCCGACCTGTCGGTCGAGTTCGTCGACGCCTCCACCTGGGAGGAGTGCCGGCGCCTGCTCGACGACTACGAGATCGACCTGATGGTCCTCGACGGCGAGGCCTCCCCCGCCGGCGGCCTCGGCATCGCCCGCCAGACCAAGGACGAGTACGCGGACCCCCCGCCCACCTGCGTGGTGATCGCCCGCGCGGCCGACCGCTGGCTGGCGGCGTTCGCCCAGGTCGACCAGACGCTCGTCTACCCGCTCGACCCGGTGACCACGGGCCAGACCATCGCCGGCATGCTCCGGGCCCGCCGCAACGGCGCGGTTCCGCTGGGCACCCTCGGCACGCTGGGCTGACGGCTCACCTTCCCCGCACGTACCCCCTCGCCCCCCGGAGGCCCCCATGGGCGCACCTACCTGGCCCGATCTGCTGAGCGCCCTGCTGCGGGGCGAGGAGCTGCCGGCGCAGGACACCGCCTGGGCGATGGGCGAGATCATGGCGGGCAACGCCACGCCGGTCCAGGTGGCGGGCTTCGCCGTGGCGCTGCGGGCCAAGGGCGAGACCCCGGCCGAGCTCTCCGGCCTGGTCGAGGCGATGCTCGCCAACGCCACCGTCGTGGACCTCCCGGACGAGGTACGCGCCGACGCGGTCGACGTGGTGGGCACCGGCGGCGACCGGGCCCACACGGTGAACATCTCCACGATGGCGGCGATCATCGTGGCCGCCGCCGGCGTCAAGGTGGTCAAGCACGGCAACCGCGCGGCCTCCTCGGCCTGCGGCACCGCCGACCTGCTCGAGCACTTCGGCATCCCGCTCGATCTGGGCCCGGCGGGCGTGGCCCGCACGGTGGCCGAGGCCGGCATCGGCTTCTGCTTCGCCGCCCGCTTCCACCCCGGCATGCGCCACGCCGCGGTGACCCGGCGTGAGCTGGGCCACCCCACGTTCTTCAACGTGCTGGGCCCGCTCACCAACCCGGCCCGCCCCCGCACCGCCGCGGTCGGCTGCTTCGACCCGCGCATGGCCCCGGTGATGGCCGAGGTCTTCGCCCGCCGCGGCGACTCGGCGCTGGTCATGCGCGGCGAGGACGGCCTGGACGAGTTCACCACGGCCGCGCCGACCCGGGTGTGGATGGTCAAGGACGGCACGGTCACCGAGTCGGTGGTGGACGCCGTCGACTTCGGCATCCCGCGCAGCAACCCCGGCGACCTGCGTGGCGGCGACGCGGCTTTCAACGCCGATGCGGCGCTGCGGACGTTCGCCGGGGAGAGCGGGCCGATCCGCGATGCGGTGCTGGTCAACGCGGCGGCGGCGTTCGCGGCTCACGCCAGGTTCCCGGGCGACTTCGCGGACGCCATGCGGGCCGGCATCGCCCGGGCCGCGGAGACCGTCGACTCGGGCGCGGCCACCGCCCTGCTGGGCCGCTGGGTCGAAGCCGCGAAGGCCGCCAAAGCCGCCGAGACGGCATAAGCAGAGCGAGCGGCCCCGCTAAGCGCGCCCGAGCCGCATCAAGCCGCGCCGCAAGTGTGACCGGCTTTTGTCCCAACACGCCGGGGCGCGTCCACCGCTGTCCGGCCAACCCGTGACAACGTTTGAATGACATTCGGGTAATTCCACCTTCCGACGAAGAGGAGCCACCCGTGGAGGAACGAGAGCTGCGCTGCATCATCTGCGACGCGGAGATGCCGTTCGAGGTCCCGCCGTGCGGCGACGGGCACGACAAGGACTGCCCCGAGCTGGTCTGCACCCGCTGCGGCGCCGCGGAGATCCTGGCCCCACTGGAGATCCGGGTCTGGTTGCGCCCTAGCGGCGACCGCGTCGCCCCGCTGCAGCGCCGCGCCGCCTGAGCGCCGGCAACCCCCTGAGGACTCGTTCAGGGCGCTGAACGCCACACCGTCCCACGGGTCCGGCGTCGGCAGTCTTCGCCCCGGAGCGGGGCCCTCAGCCCATGGAAAAGGCCCGCACCGATGGTGCGGGCCTTTCGACGACAGTCGCCGGGTCAGTGCTCGGCGGGGTGCCGGCTACCCGAGTAGTACTCGAACAGCAGCCCGCACGCGGCGAAGATCACCATCACCAGGCCGCCACCGATCATCCACAGCTGCCAGAACACCAGGCCCATGGCGGCGAACGCCGCGGCCAGCGCCAGGCCGAAGGGCCAGTAGCTGCCGGGGCTGAAGAAGCCGATCTCGCCGGCGCCCTCGGCGATCTCGCCGTCCTCGCGGTCCTCCGGGCGCAGGTCGATGCGCCGGGCGACGAACCAGAAGAAGCCACCGCACATCGCGCACAGCAGGCCGGACAGGATGAGCGCCACCGTGCCGACCCACTCGGTGTGGACGCCGGTGCCCCGGGTGTAGAAGCCGTAGACGATCGCGGCGCCGAAGAGGAAGGCGGAGACGCCCGCGAAGATCTTGTATTCGGTCCTCAACTCGGTTCCCCTACTTCTGTGCGCTGCGGGTGTCGCCGGACTGGTTCCACGAGTGGCCCTGGCGGCGCGTGTCGAACGGGCGCGTCGTCACGGCGAAACGCTCGTCGCCGGTGTAGCCGATCGCGCCCATCGCGTCCTGGGTGCTGGCGCCGCCCTGCTTGGCCTTGAGGAACTGGTCGAACCGCTCCGGCGAGACCACCACGAGCTCGAACTGCATGAAGGCGTGATACGTGCCGCAGAGCTCGGCGCAGCGGCCGACGTACCGGCCTTCGCGGTCGAGCGTGACCTCGAAGGTGTTGCGCACACTGCCGGGGAAGACGTCCCGCTTGAACAGCATCTCGGGCACCCAGAACGAGTGGATGACGTCGCGGCTGGTCTCCTCGAAGCGGATCTTGCGGCCGGTGGGCAGCACGAGCAGCGGGATGACGTCGCTGGAGCCCAGCGTGGAGGCCACCGTCTTCGCGTCCTCGCCGGGCGCGTCACGGTAGTTGAACTGCCAGTTCCACTTGAACGCGACGACCTCGACGGTCTGGTCCGGCTTGGCCGAGAGCTTGTCCACATCGGTCTGCACGATCGCGGTGTAGTAGAAGAGCACCGCCACGATCAGCACGGGAGTGACCGTGTAGAGGACCTCCATCGGCATGTTGAACCGCGTCTGCACGGGCAGGTTGTCGCCGCGCTTGCGGTAGCGGATCACGCACCAGAAGATCAGGCCCCACACGAAGAACCCGACGACCAGGGCCGCGATGGTGGACGCGATCCACATGTCGTACATCTTGTGGGCCTGCAGCGTGATGCCGTGGCGGGGCCAGCCGAAGCCGCCCAGCTTGTCGCCGATCGCGTTGGCGGAACAGCCGGACAGCAGGGCCAGCAGCATGGCACCGCCGACACCGAGCCCGGCGAGCCGAACGACGCGGGGTCGTGCGACCGAACTCCTTGAGACCACCTGCTCCTGCCTCCCTAGAGCACCGCCCGGTGCAGTGAATCCGGACACCGGCGGCAAGGTGTCACCGACGGTCGCACACTACTCGACCTGGCCCGGGTGTCCGGTTACCGGGGGTCGGATCTTCACTTGGGCGTGCATACCCCCGATTCTGTGGACGATACCGTTCCGGAGGTGGAATACACGGCGGAACAAGCTGGTGCGCCCGCCTACCTGGACGCGGCCGGAACGGCACCGATGCACCCGGTGGCCCGGCAGGCGCTGGTCGCCGCCCTGGACGACGGTTGGGCCGATCCGGACCGGCTCTACGCCGCGGGCCGGCGGGCCCAGCAGCTGAGGGAGGCGGCGACGGCCGCCGCGGCGCAGTCCCTGGGGGTACGCCCGGACGAGCTGACCTTCGTCTCCTCGGGTACGGCCGCGGTGCACGCCGCCGTCCTGGGTGGCCTCGCCGGACGTGTCCGAGCTGGTCAGACGTTCGTCCACTCGGCGATCGAGCACTCCTCGGTGCTGCACGCGGCGGCCCGGCACGGCACGTCGGCGGAGGTCGGTGTGGATCGTCTGGGCCGCCTCGACGTGGACGCCTGGCGGGACGCGGTGTCCCGTCCGGGCGTGGCCCTGGCGAGCTTGATCAGCGCCAGTCACGAGGTCGGCACGGTCCAACCGGTCGCCGCAGCCGCGGAGGCCTGCGCGGAGGCCGGGGTGCCGCTGCACGTGGACGCCGCCCAGTCGGTCGGGCACGCGCCGGTGCCGCCGGGTTGGTCCCTGCTCACCGCCAGCGCGCGCAAGTGGGGCGGGCCGCCCGGGGTGGGGCTGCTGGTGGTTCGTAAGGGCACGCGCTGGCTGTCCCCGTACCCTGGTGATGATCTTCACAGACCGCGCCCCCAGGGCGCGCTGAACCTGCCCGCGGTGGTCGCGGCCGCGGCGAGCCTGCGGGCCGTGCTGGCCGAGGCGCAGACCGAGGCCGTACGCCTGTCCGCCCTGGTCGACCGCATCCGGGCGACCGTCGCGGCGACCGTGCCCGACGTCGAGATCGTCGGCGACCCGGTGAACCGACTGCCGCATCTCGTGACGTTCTCCTGCCTGTACGCCGACGGCGAGGCGCTGCTGCACGCCCTGGACCGGCACGGCTTCGCGGTGTCGTCCGGCAGCTCCTGCACGGCGTCGACGCTGCGGCCCAGTCACGTGCTCGAGGCGATGGGGGTGCTCAGCCACGGCAATGTGCGGGTCTCCCTGCACCGGGGCACCACCGAGGCCGACATCGACCGGTTCCTGGCGGTGCTGCCCGGGGTGGTCGAGGAGATCCGGAAGGAGGCGGGGATGTGATCGAGGTGGACTCCCGCGGCCGGCGCTGCCCGCTGCCGGTCATCGACCTGGCGAAGCGGATGCCGACCGTGCCGGTCGGCGAGGTGGTGCGGGTCCTGGCCGACGATCCGGCGGCGGCCAACGACATCCCGGCCTGGTGCCGGATGAAGGGCCAGGAGTACGTCGGCAGCCCGGCCCCGGACGCCTACGACGTGCGCCGGCTCAGCTGAGGTAGTCGACGACCGGCCCGACCGGGTCCTGTGCCAGGTGCGTGTCGACGACCAGGCGGGGACCCAGGTAGGGCTCGTACTCGCCCTGCCGCTCGAGGACCCGCACCCAGTCGGGGATGCCGTCGTGGGCGCGGGCCGCGAACCGGGCCTCGACCCGGCGGCGGTGCTCGGCGTCGTCGCCGCAGACCACCTCGACGACCCGCAGCGGGACGCCGAGGCGCTCGGCGAGCTCGATCCACAGCTGCCTTGCCGCCTTCACCGGGTTGACCGCGTCGATGATCACACTGTGGCCCATGGTGAGCTGCGTCTCGGCGAGCGCCGCCACCACCCCGTACGCGGCGTAGCCGGGACGGGGCTCGGTGACGTCGTAGGCCTGCAGGGTGAAGTCGACGGTGTCGACGGCGAGCACGGCGGCGGGCAGCGCCGCCCCCACTCTGTGCGCGAGCGTGCTCTTGCCCACGCCTGGCAGCCCGGCGAAGACGGCGAGGACCATCGTCAGGCGGGAAGGTACGGCTGGATCTCGGCGGCGGCCTCGTCACCGTACGAGTCGGCGAGGCGCTTGAGGAACTCGTCGGTCCGGACGTCGTACTCCTGCGGGCCGACCGTCTCCAGGACCAGGGCGGCGACGAGGGAGCCCACCTGCGCGGCACGCTCGAGGCCGATCCCCCAGCTGATGGCGGAGAAGAAGCCGGCCCGGAAGCCGTCGCCGACGCCGGTCGGGTCGTCCGGCACCACGCCGCGCGCGACCGGTACGTGGATGCGCTCGATGCCGCGCCCCGTGATCTCCACACCGTCCTTGCCCAGCGTGGTGACCCGGATCTTGACGTGCTCGAGGACCTGGTCGGCGCTCAGGCCGGCCTTGGTCTCCAGCAGCGAGCGCTCGTAGTCGTTGGTCAGCAGGTATTCCGCGCCCTCGATCAGCGCCATCACGTCGCTGCCGTCCATGCGAGCGAGCTGCTGCGACGGGTCGGCGGCGAAGGCGAAGCCGCGGGCGCGGCACTCCTGGGAGTGGCGCAGCATCGCGGCCGGGTCGTTGGCGCTGACCAGCACCAGGTCGAGACCGCCGGCCCGGGCGGCCACCGGGGCCAGCTCGATGTTGCGGGCCTCGGACATCGCCCCGGCGTAGAACGACGCGATCTGGTTCAGGTCGTCGTCGGTGGTGCACACGAAGCGGGCGGTGTGCGCGACCTCGCTGACGTGCACCGAGTCGCAGTCGACCCCGTGCCGCTCGAGCCACGAGCGGTAGTCGGCGAAGTCGACGCCGACCGCCCCGACCAGGATCGGCCGCAGGCCCAGCTTGCCCATGCCGTACGCGATGTTCGACGCCACGCCGCCGCGGCGGACCACGAGGTCGTCGACGAGGAACGAGAGCGAGACCTTGTGGAGCTGGTCGGCGATGAGCTGCTCGGCGAACTTGCCGGGGAAGTGCATCAGATGGTCGGTGGCGATCGAGCCGGTGACGGCGATCTTCATGTCGGCCCTCGGGGGTCGGGTGCGATTACCCCCGGAGCCTACCGGCCGTCCGCACCGGGGACATCCCCGCGTCACGGGCGAGGGCCGCCCACCCCGGGCAGGGGTGGACGGCCCTCGAAGTCCGTGCGGGGCGGCTCAGTGGAAGGAGTCGCCGCAGGCGCAGGAGTTCTGCGCGTTCGGGTTGTCGATCGTGAAGCCCTGCGCGTCGATGCGGTCGGCGAAGTCGATCGTGGCGCCGGCCAGGTAGGGCGAGCTCATCCGGTCGACGACGACCTCGACGCCGCCGAAGTCGCTGACGATGTCCCCGTCGAGCGAGCGCTCGTCGAAGAACAGCTGGTACCGCAGGCCGGAACAGCCGCCGGGCTGCACGGCGATGCGCAGGCGCAGGTCGTCGCGGCCTTCCTGCTCGATCAGGGCCTTGACCTTGGTCGCCGCGACATCGGTCAAAATGACGCCGGTCGGCGCGGCCTGGGCGGCCTCGGTCGACTCGGTGTGCGCTTCAGTAGACACGTGCGGTTCTCCCTGCCGGTCCGGTGATGTGCCGTACCGGCCAACGCTAGCTCTCCCAGGGCATATTCCCAATTCGGTGCGGCGAGATGTCCGACACCGCCCTCACCTGCTCCACTGGCCGGCGAGGCGGCTCGCGACCTCCCGCAGCCCCCGGGCCGGCTCGGCGAGCGCGCGTTCCTCCGAGCCGAAGTGCTGGACCAGGGCGTATGTCTCGGTCACGCCCGCGTTGGCGGCCTCGCGGTAGCCGGTCTCGTTGCGCCCGGCGATGACCACGCAGGGCAGGCCCCGGTCGCGGGCGCCGTTCGCGATCCCGGCCACCACCTTGCCCCGCAGCGACTGGTGGTCGAAGGAGCCCTCCCCCGTGATCACCAGGTCCGCCCGGTCGAGCTGTTCCTCGAGACCGGTGAGGCCGGTGACCAGGCCGATACCGGACACCACCCGGCCGCCGAGCGCGAGCAGGGCGGCGCCGATCCCCCCGGCCGCACCGGCGCCGGGCATCGCGGCGATGCCCTCGAGGCCGAACGCCCGCTCCAGCACGCCGGTGAAGTGCTCCAGGGCGGCGTCCAGCCGCAGCACGTCCTCCCTGGTCGCGCCCTTCTGCGGGCCGAACACGTTGCTGGCGCCGTGGAGGCCGAGCAGCGGGTTGTCGACGTCGGTGGCGGCGACCAGGCGTACCTGGCGCAGCTGCGGGGGACCTTCGAGGCGGGCCGCGGCGCCCAGGACCGCTCCCCCGTACGGCAGCGCGTACCCGCTCTCGTCGACGGGCCCGGCGCCCAGCGCGGCCAGCATTCCGGCACCGGCGTCGTTGACGGCGGAGCCACCGAGGCCCACGACGACCTCGGCCGCGCCCGCCTCCACCGCGGCGGCGAGCAGCAGGCCCAGCCCGTACGAGGTGGCGGTGTTGGGGTTGCGCTCCTGCTTCGTCAGCAGGTGCAGGCCGCAGGCCTGGGCGCTCTCGACGTAGGCCGTGGTGCCCACGAGGAGGACCTCGCCCCGGGCCGGGCGGCCCAGCGGATCGACGGTGGCCACGGGGATGCGCCGGCCGTCCAGCGCCGCGCCCAGGACCTCGACGAAGCCGGGGCCGCCGTCGGACAGCGGGCGCAGCACGCACTCGTCGTCCTTGGCGGCCTCGTGCCACCCTTCGGCGACCGCGGCCGCCACCTCGGAGGCGGTGAGCGTTCCGGCGAACTTGTCCGGGCAGATGAGTACGCGCACGAGGAGAAAGTACAGGTTTCGCACAGGCACCCCTGGCAACGTTGGAACCATGGCCACTCTCATGCAGCGACTGCAGAAGTTCCTGCGCAGCCCCCAGGGACAACGGTTGATCCGCGAGGGGCAGCGTCAGCTCGCCAAGCCGGAGAACCAGGCGCGGCTGCGCAAGCTGGTGACGCGGGTGCAGAACCGCCGCCGCTGAGTGGTCCACAACACCGCATCGACCGCGCTGACGGGCGGCGACGTTGTGGAAACATGGTTGGCGTGACGTCGACCTGGACCGAACCCGCGAACACCCCCCTCGCGCTGCTGCTGCTCGGCAAGGGCACCGACCCCGCCAGCGAGCGCGGCGTCGACTGCCCCGGCGACCTGCCCGCGCCCAGCGACCCCGACCTGGTCGCCCGGGCCACCGCCGCCAAGGCCGCGCTCGGCGACCGCGTCTTCGTGCTCGGCCACCACTACCAGCGCGACGAGGTCATCCAGTTCGCCGACGTCACCGGCGACTCCTTCAAGCTGGCCCGCGAGGCGGCCGCGCGGCCCGACGCCGAGTTCATCGTGTTCTGCGGCGTGCACTTCATGGCCGAGAGCGCCGACATCCTGACCGGCGACGCCCAGAAGGTGGTGCTTCCCGACCTCGCCGCCGGTTGCTCGATGGCCGACATGGCGGTGCTGGGCCAGGTCGAGACGGCCTGGGACCACTTCACCGACCTGGGCATCGCGGACGACGTCGTCCCGGTGACGTACATGAACAGCTCGGCCGACATCAAGGGCTTCGTCGGCCGCAACGGCGGCGTGGTCTGCACCTCGTCCAACGCCAAGCGGGCCCTGACCTGGGCGTTCGAGCAGGGCCAGAAGGTGTTCTTCCTGCCCGACCAGCACCTCGGCCGCAACACCGCGGTGCTCGAGATGGGCTTCTCGCTCGACGACTGCGTGCTCTACGACCCGCACAAGCCGCACGGCGGGCTCACTCCCGAGCAGCTGCGCGACGCCAAGATGATCCTCTGGCGCGGCCACTGCTCGGTGCACGGGCGCTTCACCCTCGACAGCGTCCGCGAGGTCCGCGAGCGGGTGCCCGGCGTCACCGTCCTGGTCCACCCGGAGTGCCGGCACGAGGTCGTGCGGGCCGCCGACCAGGTCGGCTCCACCGAGTACATCATCAAGGCCCTGGAGGCCGCGCCGGCCGGCTCGGCCTGGGCGGTCGGCACCGAGCTCAACCTGGTACGCCGCCTGGCGCTGGCCCACCCGGACAAGCAGATCATGTTCCTCGACCGGACCGTCTGCTACTGCTCCACGATGAACCGCATCGATCTCCCGCACCTCGTGTGGGCGCTCGAGGAGCTCGTGGCCGGTCGCGTGCCCAACCAGATCACGGTCGACGAGGACACCGCCAAGTACGCCCGCATCGCCCTCGACCAGATGCTGGCCCTCCCCTAATTTCATCACTCTGGGTGACTACCGCTGAGCCCTCAGCTCTGCCGTACCTTTTTGTTGCCTTAATCATCAGCAATTCGTGCCGCCTGGGCGTTGTGATGATTTCTGGAATGGTCACGCAGGGCTATGCTTCCCCGGCGGCTGCCGCGGGTCCCCCTCCCGTTGCAGCTCCCCTCACTCGCTTCGGGCGTGCACCGGACGCCCGCCTCTGGAGGTTGCGTTGACCGACGACGTCCTGGCCGTACACGGCGGTGCGCCGCTGCACGGGCAGATCCGGGTCCGTGGCGCCAAGAACCTGGTTTCCAAGGCCATGGTGGCCGCCCTGCTGGGCGAGTCACCCAGCCGTCTCTTCGACGTGCCGCGCATCCGCGACGTGGAGGTCGTCCGCGGCCTGCTCGGCCTGCACGGCGTCAAGGTGTCCGACGGCGCCGACGACGGCGAGCTGGTGATGGACCCCACGAACGTGGAGAGCGCCAGCAGCGACGAGATCAACGTGCACGCCGGCTCGTCCCGGATCCCGATCCTGTTCTGCGGTCCCCTGCTGCACCGCCTCGGTCACGCGTTCATCCCCGATCTGGGCGGCTGCCACATCGGCCCGCGCCCGATCGACTTCCACATCCAGGCGCTGCGGCAGTTCGGCGCGGTCGTCGACAAGACCCCCGAGGGCATGCACCTGACGGCCCCCAACGGTCTGCACGGCACCAAGCTCGAGCTGCCGTACCCGAGCGTCGGCGCGACCGAGCAGGTGCTGCTCACCGCCGTACGCGCCGAGGGCGTCACCGAGCTGCGCAACGCCGCCATCGAGCCGGAGATCATCGACCTCATCTGCGTGCTGCAGAAGATGGGCGCGATCATCACGGTGCACACCGACCGGGTCATCGAGATCCTGGGCGTACCGAAGCTGCACGGCTACAGCCACAAGCCGATCCCGGACCGCATCGAGGCCGCCAGCTGGGCCGCCGCCGCGCTCGCCACCCGCGGCGAGATCGAGGTGCTGGGCGCCCAGCAGGCCGACATGATGACGTTCCTCAACGTCTTCCGCTCCATCGGCGGTCAGTTCGAGGTCACCGACGCCCGGGTGTCCCGCCCCGGCGTCACCGGCGTCGAGGGCGGCATCAAGTTCTGGCACCCGGGCGGCGAGCTGCAGGCCGTGGCCCTGGAGACGGACGTCCACCCCGGCTTCATGACCGACTGGCAGCAGCCCCTCGTCGTCGCGCTGACCCAGGCCCGGGGCCTGTCGATCATGCACGAGACGGTGTACGAGCAGCGCCTCGGCTACACCGAGGCCCTCAACTCGATGGGGGCGACCATCCAGGTCTACCGCGACTGCCTCGGCGGCACCCCGTGCCGCTTCGGCCGCCGCAACTTCAAGCACTCCGCGGTGATCGCCGGCCCCAGCAAGCTGCACGCGGCCGACCTGGTCATCCCGGACCTGCGGGCGGGCTTCAGCCACCTCATCGCGGCCCTGGCCGCCGAGGGCACCTCCCGGGTGTACGGCGTGGACCTCATCAACCGCGGCTACGAGGACTTCGAAAGCAAGCTGGCCGCCCTGGGCGCCCACGTCGAACGCCTCTGAGCCTCGCCGACCGCACGACCCGCGCCGCCGATCGACCCCGACCGGCGGCGCGGTCCGCTTATGCGGCACTTCGGCTACGCGGTTTCAGCTTTGGCTGCGCACTTGGCTACGCTGCTGGGGTGCCCTCGCTGTTTCGCCGCAAGTCCGCTGATCTCGTCGCCGATGCCGTCGAGCAGGTGACGCCCGAGTCCGAGCCGACCACGGCCAAGCCCAAGAGCTACACGCCGTCGAAGAAGGAGCTCGGCCTCCAGACCCCGAAACGGCAGCGCGTCCAGCGGCGGCACGACACGGCGCAGGCCCCTGCGAACCGCCGGGAGGCGATGAAGCAGATGCGCGAACGGCAGCGGGCCGAACGCGCCGAGGCCTCGGCCGGCATGCGGGCGGGCGACGAGCGCTACCTGCTGGCCCGCGACCGCGGCCCCGAGCGCGCGCTCGTCCGCAACATCGTGGACTCCCGCCGCACGGCCGGCACCTGGTTCTTCGTCGGCGCCATCATCGTCTTCATCGGCTCGACGGGCGGGATGCCCATGCAGGTGCGACTCGCCGCCAACCTGCTGTGGGCGATCCTGGCGTTCGCCGTGGTCCTCGACAGCATCCTGATCTCGCGCCGGATCAAGAAGCTCGTGTCCGAGCGCTTCCCGAAGACGACGCAGCGGATGGGCTCGCTCTACCTGTACGGCATGATGCGTGCCCTCACCTTCCGCCGCATGCGCGTACCGAAGCCCCAGGTCGCGCTGGGCGAGAAGGTCTGATCCGCTCACGGCACGCCGGCGAGGCGCAGGAGGGCGGCGGTCAGCGCCGCGGCCAGCACCACCACCACGAACGGGGCCTTGCGCCAGGCCAGCAGGGCGCCCACGGCCACCCCGGCCGGGCGTGCCGCTCCCGCGAAGGCAGCGCCCTCCATCAGCGCGGCGGTGGCCGCCAGTGCCGCCAGCAGCGTGGTCGCGGCCATGGGAAGCAGGCGCTGTAAGCGGTCCGAGAGCTCGAGCCGGTCGCGCAGCAGGACACCGCTCAGCCGCATCGTGTACGTACCGACGGCCAGCACCACGATCGACGCGATCAGCACGGGACCTCCTCCAGCTTCCTCGGCTCCTCGCGACGCCGGCGCGGCACGAACAGCGCGAACAGACCCAGCAGCGCGCAGAGCACTGGCAGGCCTGCCGGTAGCACCGGCGTCACCAGCACCGCCAGGGCCGCGCCGGTGAGGGCCACCGTGCGCGTCGCCCGGTCGCGCAGGGACGGCAGGATCAGGGCGATCAGCCCCGCCGGGAAGGCGGCGTCGAGCCCCAGAGCCGCCGGGTCACCGGTCGCCCCGCCGAGCAGGACGCCCAGCGCCGTCCCCGCGTTCCACGAGGTGAAGAGCGTGACCCCGATCAGCCAGTAGGTGCGCCGGCGGCGGGCCGGGTCGCGCTCGCGCAGGGTGAACGCCACCACCTCGTCGGTCATCAGATGGCTGCCGATCAGCCGGTCCCGCCACCGGTCACCGACCGTCGCGGCGACCGCCAGCCCGAACGGCAGGTGCCGGGCGTTGAGCAGCAGTCCCGCGAAGACCGCCGCCAGCGGGTTGCCGGCCGCGATCAACCCCACGGCGAGGAACTGTGCCCCACCCGCGAACACCACCGTCGACATGACGAACGGGACCCAGGTCGGCAGCCCGTACGCGATCGCGATGGCACCGAAGGACGCACCCACCGCCACCATCGCCGCGGCGATCGCGGCCGCGTCCCGCAGCAGGGCGCGATCCGGTGTTCGGCGTGGCGTACGCATGGTTCAAAATAATGAACGACGAGCGCCTCGTTCGTCAAACCGAACGGATCGACCGACGGAGCGAACATGTCGCAGCCGGCCTCGCCCCTGGCCACCATCGCCGCGGCCCTGCGCCGCGAACGAGAGCGCGCCGGCATCTCCCTCGCCGAGCTCGCCCGGCGCGCCGGCCTGGCCAAGTCCACGCTGTCCCAGCTCGAGAACGGCACCGGCAACCCCAGCATCGAGACGCTCTGGTCGCTCGGCGTCGCACTCGGCGTGCCGTTCAGCCGACTCGTCGAGCCGCCGACTCCGTCCGTACGGGTGATCAGGGCCGGCGACAAACCCCGGCTGCGGGCCGACCAAGCCGACTTCGCGGCCAGCCTGCTCGCCGCCGGTTCCACCCACGCCCGGCGCGACCTGTACGTCATGGAGCTCGAACCCGGACAGCCCCGCGAGGCCGAGGCACACATCCCGGGCAGCGTCGAGCACGTGGTCGTCGCCGCCGGACGGCTCAGCGCAGGACCGGCCGGCGAACGCGTCGAGCTCGGCCCCGGCGACTACGTGGCGTTCCCGGGAGACGTCCCGCACCACTACGAGGCGCTCGAACCCGGCACCTGGGCCGTGCTGGTGATGGAACACCGCTAGCGACGGAACCCGCGGACGATCTCCACCGACGATCCGGCTAAGGTCGCCTGCCGGTAGGTCACGTGCCTCCGGAAACCCGACGAGGAAAGCGCACCGAACGTAGTGACGAAGTCCCGGAACGGACGGCGGGGAGAGATCACAGGCACCCTGGCGTCGAGCCCACCCCCGCCGTTAATCTCCACTCACAACCCCGCAGTGGAGCCGGGCGACAGTCCCCGGTGTACCGCCCTGCCACGAGCAATTTCCGAACAAGGTGGAAAGCCGTCGTGACGCACCGTAGCCCTGCATCCGGCCCCCTCCCGGGCGCCCGATGAACGGCTGGAGCTCGCACCTCGGCGCGGGCGGCTGGGACGACGAACCGGCATGGGTGTACGAGATCACCTGGGAATGGGAACCCCAGCCGGGCCAGCGCTACCCGGGCGACCCGGGCCGCCGCCGAGCGGTCCACCACCCGGTGTACGACGCGGCCGCGGCAGCCGAAGCGGCGGCCTCCTGGGACGCGGACTTCAAGACGATCGCCCAGGCTTCCGGCCCGCCCGGACCTGGTAACCCGATCTCGGCACCGCCCGCGCCCGGTCATCCGGTCTCCGGGCCGCCGGCGCCCGGCTATCCGGTGTCCGGGCCACCTGCCCACGGTCATCCGGTGTCGGGGCCGCCCGGGCCTGCTCATTCCGTGTCCGGTCCCGGTCATCCCGGGTTCGGACCTGGTCAGCCCGGGTTCGGACCTGGTCAGCCCGGGTTCGGACCTGGTCAGCCCGGGCCCGGGTCCGGTCGTCCCGGGTCCGGGTTCGATCCCGGGTCCGGTCGTCCCGGGTCCGGGTTCGATCCCGGGTCCGGGTCTGGTCATCCGGTGTCCGGGGCGCCCGGGTCGGGCCGTCCGATGTCGCCTGCTTCCGGCCGCTCCTCGACACCGTCTCGACCCGTCTCCCCGGGCGCGGGCCGGGCCACCGTGAGTCGTCCGCCGCAGCGGCCTCCCTCCTGGACCGGGCCGTCGGACACGCCCGGTCCGTCATGGAACCGGCCGGTGCCGTTGCCGGACCGTCTCCCGGGAAGTGAGCGGCGGGATCATTCCTGGCAGGACCAGCGACCGGACGCCCCCGACGGGCCCTACCGGACGCCTCGGCCGATGCCGGCGGACTCCGCCTGGGCGCCGCCGATGGACTCCCGGCCGGTGACACCGCCGGAAACCCGAGGCTCGCAGCCGGAGTCGCCGCGGTCGGGAGCGCCCTTCGGCGCGCCGCGCCCCGCGGGGGGTCCGCCCTCACCGCCGTATCCGGGGCAGCCGGCCGCGTCTCAGCGCGGGGCGGCGTATCCGGCCCAGCCCTACCCGGGGCGGGTTCCGCACTCCGGCCAGCCCGCGCGTCCCGGTCAGGGTGCCCCTTCGGGACAGTCCTCGGGCCCCGACCAGCATGTGCAGCCGGGTCAGCCTCGCCGGGCCGAGCAGCCGCTGGGTGCAGGTCAGCCTCCGCGGGCCGGGCAGCCTCCGCACGCCGGACAGTCACCGCGCCCCGGCCCGCCTCCGCACGCCGGACAGTCGCCGCGCCCCGGCCAACCCCCGCACGCCGGACAGTCGCCGCGCCCCGGCCAAGCTGCGCACTTCGAGCGGTCTCCGGATACTGCGCAGCCTCCGCGGGCCGGGCGGCCTTCCCACTCGGACCTGCCGTCCATTCCGCAGGGACCGGAGGGCCGGTACTCGCCGTTCTCACCGCAGGCGGAGAACCGGCAGGCCGCGCCCTTCTCGGTCCAACCGGAGCCGCGTCACCCCGCAGGCCCGCACCAGCCGGCATTTCCGGCCTCGCCCCCGGACGAGCGCCGCGCCGCACCCGCCCGCGGAAGCCACAGCGCCGAGCCGCCGACGGATCCCCGCTTCCCGGCGCCGCTGCAGGCCGTGCCGGACGGGCGACGCACTTCTCATCCCGTTCGGCAACCTGAACCTTCCCAGGCGGCCGGACAGCGTCCGGAGACCACCCAGCCGCTGCCTCCGCCGCCCTACGCGGCCCCCGGGCACCCGTCGCCAGCTGCGGCATCGCACGCGTCGCCGTGGGCCCCGCCGACACCGGCTCCGTCCACCGCGCCATCGTCGGCTCAGCCGGAGCCTGCGTCGCCGTCGTGGGCTCGGCCCCATCCCGCCGCCGCTGCTTCGCCGTCGTGGGCCCAGCCGACACCGACTCCGCCGTCATGGGCACAGCCGACCCCGGCTCCCCAGGTGGCGCAGCCTTGGGCTCAGCCGACCTCCACTCCCCCGGCAGCATCGGAGCCTGTCGTGTCGTCGCGGCCCGCCCCGCCCGAGCGGATCGTGCCGTCGCAGTCGGTGTCGCCGACGCCGCCGCTTGCCGCGCAGCAGCCTCCTGCGCCGGTTGTGCGTCCCATGTCGGTCCAGCCCGTGCCACCCGTTGTCCGGCCGACGTCCGCTCAGCCGGCGCTCTACCGCGCGGCTCCGCCCACCTATCCCTACGAGCCGCGGCCGGCCGTGTCACCAACGGCGCCGGTGACACCCGCGATCCCGCCGGAGGAGACCTCGTCGCCCGCGGTCGCTGCGTTCGCGGCACCCGTATCGCTGCCTCCGGCTGTCGAGGCGCCGGTTCCTTCCGCGCCTCCGCATGACGAGCCTGTCGCCGTTGCGCCGGTACACGACGAACGCGTCCCCGTTGGACCCTCGCGCGACGAGCCCGTCCCAGGTAGCTCCCCGAACGACGAACGCGTCTCCGCTGAGGCCTTCCCGGCTACATCGCCACAGGACGAGGCCGCCCTCGCTGCACCGCCGCGGAACGAGTCCGTCCCCGCCGCGACCCCGCACGACGAAGCCGCCGGGAGCGACCAGGCTTCCTCTGAGGAACCCGATGCGCGCACGTCGTGGACAGTCGAGGAGGAACCCGCCGACCCGGAAGTCACTCAGGAGGCCGACGCGCCCAGCGGGGCTACGGCGCAAGCGGATTCCGGCACGCCTGAACGTGCGCCGGACGCGGAAGTCGAAGCTAAGCCGGCAGCGTCCGTCCATGACGCGAAGATGTCGTCGGACGTGGTCGGCAGTGAGCCGGCTGCGCCCCCGGTTGGCGCCCGCGTCATCCGCGACGACGTGGAGGCCGTCGAGCCGGCTGCCGACCAGCCTTCCGCCCTTCCCGCGCTCGAGCCGGCGGCCGGCATCGTTCCGGAGCCGGCCGAGGTCGCCGTCGTCAACGGTCCTCCACCCGCGCTTCCCGAGGTGGCGGACGACCTCCCTCCCGAGGCGCAGAACCCGGTCGTCACCGCGGATGTGGACCAGGCCAAGGCCGCAGCAACCGACAGTGTGGCCGCAGTAGGAGAGGCACTCGATCCCGGAGACCGCGCTGACGCAGGCGGCCCGGAGCCCGTTGACGCCGAACCTGCTGACAGCGCGCCGATCGTCGCGGACGTGATCGTCGGCGCGCCGATCAGTGTGCAGCCTGTGGAGGCAAGCGTCGACGTCGTGGAGGGGGAGGTCGACGAGCAGCTCGGCACGGACGCCGAGCCGACCGCCGTCGAGCAGCCTCTGGACGTCGAAGTCGTCGAGGAGACCGAAAAAGGAGAAACCGCCGAAAGCAGCGAGGTCGCCACGCAGCAGGGCACTGAGGAGGGCCGCGGCCTCGGCTGGCTGCTGTCGATGAGCGGCCTGGGCGCCGTCACCCCGGAGCCGGACCCGGTTCCCGTCTCGCCGGCAGCGGAGGTTCCGGTCAGCCCACCGGCCGGCGCGGACGCCCCGGTGAGCGGCGCCGCCCCGGTGCGGACCGACTGGTTCTCGCCCTCCATGGAGACCGGGGTCGTCGAGCCACGCACCGCGCCCTCACCGGAGGCCGAGCCGCCACACGAGACCACCGACCAGACGCCGGCCAAGAAAGACCCGACACCGGCTGAGGAAGGCCCGACACCGGCCGAGCAAAGCCAGACGCCGGCCGAGGAAGACCCGACGCCGGCCGAGCAAGACCCGATACCGGCCGAGCAAAGCCAGACGCCGGCCGAGGAAGACCCGACGCCGACCGGAGCAGTTACTGCCGACGAGGCGGCGACGACCCTCACCACGCTCCCAGCGCTTGAGCAGCCGGTTCAGGACGCTGCTTCCGTGCGTACCGAAAAAGCGGTCCGGGCTCCCAGCATGCAGCTGCCCACCGTCTCCGTCGCTCCTCCGCCGGAGCCGGAGCTCGAGCCCGAACGCCGCCTCGCCGATCCGGAACACGTGCTTTCGGCGTACCCGTGGAAGGTCGATCCGGTCACCCTGCGGGAGACCGCCGGGGAGCTGGAGCCGCTGCGGGCTGTGCGGGACCGGCTGACCGACAAGCTGGAGTACGCCGAGCGGGACGCCGTCCGGGCCCGGCTGCTGAGCCTGCGGGCCGTGGTGAGCCGGGTGCTCGGTGAGTACGGCCGGGCCGTGGCCGACGGGCGGGAGGCGCTGCGGCATGCCGAGGCGACCGGGGAGCTGCGGCTGATCGCCGTCGTGCAGGCGCGGCTGGCGCACGTGCAGCAGTGGCGGGGTGACTACGCCGAGGCCGACCGGCTGTACGAGGAGGCGAACTCCGTCGAGCTGCCCGGGCGGTTGCGGGCCGAGATGCACGTCCATGCCGGGAGGTCGTGCTACGAGCAGGGGCGGTATCTCGAGGCCTGCAACCATTTCGAGCTGGCGCTGGAGTTGCGGCGGGTCGAGGATCCCGATCTGGTCGCGCGCACGGAGGCGGCGCTCGATGCCGTGATGGCGCGGGTTCAGGAGACCGGGTGGGGTCCCTATCCGCGGACGCGGGAGGAGATTCTGCAGCAGAGCCGTCCGCCGCAGCCGGCTCAGGACCATGACACGGGCCTTTTCGGGTACGCCGACAGCAACGGCGACGTGGTCATCCCCGAGGTCTACGCCGAGGCCCAGCCGTTCCGGGAGGGCGCCGCCTGGGTACGCCGCCCGCAGGCCGCCGCGTGGGAGCTGATCGACGAGTCGGGGACGCAGCTGCTCGACGACTCGTCCGCCTACCTGCAGGCACTGCCGTTCGAGGACGGGCTGGCGTGGGTGTCACGGGAGCCGGCCGGCGGGTGGTTCGCCGTGGACTGGCACAACCGGGTGATCGTGCCGGGTGGGTTCGAGGAGGTGCGGCCGTTCCGGCGGGGTGTGGCCGCGGTGCGGCGTAACGGCTGGGGGGCCCTGGACCGGCACGGGCGGATCGTGGTGCAGCTGAAGTACCGGGGGTTCGCCACCGTGCTGACCGGCGGCGGGGCGGTCGACGGGTTCACCGAGGAGGGGCTCGCCGTCGTCGACGCGGGCGGGCGGTTCGGGGTCGTCGACCGTACGGGGCGGCTGCTCGTGCCGCCGGTGCACGCCGAGCTGCTCATCCACCCGGCGGCGTACGTGGTCCGGGACGAGCAGGGCCGCTGGGGTGCGCTGGACCGCCAGGGCGAACCGCTCGTCGACCTGGCCCACCCGAAGCCCGCGGACGTGGTGCGGGACATCGACCGGCTGTCCTCGGACACCCGGCCCGTACTGTGAGGGTATGGAGTTCCGTCACCTCGGCCGTTCCGGCCTCATGATCAGTGAGATCGCGTACGGCAACTGGATCACCCACGGTTCCCAGGTCGAGGAGGAGGCCGCCGACGCATGCGTCAAGGCCGCGCTCGACGTGGGGATCACCACCTTCGACACCGCAGACGTCTACGCGGGAACCCGCGCCGAGGAGGTCCTCGGCCGCGCGCTCAAGGGGCAGCGGCGGGAGGGGCTGGAGATCTTCACGAAGGTCTTCTGGCCGACCGGTCCGGGTCCCAACGACCGGAGCCTGTCCCGCAAGCACATCATGGAGTCGATCAACGGTTCGCTGCGCCGGCTGCAGCTGGACTACGTCGACCTCTACCAGGCGCACCGCTACGACTACTCGACGCCGCTCGAGGAGACGATGCAGGCGTTCGCCGACATCGTGCACTCCGGCAAGGCGCTCTACATCGGGGTGTCCGAGTGGACGGCGGCGGAGATCCGGGCCGGGTGGGAGCTCGCCCGGGAGCTGAAGATCCAGCTCGTGTCCAACCAGCCGCAGTACTCGATGCTGTGGCGGGTCATCGAGTCCGAGGTCGTGCCGACGTGCGAGGAGCTGGGCCTGGGTCAGGTGGTCTTCTCACCGATCGCCCAGGGCGTGCTGACCGGCAAGTACGAGCCGGGCAAGCAGCCGCCGGCCGGTTCGCGGGCCACCGACGAGAAGTCGGGTGCGCAGTTCATCCAGCGGCTGATGACCGACGAGGTGCTCGGTGCGGTGCAGCGGCTCAAGCCGCTCGCCGAGCAGGCCGGGCTCTCGATGGCGCAGCTCGCCGTCGCCTGGGTGCTGCAGAACCCGAACGTCTCGGCCGCGATCGTCGGCGCCTCGCGTCCGGAGCAGGTCCACGACAACGCCAAGGCCTCCGGGGTGCGGCTCGACGCGGACCTGGTCAAGGCGATCGACGAGGTCATCGGCGGCATCGCCGAGCGGGATCCCGCCAAGACGGTCAGCCCGGCGCGCCGGCCCTGACGCTCACAGGTCCGACCAGAAGCGCATGTAGAACAGGCCGCCCTGGCCGATGTCGGGGACGCCCAGAATCCCGGCGATCCATCCCACGAGGTCGAAGAACAGCACGTTGATCTTCGACTGCCAGAGCAGGACGAACAGCAGGATGAAGCCGTACGGCGCGAACAGGTTGTACGCGCGCTGGTACGGCGGGCTGAGCCAGGGCTGGACGATGTTGCCGCCGTCCAGCCCCGGCACCGGCAGCAGGTTGAGCACGCTGGCCGTGACCTGCAGGAACGCCAATGCGCCGAGGGCCAGCCAGAACGCGCCGTGGGCCCCGGCGACGCTGATCTGGCCGGAGTCGTCCCGGTAGAAGCCGACGTCGTCGCCGGCCCCGAACGCGAACGGTACGGCCAGCAGCACGGCGAACAGCACGTTGGTGGCCGGGCCGGCCGCGCTGATCAGCGACTCCTTGAGCTTGCTGCGGACGTGCGCGTGGTCCACCCAGACCGCGCCGCCGGGCAGGCCGATGCCGCCCAGCACGACGGCGACCAGCGGCAGGACGATCGACAGCACCGGGTGCGTGTACTTCAGCGGGTTGAGACGCAGGTAGCCGCGGTCGGCCACACCGCGGTCGCCGGAGAAGTACGCGACCAGCGCGTGGGCGTACTCGTGCAGGCACAGCGACAGCACCCAGCCGGAGATGACCAGCAGGAAGACGTCGACCCGGACGTTGCCGTAGCCGGTCCACGTCATCCACCCGCTGACCGCGACGAGCGCCAGGATGCCGACGAAGACCGGGCTCGGCAGGAAGGCGCTGCGCGGGGTGCCGCGGCTGAGCTGGAAGCTGCTCACTCGGCCGGCAGCAGACTCATCTTGTAGTCGACCCGGTCGTCCTCGACCAGGGTGACCTGGGTGACCCCGGCGGCGGCCAGCTCACGCCACGCCTGGCCGATCCACGACTCGGCATCGGCCTGGCTGCTGAACGTCTCGGCCGGGCCGGCCACTGGCTGCCCGTCGACGCCCTCGTACCGCCAACTCCACGGCATGCGGTCGCCCTCCTCGGTGTCCGACTGTGCTTGCGTCCCACCCTACGGTGTTCACGCGCGGACGCTCGCCCGGGCGCGCGCGAACCGATCGACCCACGCCGACAACCGCGCGCGTACCGGCCGGGTCGGGCCGCATGATCGCCGGGCGCGGATCTAAGGTACGGGGCATGTCTGCTGACGGGTGGAGTTCGGTCCTGGTGCTCGGCGGGATCCGGTCCGGCAAGTCCGCGTTCGCCGAGGCCCTGGTGGCCGGCGCGCCCTCCGTGCGGTACGTCGCCACCGCCGCCGGTGGCGAGGACGACCCGGAATGGCGCGGCCGGATCGAGGCGCACCAGCGCCGCCGGCCGCAGTCCTGGACGACCGAGGAGACCGGCGCCGATCCGGGGCGGCTGGCTGCCGTGCTGGCCGAGGCGAAACCGGACGAGACGCTGCTCGTCGACGACCTGGGCGGCTGGGTGGCCACCCTGCTCGACCCGGCGAACCAGCCCAACGACGACGTGGCGACGGTGACCGCACTGGCCGAGGCGGTCCGCGCCTGCGCCGCGCGGGTCGTGCTGGTCAGCCCGGAGGTCGGTCTGTCGCTGGTGCCCGCGACGCCGGTGGGGCGGGCGTTCGCCGACGCGCTCGGCACCGCCAACCAGGCCCTGGCCGCCGCCTGCGACCGGGTGGCGTTCGTGGTCGCCGGCCGGCCGACGTGGTTGAAGGCGGGCGCCGACGAGGCCGGCATCGTCACCGATGTCGAGGCGGAACAGGGCACGGCTCCGCAGCCCGTAGGCGCGGCCCCGCA
Source organism: Actinoplanes sp. NPDC049548 (assembly GCF_040676695.1). Lineage (NCBI taxonomy): Bacteria > Bacillati > Actinomycetota > Actinomycetes > Micromonosporales > Micromonosporaceae > Actinoplanes > Actinoplanes sp. NPDC049548. The sequence goes on from NZ_JBFAPM010000003.1 coordinate 276,286, forward strand.
GGCGCGGGTCACCGCGGCCGCGGCGGCCGCCCCGCTGACCGCTTCCACCGAACCGAGCGCCGCCTTCGCCGAGGTCGACCCCGGCACGGTCATCGAGGCCGGGATGGACCTGCCGCTGCCCGACAGCGACGCCGGCCCGGACGCCCGGGACCGCCTCGAACGCGTGGACCTCCCCGGCGCCGGCATCGGCGTCCTGCTCGAAGCCGTCGAGTTCGCGGCCGGCACCCAGGGCACCGCCACACCACGGCCGTGGGGTCCCGTACGCGTGCTCCTGCTCGACGGCCGGCACGCCGGCGGCGCCGCGGCCGGGGCGGATCCCGCCGAGTCCGACCGCCGGGCCGCCGAGGCCGAGACCGGCGAGGGCCCCCTCGCGCGGCTCGCCGCGACCGCGGACGCCGACATCACCGTGGTGCGGGTTCCGGCGTCCGGGGCGATGGAGGACGGTCCCGTGCTGGACGAGGCGGCCGTCGACGCGGGGCTGCGGCAGGGCTGGGAGCTCGCCGGCGCGGCCGCCGCGGACGGCCGGGAGGCGCTCGTCATCGGCGCGTGCGGCACCGGTACGGACGCCGTCGCCACCGCCGTGATCGCCGCGACCACCGGCGCAGAACCGGTCGCGATCCTGCCGCGGGTGCTGGTGCCCGGCGCCCGCTACGACGACGAGGCGTGGATGCGGCGCTGCGCGGCGGTCCGCGACGCCATGCACCGCATCCGTCAGGAGCCGCGCGGCGCCAAGGACATCCTGGCCCAGCTCGGCGGCGCGGACCTGGCCGTGGCCACCGGCGCGCTGCTCGGCGCGGCCGCGCGTCGGATGCCGGTGCTTCTCGACGGCCCGCTGGGCATCGCGGCGGGCCTCGTCGCCCGGGATCTGGCCTCGCAGAGCCGCCACTGGTGCCTGCTCGCCGACGCGGGCCGCCACCAGCTGGTCCGCCAGGGCGCGGACGTGCTGGGCCTGACCCCCGTGCTCGAACTGGGCCTCGACCTCGGCGAGGGCGCGAACGCCCTGGTCGCGCTGCCGCTACTGCGCTCGGCGATCGCCCTGGCGGGCGCGCTCCCGGTGCACCCGGTGCTGCTCGCGGCACCCGGCGACGCGGGGCTGAGCGACGAGGACGCCTCCTTCGCCGAGCCTGAACCGCACGGCCCCGGCCCGGCGAGTGCTTGACGGGCTCCGCCTGGCGCTGACCACGTTCACCGTCCTGCCGGTACGGGCGGGACGGATCGACCGCCGGTCCGCGGCGGTGGCCATGGGTGTCGCCCCGCTCGTCGGTGCCCTGCTCGGCCTGGCCCTCGCCGGTGTGCACGAGCTGCTGCCGGCCGGGGTGCTCGGCGCCGCTGTCACCGTGACCGTGGGCGTGCTTCTCACCCGCGGACTCCACCTCGACGGCTTGGCGGACACGGTCGACGCGCTGGGCTCGTACCGGTCCGGCGACAAGGCCCTAGAAATCATGAAAAAGCCGGACATCGGGCCGTTCGGCGTGGCTGCCATCGCGCTGACCCTGCTCCTGCAGACCGCCGCCGTGGCCGAGGCCGGCCCGTGGGCGATCGTGGCCGCCTGGGCCACCGGGCGGCTGGCCGTCACGCTGGCCTGCCGCCGCGGCATCCCCGCCGCACGCCCCGACGGCCTCGGCGCCCTCGTGGCCTCCACCGTGCCCACGCCCGTGGTGGCCACGCTCGCCGCAGCCGTCGCCGCAGGGGCGATCTGGGCGGTGCCGGACCGGCCGTGGGCAGGCCCGGCGACGGTGGCCGGTGTCGTCGCGGTCGTCGCCCTGCTCCTGCGCCACGCGGTCCGGCGCTTCGGCGGCATCACCGGCGACGTCCTCGGCGCGACCGCCGAACTGGCGACGACCCTATCCCTGGTCGCCCTCGCCCTGGCCTGAGTCGTACTCCCGCACCAGCTTCTTCGGCGCCGTACGCCGCCACGCCTCGGTCACGACCTGCCGCAGCTCACCCGGGTCCGCCCTGCCCAGCTCGACCCGGACCCACCCGAACCGGCCGACGTACGGCGCCGCCGAGTAGACCTCCGGGGCGGCACTCATCAGCTCGGCCTGGTCCTCCTTGGACGCCTTGACCGTGCAGGTGGACGCGTCAGGCCGGCCGACGACGAACATCTTGTCACCGCACCGGAGGGTCCAGTCGCCCCAGTTCTCGACGTACGCCTCCTGGCCGCCGGGCAGGGCCAGGACCCACTCGCGCAGGTCCGCCCAGGTGACCGCCATGTCAGCGGACGGAGGTCTGCACGAACGGCGGCTTCACCACGCGCGCCTCGGTGCGCCGCCCCCGGATGTCGATCTCCACCGTGTCCCCTTCGGCCAGACCGGCGGCGGTGTCCAGCAGGGCCAGGGCGATGCCGACCTTCTTGGTGGGTGAGAACGTGCCGCTGGTCGTCTCGCCGACGAGCGTGCTGCCCGCGTACACCTGCATGTGACCCCGCGGGATGCCGCGGCCCGTCAGCTCCAGGCCGCGCAGCGACCGCCGGGGGCCCGACGCCTTCTCCGCGAGCAGCACGTCGCGGCCCCAGAACGCCGGCTTCGACCACCCGACCGCCCAGCCGGAGCGGGCCTGCACCGGGGTGATCTCCAGAGACAGCTCCTGGCCGTGCAGCGGATAGCCCATCTCGGTACGCAGCGTGTCGCGCGCACCCAGCCCGCAGGGCCGCACCCCGGCCGCGACCAGCGCGTCCCACACCCGCGTCGCGTCGTCCCACGGCACCACCAGCTCGTAGCCGTGCTCGCCGGTGTACCCGGTGCGGCACACGATCAGCTCGACGCCGTCGAGGGTCGCCGTGGAGAACGACATGTACTCGTGCTCGACCGGCAGCCCCAGCGCCTTGACGGTCTCGGCCGACTGCGGGCCCTGCACGGCGAGCACGGCGTAGTCGCGATGCTGGTCGGTGATCACCAGCGAGGAGGGCGCCGCGGCGACCAGCCGGCGGACGACCTCGGCGGTGTTGGCCGCGTTCGGGATGAGGAAGACCTCGTCCGGCCCGATCAGGTACGCGATCAGGTCGTCGACCACCCCGCCCGTCGCGTCGTCGCAGCAGAGCGTGTACTGCGCCTTGCCGGGAGCGATGCGACCGAGGTCGTTGGTGAGGCAGGAGTTGACGAACTCCGCCGCGCCCGGGCCGGTCACCCGCGCCTTGCCCAGGTGCGAGACGTCGAAGACGCCCACGGCCTCCCGGACGGCGGCATGTTCGCGCAGGACACCGCCTCCCGCGTACTCCAGCGGCATCTCCCAGCCGCCGAAGGCGGCGAACTTGGCACCCAGAGCGAGGTGACGCTCGTGCAGGGGTGAACGGAGCAGGGGCGTGGTGTCGGTGGACATGAGTGGCAACTTACCCGTGACCTTGCATGTGGTTAGCATCGGCGGGACACCACCGCCGTGCGGCGCGACCCGCGCCGCACGGACCACGCTGCCGGAGCGGCCCACGAGGGAGCGCCGGCCCCAGTCGACCGCGGAGAGCCCGAGTGACCCACCCCGTCCCCTCTTTGAGCCTGGTCGACAGCGACCCCGCCGAGCTGGCCGTCGATGCGCTCGTCATCGGCCTGCACAGCCAGCCGGACGAGGGCGGCGCGCTGCTGCCGGCCGCCGGCGCGGAGAGCATCGCCGCCGCCTTCGACGGCAAGCTGACCGCGACGCTGGCCCTGCTGGGTGCGACCGGCGCTCCCGGTGAGGTGACCAAGCTGGCCACGCTGGGCACGGTCGCGGCGCCGCTCGTCGTCGCGGTCGGCCTCGGCGACGAGCCGTCGGGGTCCGCGCCCGCCACCGAGACGCTGCGCCGCGGCACCGGCGCCGCCGTACGCGCCCTCGCGGGCAGCGAGACCGTCGCGCTGGCCCTGCCGGTGCCCGACGACGCCGACGCGCCCTCGGTGCTGCGCGGCATTGTGGAGGGGGCGCTGCTGGGCTCGTACCGTTTCGCCGGCTACAAGACCAAGCCGCAGCCGACCCGCCGCGACCCGGTCAAGGCCCTGCAGGTCGTCGTCCCGGACGCCGCCGACGCCGCCGCGCAGTCCGAGGTCGCCCGCGCCGAGGCCGTCGCCAAGGCGGTCCGGCTGACCCGCGACTGGGTCAACACCGCCCCCAACAACCTGCGCCCGCCGGCCTTCGCCGACGCGGTGGTGGCGGCCGCCGAGGGCACCGGCCTCGAGGTCGAGGTGCTCGACGCCGACCAGCTGAAGGCGGGCGGCTACGGCGGCATCATCGCGGTCGGCCAGGGCTCGGAGGCCCCGCCGCGGCTGGTCAAGCTCACCTACACCCCCCAAGGCGTCGAGAACCCGAAGCGGGTGGCCCTGGTCGGCAAGGGCATCACCTTCGACACCGGCGGCATCAGCATCAAGCCGACCGCCGGCATGTGGGAGATGAAGTCGGACATGGCCGGAGCCGCCGCGGTCGGCGCCACCCTGCTGGCGGTCGCGGCCCTCAAGCCCCCGGTGGCGGTCACCGGCTACCTCGCCATGGCGGAGAACATGCCGTCCGGCACCGCCTACCGCCCGGGCGACGTCATCACGATGTTCAACGGCAAGCGCGTCGAGGTCCTCAACACCGACGCCGAGGGCCGCATGGTCCTGGCCGACGCCATCGCCCGCGCCTGCGCCGACGGCACCGACTACATCTTCGAGACATCGACGCTCACCGGCGGCCAGGTGGTCGCGCTCGGCAAGCGCATCGCCGGCGTCATGGGCACCCCGGAAACCTGCGAACGCGTCAAGGCGGCGGGCGACGCGGTCGGCGAGCCGGCCTGGCCGATGCCGCTGCCGGACGACGTGCGCAAGGGCATGGAGTCGGAGATCGCCGACATCAGCCAGGTCAACGCCGGCATGGACCGCGCCGGGCACATGCTGCAGGGCGGCGTCTTCCTGCGCGAGTTCGTCGCGGAGGGCGTCGAGTGGGCCCACATCGACATCGCCGGGCCGTCGTACCACACCGGCGAGGCGACGGGGTACTGGACGAAGGGCGGCACGGGCGTCCCGGTCCGGACCTTCCTCACCCTGATCGACGACGTGGCTGCCAACGGCTGAGCTTTTCACTGAACAGCTTTTGATGACTACGGGCACAGCAGGCTCAGCTGGCACACGCCGCGCGCCTGCCAACCCGGCCTGATCACGCGGCCGCCGGGCGGAAGTGGATGGTCACCCCGCCCGCTTCCGCGGGGCGGAATGGGCCCCGCTCGTTGCTCAGGGCCGCCCGGTCGCGCCGCCTTTCCGCCGCCTGCCCTCGCCCGCGGTGGGTCAGGCGGGGCGGCGTTTCTGGCGGGCGTTGTAGTCGCGCATGCGCTGGGGGTAGCCCATCAGCCGGATGTCGTAGATGGGCATCGCGAGCTGGTGGGCGAAGCGGCGGGCCGCCTCCGGCGACTCGATGCGGCGCCGGGTCCACTCGCCGTCGTGGGCGATCAGGAGGATCGTCGTCTCCGTGACCGTGGTGCGGGGCTCGATGAAGGCTTCCACGCCGCGGCGCGACCGGACGAACTCGGCCAGATACTCGAGGTCGGCCCGGTCCGCGGCGCGCCCGCTGGTACGGGTCTGCTCCCTGCGTCGCCGGAACCAGGCCACGGAGGACTCCTTCGGGTAAGTTGCGGCAAGAGTACTTCGTACGCACGTGTCGTTGAGCACCTGGCTGCATCCATCGGTTCGTCAAGTGACAAGATGAGCTGGACAGCTGTGACCGTTTCCACCATGTGACCCATGTGGCAACGACGCGATCTGGGAGTAGACGTGAGCCAGCCTGGCGGAACCTTCGACATCGTGATCCTCGGCGCGGGCAGCGGCGGGTATGCGGCCGCCCTGCGTGCGGCCGAGCTCGACCTCTCGGTGGCGCTGATCGACAAGGCGGAGCTGGGCGGCACCTGCCTGCACCGCGGCTGTATCCCGACGAAGGCGTTGCTGCACGCCGCGGAGCTGGCCGACCAGACCCGCGAGAGCGAGCAGTTCGGCGTCAAGGCGGACCTCGTCGGCATCGACATGGCCGGCGTCAACGCGTACAAGGACGGCGTCGTCGCCCGCCTGTACAAGGGCCTGCAGGGCCTGCTCAAGAACGACAAGATCACGGTGGTGCAGGGCGCCGGCAAGCTCGTCGCCAAGGGCACCGTCGAGGTCGACGGCAAGCGCTACACCGGCCGCAACGTCATCCTGGCGACCGGCTCCTACTCGCGCTCGCTGCCCGGCCTGGAGGTCGACGGCAAGCGGGTGCTGACCAGTGAGCACGCGCTCAGGCTCGACCGGGTGCCGAGCTCGGCGATCGTGCTGGGCGGTGGCGTCATCGGCGTCGAGTTCGCCAGCGTGTGGAAGTCCTTCGGCGCGGACGTGACGATCCTGGAGGCGCTGCCCCGGCTCGTCGCCGCCGAGGACGAGGAGGTCTCGAAGGCCGTCGAGCGGGCGTTCCGCAAGCGGAAGATCAACTTCAAGGTCGGCAAGCCGTTCGAGAAGGTGGAGCACACCGAGAACGGCGTGCGCGCCACGATCGCCGGCGGCGAGACCGTCGAGGCCGAGATCCTGCTGGTGGCGGTCGGCCGCGGCCCGACGACCCAGGGCCTGGGCTACGAGGAGCAGGGCGTCACGCTGGACCGCGGCTTCGTGATCACCAACGAGCGGCTGCACACCGGCGTCGGCAACATCTACGCGGTCGGCGACATCGTCCCGGGCCTGCAGCTCGCGCACCGCGGCTTCCAGCAGGGCATCTTCGTCGCCGAGGAGATCGCGGGCCTGCGCCCGGCGGTCATCGACGAGGCCGGCATCCCGCGCGTCACCTACTCCGACCCCGAGGTCGCCTCGGTCGGCCTCACCGAGGCCAAGGCCAAGGAGCAGTACGGCGCCGACAAGGTCTCGACGTACAACTACAACCTCGGCGGCAACGGCAAGAGCCAGATCCTCAAGACCCAGGGCTTCGTGAAGCTGGTGCGGGTCGAGGACGGCCCGGTCGTCGGCGTGCACATGGTCGGCGCCCGGATGGGCGAGCTCGTCGGCGAGGCCCAGCTGATCTACAACTGGGAGGCCTTCCCGGCGGAGGTGGCGCAGCTCGTGCACGCCCACCCGACCCAGAACGAGGCGCTCGGCGAGGCCTTCCTGGCGCTCGCGGGCAAGCCCCTGCACGCACACGCCTGATCTGACCCCCATCCGACCACCCCACCACCACCCCTGACCGGACTAAAGGCCCGATCACACACGCGGTTAAGGAGTTCGAAGACATGCCGGTATCGGTCACCATGCCGCGGCTGGGTGAGAGCGTCACCGAGGGCACCGTCACGCGCTGGCTCAAGCAGGAGGGCGAGCGGGTCGAGGCCGACGAGCCGCTGCTCGAGGTCTCCACCGACAAGGTCGACACGGAGATCCCGTCGCCGGCCGCCGGCGTGCTCTCGCGCATCGTCGTCGGCGAGGACGAGACGGCCGACGTCGGCAGCGAGCTCGCGGTCATCGCGGGCGACGGCGAGGAGGCGGAGTCGTCCGCCCCCGCCGCGCAGCAGGAGGCGCCCGCCGAGCAGGCCCAGCAGGCACCGGCCGAGCAGCCGGCCGCGCCCGAGCAGCAGCCCGACCCCGAGCCGGCCGCCCTGAACACCCCCTCCACTGAGAAGCCGGTCGAGGAGGAGGCGCCCGCGCCGCAGACCGGCCAGGCCACGGGCGGCGAGGGCACCGCCGTGAAGATGCCGGCCCTGGGTGAGAGCGTCACCGAGGGTACGGTCACCCGCTGGCTCAAGCAGGTCGGCGAGAGCGTCGACGTCGACGAGCCGCTGCTCGAGGTCTCCACCGACAAGGTCGACACGGAGATCCCCTCGCCGGTCGCGGGCACCGTCCTGGAGATCAAGGTCCAGGAGGACGAGACCGCCGACGTCGGCGCCGACCTGGCGATCATCGGCACCCCGGGCAGCGCCCCGGCGTCGTCCCCGGCCCCGCAGCAGCAGGCCCCTCAGCAGCAGGCTCCCCAGCAGCAGGCACCTCAGCAGCAGGCGCCCAAGCAGGAGTCGGCTCCGGCACCCGCGCCCCAGCAGGCCACGGAGCCGGTGATCGAGTCGAAGCCCGCCCCGTCGATCGAGCCCGGCGGCTCGTACGCGGACCCCGCTCCCGAGGCCGAGACGGCGAAGGACCCGTCGGCCGCCGAGCGCGCCGCCGAGCCCGCCCCGGCGCAGGCCGCCGCGCCCGCCGCCGAGACGGTGAAGGGCAACGGCGCCGGTGACGCCGGCTACGTGACCCCTCTGGTCCGCAAGCTGGCCGCGGAGAAGGGCGTCGACCTGGGGTCGGTCACCGGCACCGGGGTCGGCGGCCGGATCCGCAAGCAGGACGTCATCGAGGCCGCCGACAAGGCCGCCGCGGCCAAGGCGGCCCCCGCCCCGGCCGCTCAGGAGGCACCGGCCGCGGCGCAGCAGGCCCAGCCCACGCCGAAGCCGGCCCCCAGCCCGCTGCGCGGCCGCACGGAGAAGCTCACCCGCATCCGCGCGACCATCGCCCGCCGCATGGTGGAGTCGCTGCAGATCTCGGCGCAGCTGACCACGGTCGTCGAGGTGGACGTCACGAAGATCGCCCAGCTGCGCAACCGCGCCAAGGCCGACTTCCAGGCCAAGAACGGCGTCAAGCTGTCCTTCCTGCCGTTCTTCGCCCTGGCCGCGGTCGAGGCGCTGCGCCAGCACCCGGTGGTCAACTCGTCGATCGACCAGGAGGCCGGCACCGTCACGTACCACGACGGCGAGCACCTGGGTATCGCGGTGGACACCCCGAAGGGCCTGGTCGTCCCGGTCCTGCGGGACGCCGGCGACCTGAACCTGGCCGGCCTGGCCAAGCGCATCGCCGACGTGGCGGAGCGGACCCGCAACAACAAGATCAGCCCGGACGAGCTGTCGGGCGGCACGTTCACGCTGACCAACACGGGCAGCCGCGGGGCGCTCTTCGACACCCCGATCATCAACCAGCCGCAGGTCGGCATCCTCGGCACCGGCGCGGTCGTCAAGCGCGCCGTGGTCGTCGACGACCCCAACCTCGGCGAGCTGATCGTGCCGCGCTCGATGGTCTACCTGGCGCTCAGCTACGACCACCGGATCGTCGACGGCGCCGACGCCGCCCGTTTCCTGGTCACCATGAAGGAGCGCCTGGAGGCCGGCCAGTTCGAGGGCGACCTCGGCCTGCACGGCTAGGCGGAACATCACAGAGAAGGGGCGCTCCGGCGCCCCTTCTTCTGTTTTGAGTGGGTTCACTGTCGGGAATGATGGACACCATGCGGATCGTCATGGCCGGCGCGTCAGGTTTCCTGGGCACCACCCTCGCGGAACGGCTGCGCAGCGGCGGGCACGACGTCACGCGCCTCGTCCGGCGCCCGGCCGAGGCCCCGGACGAGATCACCTGGCAGCCGTCGGCCGGCCAGCTCGACCCGGCCGTCCTGGTCACCGCCGGCGCCGTGATCAACCTGGCCGGCGCCGGCGTGGGCGACAAACGCTGGACGGCCCACTACAAGAGCCTCATCCGCAGCAGCCGCGTGGACAGCACCGGCACGATCGCCCGGGCCATCCGGCAGCTGCCGCCCGAGGACCGCCCCAAGGTCCTGCTCCAGTCGTCCGCGGTCGGCTGGTACGGCGACACCGGCGACCGCGAGGTCACCGAAGAGGCGCCGGCAGGCACGGGCTTCCTCGCCGACGTGTGCCGCGTCTGGGAGGCGGCAGCCCGCCCGGCCGAGGACGCCGGCACCCGCGTGGTCCTGCTCCGCACCGGCCTCCCGCTGGACGCGAGAGGCGGCCTCCTCAAACCGCAGATGCCGCTGTTCCGCCTCGGCGCCGGCGCCAAGCTGGGCGGCGGCAAGCAGTGGGTGCCCTGGATCTCCCTCACCGACTGGCTGGCCGCCACCGAGTTCCTGCTGAACCGCGAGGACCTCGCCGGCCCGGTCAACCTCGTCGGCCCGCGCCCGGTCACCAACGCCACCTTCACCCGCACCCTCGGCAAGGTCCTGAACCGCCCGGCCCTGCTGCAGGTGCCCGGTATCGCGCTGCAGGTCGCGCTCGGCGAGTTCGCCCACGAGGCCCTGCGCAGCCAGCGGGTGCTGCCGGGTGTCCTGGAACGGGCAGGCTTCCCCTTCACCCACCCGGACCTCGAACCGGCCCTGCGCGCGGCGATCGCCGACCCGTCCCCCGCCGCCGCCTGACAAAGGCCCGGCGGCGAGAAGCACGGCAGCCCGACCGCAAGACCCCGCGGGCGGGAGGGGACGCGGCTGGGCCGTGGTCCTTGCTAGTCTGCCGCTGGTGTCCGTCGTCGCCGCTGCCCCGTCCGAGTCCGCCGAGCCGCCGGCCACGTCACCGGCCCGCCGCGGCTCCGGCGCCTGGCGCACGCATCTGGCCGTCGCCGTCGTCGCGCTCTCCCTCGCGACGTATGTGACCAGCGGACTCTGGTTCGACCCGGCCGGCCGTGGCCTCACCGAGAACCTGGGCGACCAGGCCTTCTTCGAGTGGCTGCTCGGCTACGGCGTCTACACGCTCGGGCACGGCGCCGACCCGTTCTACACGTGGATGCTCAACGCGCCGCTCGGCGTCAACCTCGCCGCCAACACCTCCATCACGGTGTACACGACCCTGTTCTCCCCGCTCACGTTCCTGGCCGGGCCGCAGGTCAGTTTCGTGACCATCCTGACGTTGAACCTCGCCGGGTCCGCCTTCGCCTGGTATCTGTTCCTGCGCCGCTTCCTGGTCCGGCAGACGGTGGCGGCCGCGCTCGGCGGGCTCTTCTGCGGGTTCGCGCCGGGGTTCATCTCGCACGCCAACGGCCATCTGAACTGGACGGCCGGCTGGGTGGCGCCGGTCGTGCTGTGGTGGGTTCTGCGGTTGCGGGAGCCGGGCCGCTGGCTGCTGCACGGGGTGATCCTCGGCGTGCTGGTCGCCGTGGGTTTCTCGATCGCGGCCGAGGGTCTGTTCTTCACCGCGCTGGCCAGCGGCGTGTTCGTGCTCGTCTGGTCGCTGGCGCCGGCCACGCGGGCCGAGGCTCGGGCCGCCGCGCCGCGGGTGCTGGCCGCCCTCGGCGTGACGGCGGTGCAGGCAGGGCTGCTGCTGGCGTACCCGCTCTACATGCACTTCGCCGGGCCGAGGACGTTCACCGGCACGGGCTTCAACCAGTACCACTACGCCGAGGACGTGGCGGCGTACCTCGAGTACCCGAACCGGTCCGTGGCGGGGTGGCTGGGGCTGGGCAGCAAGCTGGCTCCCAACCCGACCGAGGAGACGTCGTTCTTCGGCGTACCGTTGCTGGTCCTGGTCGTGGTGGCCGTGGCGACGCTGTGGCGGCGCGCGGCACCCGGCCGGCGCGCGACCCTGGCCGCGATCTGCTCGGTGGGCGTGGTCTTCCTGGTGCTCTCGTGGGGGCCGCATCTCCGGTTCTTCAAGGAAGAGACCCAGATCAAGCTCCCGTACGAGGCGCTGCGGCATCTTCCGCTGTTCGACTCCGCGCTGCCGGCCCGGTTCGCCCTGGTGGTCGCCGCCGTGCTCGGCATCCTGCTGGCCCTGCTCACCGACCGGCTGCTGAGCGAGCCGCTGCGTACGGTGCGTGCTCGGGCCGCGTGGGTGGTGGCCTTCGCCGTGGCGCTCGTCCCGTTGGTGCCGATGCCGGTGCGAACCTCGCCGCGCGCGCCGGAGCCCGCGTTCATCGCCGACGGGATCTGGCGTGACTACGTCAGCGACAACGGGGTGCTGACGGCCCTGCCGTTCGCCACCACCGACACCGCGGACGGCCAGCGGTGGCAGGCGTACACGATGGCCCGGGCCGGCAAGCAGTTCCGCATCCCCGACGGCTACTTCCTGGGGCCGGGCGGGCCGAACGGCACCGGGCGCATCGGGGCGGAGGCGCGCAGCACCGACTGGCTGTTCTTCAAGGCCGCCTACTACGGGACGGTGCTGCCGCTCGACGACTTCGACCGGCGCCAGGCCCGGGCGGACTTCGCCTACTGGAAGGTGGAGGCGGTCTTCCTGCCGGACCAGATCACCGGCTCGCACTCCGGCCTGTTCCGGTCCGCCGTGGAGACCACCGCCACCGACCTGCTCGGCCCGCCGGAACGCGTCGGCGGCGTGCTGGTGTGGCGCATCCGGCCCGGCGTGGACCCGGTCTCGCGCGCCAACGGCGATTAGGGCGTGCCGGGTGACGGACTAAGCTCGCAAGCGTGACGACTTCCACGCTGCAGATCCTGCGCCCGGGCCTGGTCGACTACCGCGAGGCCTGGGAGGAGCAGCGCCGCCTGCACGAGGCGGTCGTGGCGGGTGAGCGGCCCGACACGATCCTGCTGCTCGAACACCCCAGCGTCTTCACCGCGGGCAAGCGCACGGAGCCGATGGACCGCCCGCTGGACGGCACCCCGGTCGTCGACGTGGACCGCGGCGGCAAGATCACCTGGCACGGCCCGGGCCAGCTCGTCGGCTACCCCATCGTCAAGCTCGCCGAGCCGGTCGACGTGGTGGCGTACGTCCGCCGCATCGAGCAGATGCTCATCGACGTGTGCGCGGAGTTCGGCGTGGCCGCGGAGCGCGTCGACGGCCGCAGCGGCGCGTGGGTCCGGGCGGACGACCGCGGCCCCGACCGTAAGGTCGCGGCGATCGGCATCCGGGTCGCCCGCGGCGTGACCCAGCACGGCTTCGCCCTCAACTGCGACTGCGACCTGTCGAACTACGACCGCTTCGTCCCGTGCGGCATCCGGGACGCCGGAGTGACCTCGTTGACCGCCGAGCTGGGCCGCCCGGTGCCGGTCGCGGAGGTCATGCCGGTGGTCGAGCGACACCTGCCGACGCTGCTGTGAAGCTCTACAACAACCCCCGCGACAAGCGCGTCTTCGTCCCGAACAAGGCGGGCGGCGTCTCCCTGAACTTCGGCCACCCGATCGCCTGGTGGATCCTCGTCCTGATGACGATCGTCCCGCTGCTCATCGTGGCCGGCGTGACGATCGCGGTCGTCGTCTGACCGCTACGGCGTGACCCGGTGCAGGTCGCGCGGGAAGGCCGTCACCTCCCTGACGTTCGCCGCGCCCGTCAGCCGGGCGACGAACCGCTCCAGCCCGATCGCGAACCCGCCGTGCGGTGGCATCCCGTACCGGAACGCGTCCAGGTAGCCGGCGATCTTCTCCGGTTCCGGCGCCACCGCCACGTAGTCCTCGTACCGGTGCAGCCGCTGCCCGCCCGTGACCAGCTCCAGCCCTCGGAAGAGCAGGTCGAAGCTGTTGCTCCAGCGCGGGTCCGACGGCTGCGGATGGGTGTAGAACGGCCTTTTCGCCATCGGGTAGCCGGTGACGAAGACGAACTCGGACCCGTGCTCGCGCAGCGCCCACTCCCCCAGTGCCCGCTCGTGGGCGGGGGCCAGGTCGGGCTCCTCCGGCGGCGCGCCCGCGATCCGCAGCGCCTCGCTGAAGTGCACGGCGGGGATCTCCGCAGGCACCCGCGGAACCGCAACGCCGGTCCGCTCCGCCACCGCCTCGGTCATACCCGCCACCACCGTCCTCAGCGTCGCCATCACGTCGCGGTGGTCGGCTATGAAACCCATCTCGGCGTCGAGCGACGTGTACTGCGCGAGATGCCGGGCGGTGTCGTGCGGCTCGGCGCGGAAGACCGGCCCGACCTCGTAGACGCGTTCGAAGACCCCCACCATCAGCTGCTTGTAGAACTGCGGCGACTGCGCCAGGTAGGCGGGCCGGCCGAAGTAGTCGAGCTCGAACACGTTCGCCCCGGACTCGGTCGCCGTACCGACGATCTTGGGGGTGTGGATCTCGATGAACCGCTGCCGTTCCAGCACGGCCCGGAAACCGGCGGTCGCGGCGGCCGCGACCCGCAGAGCCGTCGCCCGCGACGGATGCCGGAGGGCCAGAGCGGCATGGTCCAGCTGCGTCGCCATGGTCGCGCTCAGCGTCGGCCGATGCACCTCGAAGGGCAACGGTACGGCCACAGCACCGCTCAATGCGCGTACCGAAGGCTCGGTGAGCTCGACCCCCGACGGCGCCGCGGCGTTCGCGGTGACCGTGGCCGTCACCTCGACGACGGTCTCCTCCGGCAGCGCCTCGACCCGGGCCCGGACGCCGGGCTCGGTGACGACCACCTGGCTGAGCCCGGCGGCGTCGCGCACGATCAGGAAGGCGACGGACTTGAGCAGCCGGCGGCGATGCACCCAGCCGGCGACGGTGACGGTCTGCTTCACGTGGGCGGCCAGTTCGGTGGAGAGGATGCGTTGCATGGCGGGTGACCTCCTCTGGTGACTGCAACGCGGCCCCAGGGAGGTGTGGGCGAGCGGGATCCTCGCGGTGCCACCACACCTTCACGCCCGTCAGCGGGCGCCTCTTGTGTTGCGCGGCTCGGGAGTGTCTTCGCGCCCCGGCACCGGGCCACCCTCACAGCTCCCGGTGGCTCTCTCGGCCGGCGTGATCGGAGCGTTACTCGGTTCCGTCAATGCCGTGACCTGGACGTTAACAGGGGGAAGAAAGTGGTCGCACGAGGTTTTCCGGGCGGACGTGAGGGCCCTCACAAATCCCCGCACGTGAGCCTCGTCGCCCCTGCCCCGGTTGATCTTGCCTTCGGCGTAACCTCAGGGTTGTGACTATTGCTCCCGAGGGCCGCCGCATGCTGCGCATCGAGGCGCGCAACGCCGAAACTCCCATCGAGCGGAAGCCGCCGTGGATCAAAGTCAAAGCCAAGATGGGCCCGGAATACACGCACATGCGTGGCCTGGTCCAGAAGGAAGGCCTGCACACCGTCTGCCAGGAAGCCGGCTGCCCCAACATCTACGAGTGCTGGGAGGACCGCGAGGCGACGTTCCTCATCGGCGGTGACCAGTGCACCCGCCGCTGCGACTTCTGCCAGATCGACACCGGCAAGCCGGCCGAGTTCGACGCCGACGAGCCCCGCCGCGTCGGCGAGTCCGTGGCCACCATGGGCCTGAAGTACGCAACGGTCACCGGCGTCGCCCGCGACGACCTCCCCGACGGCGGCGCCTGGCTCTACGCCGAGACGGTCCGCCAGATCCACAAGCTGCTGCCGGGCTGCGGCGTCGAGCTCCTGATCCCCGACTTCAACGCCGACCCCCAGCAGCTCGCCGAGGTCTTCGGTGCGGCCCCCGAGGTCCTGGCCCACAACGTCGAGACGGTCCCGCGCATCTTCAAGCGCATCCGCCCGGCCTTCCGCTACGAGCGCTCCCTCGACGTCATCACCCAGGCCCGGGCCGCAGGCCTGGTCACCAAGTCCAACCTCATCCTGGGCATGGGCGAGGAACGCGCCGAGGTCTCCCAGGCCCTCCGAGACCTGCACGCGGCGGGCTGCGAGCTGATCACCATCACGCAGTACCTCCGCCCCACACCGCGGCACCACCCGGTGGAGCGGTGGGTCAAGCCGGAGGAGTTCGTGGAGCTGCGCGAGGAGGCCGAGGAGATCGGTTTCGCCGGGGTGATGTCGGGCCCGTTGGTGCGGTCGTCGTATCGCGCGGGCCGGCTCTACCAGCAGGCTCTCGCGGCCCGGAGCTGATCTGCGCCGCCGTCCCGAGCGGTTCAGTCCAGGAGTCCGAGCCGGTGGGCCACCGCCGCCGCCTCGCCGCGGCTGGTCACCGCGAGCTTGGCGATGATGCGGGACACGTGCACGCTCGCGGTCTTCGGTGAGATGTAGAGGCGTTGCGCGATCCGGCTGTTGCTCTGGCCCTCGGCCACCAGGCGCAGCACCTCACGCTCCCGGTCGGTCAGCAGTTCCGTACCGGTGGGTGCCGGGTGGGTCGCCGAGCGCAAGCCGATCCGGCGGGCGAGGGTGTCCGCCTCCTGGGCCAGCGGTGCGGCTCCCAGTGCCCGCGCGATCGCCGCCGCCTCCTCGGTCGCCTCGCCCGCGGCCGTCCGGTCGCCCGCCGCCGCCTCCGCGGCCGCGCTTGCCAGCAGGGTCAGCGCCAGCGGGTACCGCTGTCCGTCCGTGCGCCATGCCGCCACTGCCGAGCGCCAGGCCTCCGCGCCGCCGTTCAGCAGGGCGTGGACCCTCGCCGCGTACGCCTGGTCGGACGGGTACCGCCTCGGCATGGCGGCGGCGAGCCGAGCGACCTCGTCACGGAGGTCCGGCGCGTCGACGGCGGCGGCCGTGGCGAGCAGCGGCCAGCCGTACCGGGGTCGGGTGGTGATGGAGGGCTCGGCAACCGCGAGGCGCGCCGCGGTGATCGCCGCGGCGTCGTCGCCCGCGTGCTGGGCGCCGAGGATGCGCAGCTCCAGCAGGGAGAGCCTGTTGTCCTTGTTCAGGTACGGCTTGCCGAGGAACGCCACCGCGCGCTGCACCAGCTGCTGCGCCGCCTCGTGGCCTCGCGCGAGCCGTAGCCGGGACCTCAGCACCAGCCAGGGCAGCGCGAGCGTTCCCGGCGGGTCGTGGCGTGCGGCCTCCTCGAAGCGGGCGTCCGCCTCGTCCCAGCGGCCCAGTGCCAGAAGCGCCTCGGCGTGGTTGGCGAGCAGGAACACGCCGGTCGTGCGGCTGACTCCGACGCGGTCCGCGTACGGGACGCCCTCGGCCGCGGCCGCCGCCGAGTCCTCGTAGCGGCCCGTCTCGAAGAGCGAGTCGGAGATGTTGACCAGGGCGCGGGCCAGGTTGGGGAGGTCGCCGGTGGCACGGGCGCGGACTGCGGCGTCCTGCATGACCGGCAGGGCCTCCTCGGCGGCGAGCCATCCGCCGCAGGCCCGGCCGTAGGCGATCGTCGCCGCGACCTCGGTCGTCACGTCGCCCAGCTCGGCGGCCGCCGTCATCGCCTCGGCCGCCACCCGGCCCGCCTCGTCGTCGTCCGCGCCGCTCAGCCTGTACGAGACGTCGGCCATCAGCAGGACCCGTTCGCGCGACGGCGGCACCCGCTCCAGCAGCCGGTACGCCTCCCGCGACTCGGCGGCGCCGTCGCTCTTGCCGGCGTTGTAGAGCAGCTTCGCGCGGCACACGAGCAGGCGGGCGGCGCGCAGCGGCTCCGCGGCGTGGTCGAGGTCGGCCAGGGCGGCCCGGGTCAGTTTGAGGGCGCGCTGGTGGTCGCCGGCGTCGATCGCCGCGAGGGCGTTCTCCTCCAGCAGGTCGACGTGGCCCTCGCCGAGGCGCTCCGCCGCGTCGTCGACGAGCTCCCAGAGCTCCAGGACCCGTTCGAGGAGGCGGGACTGCTCGGCGTACGCGTACCGCCGGGCGGCCGCCTCGGCTGCTCGCCGGGCCGCGGTGAGGGCTCGCGGATAGTCGTGTGCCGCGTGCCAATGGTGGGCGATCTCGGCCGGCGCCCGCCCCATCGCCACGAGGTGGGGCTGCGCCTCGACCGCTTCGGCGTAGCGGGCGTGCAGGCGGGCGTGCTCCCCCGGCAGCAGGTCGTCGTGGACGGCCTCACGCACGAGCGCGTGGCGGAACTCGTACCCGCCGTCCGCGTCCACGACGATGAGCTGGGCGGCGACCACGACGCGCAGCGCCGACTCGAGGTCGCCCTCGTCCATGCCGGCGACCGCGCTGAGCAGCTCGTGGCCGAACTTCGTGCCGCCGACGGCCGCCACCCGCAGGACCCGCTGGGCCTGCTCGGGCAGCTGGTCGACCCGGGTCAGCAGCAGGTCGCGGAGGCTGTGCGGGATGTCGCAGCACTCGGGGTCACCGGAGGCCGCAAACTGCTCGATGAAGAACGGGTTGCCCTGCGCGCGTTCGTGCACGGTGTCCACGAGCGCCGGCTCGGGTTCCGCGCCGAGCAGGTGGGTGAGCATCTGGGCGGTGCCGTCGCGTTCCAGGCGGTCCAGCTCGACGCGCTGCACTCCGCGTACCCGGTCCAGCTCGGCCAGGAACGGCCGCAACGGGTGGCCACGGTGCAGTTCGTCGGTCCGGTAGGTGGCCACGAGCAGCACATGTGGCAGCCGGGCGGACCGGACCAGGAAGCCGATGAGGTCGCGGGTGGACCGGTCGGCCCAGTGCAGGTCCTCCAGGACGAGCACCAGCGGCCGCTCCGCCGACACCCGGCCGAACAGGGCCGCGACCAGCTCGAACAGGTATCCGCGCCGGGTCTCCAGCACGGCTTCGCCGGCCGGGCCCAGCTCCGGCAGCACCCGGGCGAAGTCCTGCTCGCGGCCGTCGAGCACGGCCACGCCGTCGACGCGTACGAGCTCGCGCAGCGCCGCGGCGAAGGGCGCGAACGGCAGCCCCTCCTCGCCCAGCTCCAGGCACTGCCCGGTCAGCACGCGGGCGCCGTCCGCGACGGCGACCCGGCCGAACTCCTCCACGAGCCGGGTCTTGCCGACGCCGGCCTCCCCGCCGACGAGCACCGCGGAGGGCTCGGCGCCGCGGATGCGTTTGAGCGCGTCACGCAGGGCGGCGAGGTCGGCCTCCCGGCCGACCAGGACGTCACTGGTGGCGTACGCGGTCACGCTGTCGAGCATGCCATGCCAGTCCACCGCGGCACCGGCCCCGAAAGTCGCCGTCACCTCCGTACCTCCCGCTGCTCGCTGAGCCGGCGACGGCCCCCGTTCCTTACCCTCGCCGGCTCATGTCCGCTGCTGTGGTGGGTCACGATGCTGCCGGGGCCCGTACCGGCCGTGGGCGCCGGGTGAAGCGCGGCCACCAGGCGTGCCGGTGCCGGCCGCGGGTGGAGGCCTCGCGGGCGAGCCGGTACGCCGCGGCCGCCTGCTGTTCCTCCCGGGCGCGCTGGTGGTAGAGCTCGAGCTGCATCCCGGGGTCGTTGAACAAGGACATCGGTGTCTCCTCGCCGGTCGTCTCTGCGATGTCCTCGACTCTTCGCGCGAAGGCCCCGGCGCCGCATGGGGAAGCTGCCCGATCTCTGCCCGGGCGGGGTGCCTTACCCGAGGGTCCTGGGCACGTAAGGCACCACGCCGACCCTTACACTTTCGGGTATGGCAAAACCCCAGGAGAAGGTGTCGTTCGTCGAGCGCCTGAAGCAGATCGGCCAGGTGTTCGCGTTCACGGCACGGCAGGACAAGTGGTTCGTCCCGCTGATCGTCGCGGCGGTGCTGATCCCGCTCGCGCTGACCGTGCTCCTCGTTCTTCTGGGCTTCGGCTGGGTGTGGATTCCCGTCGGCGTCATGGTGGCCCTGCTGGCCACGCTGATCGTGCTGAACCTGCGCTCGAACGCCGCCATGATGAACGCCGCGGAGGGCCAGCCCGGCGCGGCCGCCTCGATCATGGAGAACATGCGCGGCGACTGGCGGGTGCGCCCGGCGGCCAGCTCCACCACCCAGTTCGACATGGTCCACGTCGTCATCGGCCGGCCCGGCGTCATCCTTCTCGGCGAGGGCCAGGCCCAGCGCGTCCGCAACCTGATGGGCCAGGAGAAGCGCCGCCTGTCGAAGGTCATCGGCAACGCCCCGATGTACGACTACGTGATCGGCTCCCAGGAGGGCGAGCTCTCCATCCGCAAGCTGCGCACCACGATGATGAAGCTGCCCCGCAATCTCACGGGCAAGGACGTCAACGCGCTGGACAAGCGGCTGGCGGCGCTGATGGCCCGCCCGCAGATGCCGAAGGGCGCCATCCCGAAGAACATGCGGCCGTCCAAGGGAGCCTTCCGCCAGCAGCGCCCCCGCTGAGGTTGATTCGCCCTATTTGAGGGCGTTTGCCACCATGGCGGCATGCGTACCCTCCGCTGGCCGTGGTTCCTGTCCGACCGGGGCGTGCTGGCCCTGGCCTGCACAGTCTTCGGCATCGGCATCCTCGCGCTCGTGGCGATGCTGCTCATCGCGGCCGACGTGACCGGCGACGAGCGGGCCAAACTGCAGATCGAGGCCATCAAGTACGGGCTCGGTTTCTTCGCCGCCAGCGGGGCGGCGGCCGCGCTCCTGCTGGCGGTACGCCGTCAGCGGCTGTCCGAGCACACCCACGAGCTCGAGCTCCTCAAGCACGCGCACACCGAGGCCGACGCCACCGAACGCCGGGTCACCGACCTGTACACCAAGGCGGCGGAGCAGCTGGGTTCGGCCGACGCCGCCGTCCGCCTCGCCGGCCTGTACGCGCTGGAACGCGTGGCGCAGAACAACGCGGGGCAGCGGCAGACGATCGTCAACGTGCTCTGTGCGTACCTTCGCATGCCTTATACGCCGCCGATGCCGCCGGCGCGGGCGGCAGACGCTTCGCCACCCGGGCTGCCGTTGCCCGGACCGGGTCTCGTCACGGCCGACGCCCGGCTCGCCCGGCAGGAGCTGCAGGTGCGGATGACGGCACAGCGCATCCTCAGCACCCACCTCCGGCTGCCCGCCGACGTCGAACCGCACCAGGCGGCCCTGCTGAGGCCCGACCCGCATCAGCCCTTCTGGCCCGGGATGGACGTGGACCTCACCGGCGCCGCCCTGGTGAACTGGGACGGCGACCAAGGGCACGTCCGCAGAGCCGGCTTCGGGTCGGTGACCTTCCACGGCACCGCGTCGTTCGCGGCGGCGACCTTCACCGGCGCCGCCGACTTCGCCGGCGCCCGGTTCAGCGGCGACGCCCGGTTCCCGGAGGCGGTCTTCACGGACCAGGCCACGTTCGGCCACGTCTCGGTGGCGGGCTTCGCCGACTTCAACCAGGCGGCGTTCGCCGACGACGTGTCGTTCCGGGACGCCACCTTCCACGGCGTCGCCGACTTCACCGATGCCACGTTCAGCCAGGGCGCATGGTTCCGCACCGCGGCGTTCCACGTCAACGTCGAGTTCCGGGCCGCGTCGTTCCACCTCGAGGCGGACTTCCGCGGGGCGACGTTCCGCGACAACGCCGGCTTCCGGGAGGTCGTGTTCGCCGCGAAGGCGGACTTCGACCGCGCGCGCTTCTCCGGGATCGGCTGGTTCAGCGGCGCCCAGTTCGGCGGCACCGCCTGGTTCCGCAAGACGCGGTTCAGCGACGTGGTCTCCTTCGACAGGGCCTGCTTCGGCGCGGACGCCCGCTTCCGCCGAGCCGACTTCGCGGGCGATGCGACGTTCCGCGCGGTCACCTTCGACGGCACCGCCGAGTTCAGCGGCGTCTCCTTCTCGGCGGAGGCCACCTTCGACGGTGCGGCCTTCGCCGCGGGTGCATGGTTCGGCGAGGGCAACTTCGGCGGCGGCATCAGCTTCCGTACGGCCACCTTCGCCGACGTGGCCTGGTTCAACGACGCGATCTTCTCGGGTGACGCCGGCTTCGACCAGGCGACCTTCGCGTCGGACAGCTCCCTGGAGCACGCCCGCGTCCTGGCCCGCGACGGCCGCCATGACACCTGGCCGCCGGGCTGGGTGTACATGCCGGCCGCCGACTTCGGCCGCCTGCTGAGTGTGCCCGCGGCAGCCCGGTCCGCCGGCCGCCCGGAGCGGCAGGGCTGACTCAGCGGGGCTGCTGGACCGGATCGCTGCGGGGCACGTCGATGGTGCGGGCGCCCTCGTGGGCGGGCAGAGCAGGCGGGTCCGCCCGGTCCACCGGCGTTTCCCGCTCCCCCACCGTGGGCTCGGACTTGAGCCGGCCCCGGCGGGTGTCCCAGAGGTCGCGGGCGACGATCTGCAGAATGCCGGCGACCGGAATGGCCAGCAGCGCCCCCAGGATCCCCGCAAGCTCCACCGCGATCAGGATGGCGATCAGGACGGTCAGCGGGTTCACCTTCACCGTGCGCGCGAAGATCATCGGCTGCAGCAGGTGGTTTTCGAGCTGCTGGTACAGCACGAAGAACACGATGACGACGATGCCGGCCGTGGTCGACTCCACGAACGCCGCGAGCGTCGCGATGACGGCGCCGAGCGTCGCACCGACCAGCGGGATGAGGTCGGCCAGACCCACGAACAACGCGATCAAGCCCGCGTACGGGACCCCGAGGATCGCCAGCACCGCGTACGTGAGCGCCCCGCAGATGAAGCTGATCAGCAGGTTGCCGGTGATGTAACCGGTGATGGTCTTCGCGCAGTCGTGTCCGACCCGGCGAATCCGCTCGGCGCGCCGGTCGTCGAACAGCGCGAGGAAACCATGCACGATCTTCGGCGCCTCGAGCACCATCAGGTACGCCAGCACGAAGATCGTCACGATGCCGGCCACGCTCGTCGCCGCCCCCCGCACCAGGGCAAGGGTGGGGGCGCCCAGCCCGGAGGCGTACTCGCGGAAGCGGTCGGCGTGGCTCTGGGCGTACTCAAGAAGGTGATAGCGCTCGATGAGCCCTCCGACCGGACCACGCCCGGACCGCGCATCCTCGATGATCTTCGGAAAGTCGGCGACGACCTGGGACCCCTCCCGCACCAGCGGCACGATGAACACCGTGGCGAGCGCGCCGAGCAGCAGGACCGCACCGAGAAAGACCAGCAACGTGGCCAACCAGCGCCTGCCGAAGGCGACCCGGCGCTCGACCCAGTTCACGGCGGGGTGCAGGGCCACGGCGAAGAACGCCGCGATCACGATCCAGGTCAGCACCTGGCTGGTCGCCCGCATCAGATAAAGAACCAACAGCGTGGCAAGCACCAGCCCGATGACGATCAACGTCCGGCGCGCCACGATGGCATCGTCACGATTACTCACAGTTGCGGGCTACCCGGCCCCAACCATGACAAACGTCAATCTAGCCAGGTCAATGCGTCACGTCCGGCCCACCGCAACACACGCACCCCCAACAAGTCGAGGAACCGTCGTACCATGATCGACGATCATGAGGCGGGGGGCGAACGAATAGATGGTCAGTGAGCTTCAGGAGCGGGACGCCCGGCGGTTCATCGCGAACGTCCCAGACATGATGTCAGGCTCGCCCCCTGGCGATCCGGTTCCTGGACTGGGGGCGATCGACGGTACGGACAGCTCGGGAACCGTCTACTGCGTGGTCGACCTGGGCGGCAACCTGTTGGAGGTCGGGATCAGCGATGGCTGGTGGGACGCCGTCGGCCCGCGTGGTGTCGCGGCGGCGGTTCTCGCGTCGTTGCGCTTCGCCCGCGACAAGGCCGGGCTGGCTCGCATGGTGCTCAATCACCACGGGCGCTCCGCCGCCGTACCGGCTTCGGCGTATCGGATCCCCTCCTCAACTGGGACGCATGAAGAACTTCCGCCGTACGACGCACCGAACTTCCCGGAGGAACTCGGTCGCAAGCTCGAGCGAGCGGCGCGGACCCTGGCGAAGGCCGAGCGTTTCGCTCGCGAGCGTGACAGTGGTGCCCGACGTGAGCTGACCGGGCCACGAGGACTTTTCCGGGTCGAGGTGTCCGGCTCGGCCGTGATGGGCGCGACGGTCAACGAGCAGGGCCTCGGTCCGGGTGATGGCGCCGAGCTGGCGGCCGACGCACGCGAAGTGCTCCTTGCCGCTCGACGCCGTTTCGATGCCATGGGAGAGCTGTGATGTCCGACTACAACTGGTTCTCGGACCAGGCCGTCGAGGTGGCAGTCGACGGCCTTGAGAAGGAAGCCGAGAAGTGGCACGAGCTGGCAGGCCGAATGCGCAAAGTCTCGCAGGCCGCCCAGGGTCAGAGCCTGCAGGCGACAGCCTTCGCGGTGACCGATGCCATGACCGGGGCGGTCACCGCCATGGACCTCAAGGCCGCATACGACACGGTGTACGAATGGCTCAACTCGCTGTTCGCACAGGCCGCCCAGGAGTTCGACAGCATGGGCGATGCCCTGACCAAGAACGCCAAGTGGTACGCGAATGCCGACGCGGACGTGGCGCAGAACTTCGACGCAATCGCGTCGTCCTGACCATGGAGTTGTCGTGACGCAGCCTGAACCGAAGACACCCGGTCAGACCGGCACTGCCGAGACCTTCGCGCCCACCACGATAGGAGCGTTCCGCGCCGGCGTCGGCGTGCTGGAAGGCGGAGTCGCGGGCGTCCAGCGTGAGTGGAACAACCTGATTAACGCAATCAATGCGTTCCTCCTCCGCGTTCAACAGGCTCTCGACGGGGATCACTGGTGGGAAAAGCTTGCTGAATGGATCACCGATGACATCCGAGAAGGCATCGAACGGATTCGGGCTCTGATCGAGGAGTCCCGCGGAAAAGTGGATGCCATCCTCCAGACCACGGAGAAGGCGATCAACGGATCCTTCCCCGTGCTGTCGCTGTTCGAGGTCGGATTGGACTGGGCGACGAAGGTGAACACGCCGCTGTCCGACATCGGGCCCGATCTCTCCCCCACCTCCGCCGCCCTCTACAACTGGCGGGGCCCCGCCCACGAGGCGTACAAGATCCGGGTTCAAGACCAGGGCGATGCGGTGGGAGCGGTCGTCGACAAGGTGAAGGCCACGAGCCTGTGGCTGGCCGATGTGGCTCAGGCCAATACGGCGTACATCGTGGAGTTGGCCGACCGGGTCGCTGAGATCGTCGGCGTCCTGATCGCCATCACCAGCGATGTGGCAGAGGCCGCGGCCGGCGACGTTCCTGCCGTACAGCAAGGCGCCCTGCACCTCTCCGAGTTCTTCGGTGAGTGCACGACCCAGCTGG
The DNA here is from genome assembly GCF_040676695.1 of Actinoplanes sp. NPDC049548. NCBI lineage: Bacteria > Bacillati > Actinomycetota > Actinomycetes > Micromonosporales > Micromonosporaceae > Actinoplanes > Actinoplanes sp. NPDC049548. The sequence goes on from NZ_JBFAPM010000003.1 coordinate 300,580, forward strand.
CGCAGTATCTGACGAACCTCGCCAAGCGGTTGGCCGAAGTCCTGCAGAAGATCACCGAACTCGCCGTCGAATATGGCGACCACACCGGCCTGCCGCAGGGCAAGTGGCCGCAGGCAGTCACCCGATGAGAGCCGTACGGCTTGTCGCGGGCCTTCTTATCGTGGTGGGGATCGTCACCGGCTGCGCGAGCCCCGACACCTCACCGATCGAAAGCGGCATTCCGAATCCCTCGAGGTCCGCCGTCATCCGGTCCCTGCCGGCACCAGGCGGTCACTGGAAAGGCCTGCGGTCGAAGTGCCCACAGCTCACCAGCAGCGCAGCCCGGCGAATCGGCGCGGGCGGTGCCGGTACACCCACCGATGATTACGCCGCCACCAGCATCGTCACGAACGCCGACTGCCAATGGGGCTCCACCGACGGGCGAGGGGCCGCCGTGAACGCCCGCATCAACATTTGGGCACGACAAGAGGCGGCTGACGCCGAATGGCGGACGCTCAGCACCGATCAGACCGAGTCGATCCAGGTCGGCGACGTGGGCTTCGTCATGGACGAAGGCCGTGGAATCGTCGTACGCACCCGCTGGGGAAACGCGGTCGCCACCGTACGACTCGTCGCGGCCGACGAGACGGGCAGAACGCAGCTGAGCGACGCGGGTGACATAGCCGACGATGTCCTCGACGACTTGGTGCCGGGATGAGCGCGCCTCGTCCGCCGCGCTGGTTCATCGCCGACGAGATTCTTGCCGGTCGCGTCAACCTGGACGGGTATCCCTTCCGCTACATCTACGTATCCATCAACCCGACCAGCGTTGTCGGGTTCTTCGGTGCCTCCGGACACGCCGCGCGAGTCGATGCCGTCTTCACCGCCGTGGAGATGCTGGAGACCCGGGGATGGGAACTGGTCAACTTCGAGCTGAGCGGCAAGGTGGCGTATCTCCGTCGGCATACCGGAAACGGTTGATCGCCCCGGGCCGCGCATCAGCAGCTGAGGACGGTGACGTTCCGGGTCGATGAGCGCCAGGTGCCGTAGACCGCGGTGATGGTGTAGGTGTAGCCACTCGTCGCCGACGTGATGGTGTCGCTCCAGCCGACCGTGTTCCGGCCGCCGACCGAAGTCGTCGGTCCCCCGCTGCGGACGATCTCGTAGCCGGTGGCCCACGTGTCCGGTGTCGCGGTCCAGCTCAGGTCGATCGTGGGGTCGTAGCCGGTACCGGACCCGGTGAGCAGGACCGAGAAGGCGACCCAGGAAGGGTTCGTGCCGCTGATGCCGCTCGAGCGGGTGCCGGTGCCGCCCGCCGCGGACCGGAGCTCGTGATACTGGTCGATTCCGACGCCCGTGCCGGCGACCGCGACGCTCGGCGTCATGCCCGCGGGGGTGGAGGAGGCGCCGGTGTGTGCGAATACCGACACCAGCAGCTCGTTGGGAGCCGCGGCGGGGATCGCGGGTGCCACTGCAGTGGCAGTGTTTCCCGTGCTGTTCGCGGAGGCGTCCAGTCCGCTGATGTGGGCGTAGGAGGTGAGCGTCCCCGCTACCACGCCCACCGAGCTGAGCGAAACCGCATAGCTCGCGGGCGGCGAGGCCGGTGCGGCCAGAGCGAACACCGCCAGCCGCAGGTCCATGGTCCCTCCGGCGATGAAGTTGCTGCCCAGCGACGTCCAACCGGCGGGGGTGGTGATCGTCGGTACGCCGTTGCCCGCGCCGTTGTACGCCACCACCGACATGATCAGGTAGTCGCCGGCGGAAGTGGACGGGGTCGTGAGCGTCAACGAGGAGGCGATCAGGGAGCTGTTCGTGGTCGAGTCCCGGTATCCCGGCCCCAGCGGCGTGCACGGCCGGTTGGCCGAGAAGCTGCCCGGCGGGTCCAGTGTGGCGGTGGTGAGGGCGTTCGACCCGCTGGCGGACCGCACGACGAACGCCGCCTGGGATGTTCCGGTCGTGGTGAGCATCGACCAGGCCGCCACGAGGGCGACGACGGCGAGCATCCAGCTGCGTGCCCGAGTCATCGGTGGATGCCCTTACGCGTACGGCGGTGGCGGCGGGCGGGCGGTTCCCTCTCGCCCAGCCACCTCAGTGACCAGACCAGCGGGAAGGCTCCGGCCAGCATGAGCAGCGGGCCGTAGTCGCCGTTCGCCGCCCACGTGCGGGGCAGCCCCACCCACGGCACGCGCAGGCGCAGCGCACCGGTGATGGCGGCGGCGGGCACCGGGCGCGGGTCGTTGACGCTGTTCGCGTCGCCCTTGGTGACGTACGTCCCGTCCGGGTTGATGTCGACGATGCGGTGCACCAGGTAGTGGCCGGGGCGCGTCGGATCCTCGAACCGGATGACGCGGCCCGGCCCGAGGGCGGCGGGCCCGACGGGCTCGGCGATGACGACGTCGCCGGGCGCGATGGTCGGTTGCATCGAGCCGGTCAGCACGACCGACGGCTTCCAGCCGACCGCCAGCGGGGCGAGGGACGACAACACCAGGCTCGCGGCCAGCGTGAACAGACCGAGCGAGGCGTACGAGATCAGCCGGGCCGGATTCGGGCGCCGGGATTCCGTACGCCGGGTCAGCTGTGCCCTTCCCATGTGATCTTCAGATCGACGGTGGCGCCCATGGCCGAGCTCGGCGTGTTCGTCGCCAGCTTGTAGGTGAAGCGGAAAACCTTCGTGCTGGCCACGTTGGCGGGCGGGAGCCATCCCGACGACACGCTGGTGACGCCGCTGGGGTCGTACGCGTTCTTGGCGACGAAGTCAGAAAGCATGCGCCCCGCGGTGATGGTGGTGTCGGCAGTGTTGCCGAAGATCGGTGTGCCGGCCAGGCCCGTGCACGAGGCGCCGGAGCCGAAGACGCCGGCACCCGTCGCCGTCTCGATGCTCCAGTTGATGTTCGGCGTCGCTCCCCCGCCGCCGCTGCCGGGCGTGTCGGTGGCGTCGCCCGTCTTCACGTAGAGCTGCACCGGCGCGGACGGCGCCACCGTCCCGTCGTAGGTCACCGTGATGCAGGACGATCCGCTCGCGCCGGGGATGAGGTTCGACACGGAGAACAGGGCGCTGTCGCTGTCGTTGTCCGTGAGCTCCAAGGCGCCGGTGGTGAAGGAGTTGTTCGGGTTCTCCGCACTGGTGACGAAGTCGGCTGAGGACGCCTCGTACACCACGAAGCCGGAGCCGATCACCGCTGCAGCGATAACGCCTACGGCGACCGCAGCCTTCGGTCTTTCTCGGCGGTGGCGGGCGGCCGGCCGGCCCGTGTGCTGCATCGTCTCCCCCTGGATCGTGTCGGTGAAGAACTTCGACCGCGGGGGGACGCGCCTGAGGATCCTGAAGCTCAGGTCTGTCTCAACCGGGTGGGCGCGGCGCCGATAGAGGAGGCATGTCCCGGCCGGCACGCTCGTCGATCCGGCCGCGAACGGTGCTCCTGCTCCTGTCCGTGGTCGTCGTCGGGCTGGGCGCCTGGCTGCACCAGCGGAACCCGGCCACCGTGACGGCAGAGCCGGAAGCCGTCGTACTGGCCTCCGCCTCGCTGACCGGCGGCGGGACCACGGCCGGTCAGGCAGCGCCGCTGTTCGATCTCACCGGCATGACCCCGGGTCGGCAGTACGTACGCTGCCTGGTCGTCGACGCGACCTCGGCCGGGTCGGCCGTCGACTTCACCGTCAGCGACGTGCGCGGCGCGCTGGCGCCGTGGCTGCGGATGGAGGTCACAGCCGGAACGGGTACGTCGGAAGCCTGCGACGACTTCGCGCCGGACGGCACCGCCTTCTTCGCGAGCTCGCTGGCCCACACCGGCACCGTCTCGACCGGTTGGGAGCCGCAGAGCGCCGAACAGCGGACGTTCCGCATCGCCGTCGAGGTGGCCGACGATCCGCGCGCGGCGGACCAGCAGGCCGTCGCGACCCTGGTGTGGCTCCTGCACCCCACGGCGACCCCGGTCACCCCGCCCGCGACCAACCCGCCCGCGCCTGCCCCGCCCGCCACTGAGCCGCCCGCGACGAACCCGCCCGCCGCCGAACCGCCCGCGACCACCCCGCCCGCGACCCGTCGGCCGGCCTCCGGCCCACCGACGACCACACCGCCGGCGAGGTCGAAGCCGACGCGGAGCCCAACGGCGAAGCCGAACCCCAGCTGGTCCCCGGCCCCGCCGTCCGCACGCCAGGGCTGGGGCGGCCCGACGACACTGCAACGCACCGTGGACCTGCTGCAGGGCGTGGCCCGCAACTCGGGCTTCCCGCTGCTGCTGCTCCTGGCGGTCTTCCTGTTCCTCCTCCTGCAGGACCGGGTCGACCGCAAGGACCCGAAGATCGCCCACGCGCCGCTCTACGGCGACCCCGACCAGCCCTTCCCGACCGCCGGTACCACTGCGTGGAGAAACCCGTGAATGACAAGACCCAGCCCTGGCGCTTCGGCATGCTGCCGCTGACCGACCGGATCCGGTGGTCCACGTCACTGCGCGTCGGCCTCGGCGTGGCGGTCGGCCTCCTCTGGCTGCTGCAGCCCGGCCAGCGCCGTACCGACAGCCCCGCGCTGCTGATGGTCGCGGTGGGCTTCGCCCTGGCCGCGGTGGTGACGCTGGCTGCGCCGCTGGTGGGCCGGCGTACGGCCATCCTCGCCGTCAACGTCGCCCTGCTGGTCGACGGCGTCGCACTCGCGTGCGCACTGCATGCGTACGGGGGAATCACGGGTGTGGTCAGCGTGCTGATGCTGCTGCACGTGTGCGGCGTGAGCCTGCTGACGTCGTTCCGGTCGGGCGGCAAGGTGGCGGTGTGGCACGCCCTCGTCGTGCTCTGCATCCTCCAGGCCGAACAGGTGGGCCTGCTGACCAACGCCGACGGCCCGTTCCCGTTCGCCCCCTACCTGACCTTCGTCGTCCTGCTCGGCACCGCCGCGCTCGCCACCTCGTCCTTCGCCGCCCTCAACGAGCGCGAGCTGCGCCGCCGCCGGTACGACGCCGAGGTGCTGCGGTCACTCGCCGTCGGCCTGGAGACCTCGGCCGACTACGTCGCGATCGCCACCGCGCTCGCCCGGACGGCCGTCGAGGACATGCTCGGCGCCCGGGCCCTCGTGGTCGTGCAGCCGGTCGAGAACGACGAGGAGAGCCGGGGACTGCGACCGTTCGAAGCCGCCTGGCCGGCCCTCCCGCCGAGCGCCACCCCGCTGCCGGCTCCCGGCCACGAGTCGATCCTGTCCAGCGCCACGGACACGCCGATCCTCGCCCAGGGCCTCGAACCGCACGACGACGCGTACCTGCTCAGCCGCCTGCCCGGCGCGCAGCACCTCGCGATCCTGCCCATCCCGATCGGCGCCGCGGGTCAGGGCTGGCTGGTGGTGGACATGGGCACCCGCAAGCGCGTCGAGAACCGCATGATGTCCACCTTGCAGCAGGCCGTCGCGCACGTCGGCCTCGCCCTGTCCCGCGCCGTCCTCGTCGAAAGGCTGCGGCTGGCCGCCGAGACCGACGGCCTCACCGGCCTGACCAACCGCAAGACCTTCGACACGGCGTTCAGCCGGCTGATCACCGAGTCGCACCGCACCGGCGAAGCGCTCGCGGTCGCCCTGGTGGACCTCGACTTCTTCAAGAAGATCAACGACACGTACGGCCACCAGGCCGGCGACGACACCCTCCGCGCCGCGGCGGCAGCCCTGCGCAGCACCGCCCGGGGCGCGGATGTGGTGGCCCGCTACGGCGGCGAGGAGTTCGCCGTGATCCTTCCCGGCGTCGACGCCGCCACGGCCTGGGAGGCGGGGGAACGCTTCCGCGTCGCCGTCGCCGGCTGCGCGGCGCCCGTACCGGTGACCTGCAGCATCGGAATCGCCTGCCTGTCGGTGTCGCAGGGGTCGGTGGTCGAGCTCCTGGAGTCGGCCGACCAGGCGCTCTACCGCGCCAAGGACGGCGGGCGCAACCGGGTCGAGGTCGGCTACGGCACCCAGGCGGCGATGCCGGCCGAAAGCCGGGCCTGACCGCCGGAACATCGCCATCCGGGTACGGTCAAGTCATGATCGACTCGTCACGAAGTGCGCCTCGGTGGTTGGCGGTCGTCGTGGTGCTGTGGCTGCTCTTCGCCGCCGAGCGGTTCTTCGCCTACCGCTTCGTCGGATACGGCCCTACCGTGCTGGTGCTGCACGGGGTGGGCTGGCTGACGGCCACCGTCGTCACGGTGACCTGCATCGTGATCTTCTGGCGACGATCGAAACGTTCCGTGGCGGCGGCGGCCGCCGCGCTGGGCCTGCTGAGCGCCGGCGTGATCAGCGTGGTCGACTGGAGGCCGCTGCACGCGCGTGAGTTCTACCGCGAGAACAGGCAGGACTTCGCGAAGCTGGTCGACCAGGTACGCCAAGGCCTGTACAACGCCGATACGGCCGGTGGCTCGCGGCTCCCCGACGAACTGGCGCATCTGTCGAAAAGTGGCTGGGTAGCCGCGATGGACCTCCCCAAGGAGCTGAAGTCCGTGCTCTTCCTTCCGGTGACGGCGGCCCGAGGCGACAGCCACGGAAACGGCGCCGGCGTGGTCCACGGCTGTGCCATCGGATACCTGAACCTCGACGTCGAGATCGCCCGCCAGGTGGAGAAGTACGACGTCTGCCCGAACCGAACGCCGCTGGGCGACGGCTGGTACTGGGCCGACTGACCCGACCCCGGCACTCAGTCGGATGGAACTCGGGCCCGCACTGTACGGAACAGGTCCCAGCGAAGATCACATAGCCTCTGGTGATGGCTGACCCAGACGTCCTGACCCTGGAGAGGTTGTCGACCGGACTCTTCGTCGAGTATCTCTCCGCGACGACCACCGACCCGGACCTCCTGGTCGTGGGACTCGACTACCCCGCTCCCGTGTGCGACCGGCTGTGGCAGGGGCACCCCGGAGTCATCCACGACCCCACCGCGCAGCATGTGCAGGTCACCTGGGCAGGGCTCGAGGACACGGTCGCCAGCTTCGGCCTCGGCTTCAGCTGCGACGACCAAGGGCGGTACGGGCTGGGCATCATCTCCGCTACGGAGTATGCGGCGCGGCGACTGCGCGTGCTGGCCGGCCGATCCCCGACGGGATAAAGCTGCCGCCTGCGATGCCAACGACAACCGTGTCCCACTCGCGCTTGGTCGGCGGAGCGCTCGGAACACGGGAAGCGGCGGCCACGTCTGTGCAGGCCACTGTGTCATGGCCGTCTTCGGTCACTTGGAGAGCCGAGCGACTCCGTGTCGACTCCTGTGCGAGACCTCACAAGCCCTCGGCGCAAGGGGCGCCGAGGGATGCCGATAGAGGGGAGTTGGCAATGGGCCGGATCGTCCCGGCACGGCCGTGATCCCAGAAGGAGCCTTGGACCGCCATGACAGTGCTGTTCCGGCGCGAGACGCCGCTGCCCAGCCCGGTGGCCGCTGTGGTCGGGAGGGCTGGGGCCCCGCGGCCGACCGACGGCGCGACGATCGAGAAGATCGTGGAACAGCGGCTGTTGACCGCTGAGTTCCAGCCTGTGGTCAGCCTGAACAACCGGCACGTTATCGGTTTCGAGGCCCTCGCCCGTGGTCCGGTGAACACGCGGCTCGCCTCCCCCGCCGCGATGTTGACCGCCGCGTCGTTCAAGGGTCTGCTCCCCGAGCTCGACACGGTCGCCCGTTCGGTCGCCGCGGACGCCGTCCTCAAGCTGGACCTGCCCGACGAGACGCTGCTGTTCGTCAACGCCCTTCCCCAAGGGCTGCTCGCCGACGTACCCGACGACCTTGCCGACTCGCTGCGCGAGGCCATCGACCGGTACACGGTCGTCACCGAGATCGACGATGCGGTACTCACAGGCGACCCGCTGCTCGCCGTGCACGCAGCCGACCGGGTCCGCGCCCTGGGCGTACGGGTGGCCGTCGACAACTTCGGCGCGAGCATCGACGCGCTGGCGTTGCTGCCGCTCCTGGCGCCTGATGTCATCAAACTCGACATGAGTCTGCTGGGTCACGCCCCCAACGCTCACGCCGCGATGGTGCTGGACACTGTGGCCGACTACCGACGAACCACCGGCGCGCTGGTCGTCGCCCAAGGCATCGAACACGACCATCAACTGCCACTCGCCGGCGGTCTGGGTGCCCGGCTCGGGCAAGGCTACCTGTTCGGCGCGGCCGCGACCGTACCCCAGCTGTCCGGCGGAAACGATGGCCGCATCACTCTGCCGGCGCCGGCCGCGGTGAAGGGCGACAACCTCGACCCGCTCGTCCTGCCTGGCGAGGAGATCATCGCACCGGGGTCGCTCGTGCGCGAACTGGCCGCGCGTCTGGAACGCACCGCCACCAGCAGCGACATCCCGGCCGCGATGGCCATCGTCTGCCCGAACGGTCGTTTCCCTTCCGGGGCGCCGCTCGCCGCCGCGAACCACGTCGCCCGCGGCAGCGCGATGACCGTCCTGCTCGCCCCCGACGCGGCGCTGCGCCCGATCCGACGCGTACATCTGGCCGCCCTCCCGAGCGGCGATCCGCTGTTCCAACACACCGTCATCGCGATCCTCACCCCGAGCACCGCCGCGGCCCTGGTCGCCACGGCCTCCCCTGGCACCGAGGACACCTACACCTATCGGTTCAGCCGAGACCGGGACGTGGCTATCAGGCTGCTGCGCCACCTGCTCGCCCGCGCCGCCTTCGAGGAATACGCCTGACCCGCTCCGGCCACGCCGGCGCTGCGCCCAAGGAAAAGCGGTACCACCGGTGGTGTCGTGTCCTTGCCCCCCGGTCGACGCTCGGGATGCGGGAAGCGGCGGCCACGTCGGCTGGGAGCCGAGCATGACCGCCGCTTCCTCCGTCAGGCCCGAGGGTCAGACGTTGTAGTACATCTCGAACTCGTGCGGGGTCGGGCGGAGGCGGACCGGGTCGATCTCGTTGGTGCGCTTCCAGTCGATCCAGGTCGAGATCAGGTCGTCGGTGAAGACGCCGCCGGCCGTAAGGAACTCGTGGTCGTTCTCGAGGCTGTTCAGGACCGCGTCCAGCGAGCCCGGGACCTGCTTGACGTTGCCCCACTCCTCCGGCGGGAGGTCGTAGAGGTCCTTGTCGATCGGGGCCGGGGGCTCGATCTTGTTCTTGATGCCGTCGAGGCCGGCCATCATCTGGGCCGAGAAGGACAGGTACGGGTTCGACGACGGGTCCGGGACGCGGAACTCGACGCGCTTGGCCTTCGGGTTGCTGCCCGTGACCGGGATGCGGGTGCAGGCGGAGCGGTTGCGCTGCGAGTAGACCAGGTTGACCGGGGCCTCGTAGCCGGGCACCAGGCGCCGGTACGAGTTGACGGTCGGGTTGGTGAACGCGAGCAGCGACGGCGCGTGGTGCAGCAGGCCGCCGATGTACCAGCGGGCCGTGTCGGACAGGCCCGCGTAGCCGGTCTCGTCGTAGAACAGCGGCTCGCCGTTCAGCCAGAGGCTCTGGTGGGTGTGCATGCCGGAGCCGTTGTCACCGAACAGCGGCTTGGGCATGAAGGTCGCGGTCTTGCCGTGCTCCCAGGCGGTGTTCTTGATGATGTACTTGAACATCTGCATCTGGTCGCCGGCGTGCAGCAGGGTCGAGAACTTGTAGTTGATCTCGGCCTGGCCGGCGGTGCCGACCTCGTGGTGCGAGCGCTCGACGGTGAAGCCGACGTCGATCAGGCGGCGGACCATGGCGTCGCGCAGGTCGGAGTAGTGGTCGACCGGGGCGACCGGGAAGTAGCCGCCCTTGTACGCGGTCTTGTAGCCGCGGTTGCCGCCCTCCTCGTCCTTGCCGGAGTTCCAGGCGCCCTCGATCGAGTCGATGTAGTAGAAGGACTCGTGGGCGGCGGTGGAGTGGCGGATCGAGTCGAAGATGTAGAACTCGGCCTCGGCGCCGAAGTACGCCGTGTCGGCGATGCCGCTGGACGCCAGGTAGGTCTCGGCCTTCTTCGCCACGTTGCGCGGGTCACGCGAGTAGGCCTCGCGGGTGAACGGGTCGTGGATGAAGAAGTTCAGGGCCAGGGTCTTCTGGATGCGGAACGGGTCGATGAAGGCCGTCGTCACGTCCGGCAGCAGCATCATGTCGGACTCGTGGATGGCCTGGAACCCGCGGATCGACGATCCGTCGAAGGCGAGACCGTCGGTGACCACACTGTCGTCGAACGATTCCACCGGGATGTTGAAGTGCTGCATCACGCCCGGAAGATCACAGAACCGTACGTCGACGAACTTGACGTCCTCGTCTTTGAGGTATCGCAGGAGTTCCTCGGGATTGGCGAACACACGTCCTCCTGGCACAGGTTTTCGAAGGCTGGTCGCGACGCTATGGGGCGGCGGTTGCCCGGGCGTATCCCTATTGTTTCCGCCGTGTTACGGCCCCCGTGATTCGGCCGCGACCCACCGCACCCTAGCGCCCGGGACGCCCCGCCGGGTGCAGATCATCAGACGGGTACGCCCCCGGCATGACCCCGCCGACCCGTGATTACGCTGATCAACGTGGCGACCCCCGACCGCAAGCCCCTGACCGAGCCCGCCGACTTCGGCCGGCGCTTCGGCGCCCTGCTCATCGACTGGGCGCTGTGCCTGCTGGTCGCGAGCCTGTACGCCGACCCGCGCGTGGTGGCGTGGCCGCCTGTGGTCGTACTCATCCTGGTCAACGCGTTCTTCATCGGCCCGTTCGGACAGACGCCGGGGATGGCCCTGGCCCGCCTGCGCTGCGTCTCGTTCGCCGACGGTGGCGCGATCGGGATCGCCAAGGGCCTGCTCCGCGGGTTCCTGCTGGCGCTGCTGATCCCGGCGATCATCATGGACGGCGACCGGCGGGGCCTGCACGACCGCGCCGCCGGCTCCATCGTGGTCAAGCTGCCGAAGGCGTAGCCTCGGGCGCCCGCGCTGCCTGCTCACCGGGCTGGTCCGGCGCCGCCTCACCGGCCGTGCCGGGCATCCAGATCAGCAGGGCCACGCCGAGCAGCACGTACAGGTTCGCCATGATCACCGCGAGCGGCGGTTTGGGGCCCGCCTCGTACAGCCAGGTCACGCGGAGGCAGACCAGCGCGTAGCCGGCCGCGGTCACCCAGAAGATCCCGCGGTGGGTGCGGGCCACCTCGACGCAGCGGACCAGGGCCGGCAGCAGCCAGACCCAGTGGTGCACCCAGGTGACCGGGCTGATGAGGCAGCCGAGGACGCCGGTCAGCGCCAGGCCGCCGAGGGGGTCGGCACGGCGTACCCGCCAGGCCCAGAGGCCGACGGCGAGCAGGACCGCCACCACCCACAGCTGGGACTCGACGGCGTCGACCGGCCACCGGGCGAGCATGCCGCGCAGCGACTGGTTGGAGACGTACTCCAGGTTGCCGACGCGGTTGGTGTCCCAGAGGGCCGCGGTCCAGAAGTCGCGGGAGGCGTCGGGCCAGAGGGCCGCGGCGACCAGGGTGGCCGCGGCGGCGGTCGCGATCGAGGTGGCGGCCGCCCGCCAGCGGCGGGTGACCAGCAGGTAGAGGATGAAGACGCCGGGGGTCAGCTTGATCGCCGTGGCCAGGCCGATGCCGACGCCCGCCCAGCGCCGGCCCCGGGCCAGGCCGAGCAGCACGTCACCCGCGACCAGGGTGAGCAGCAGCGTGTTCACCTGGCCGAAGCCGAACGTCTCGCGGACGGGCTCGAAGAACAGGGCCAGGCAGGAGCCGACGGCGAGGGCGTACCACGGGGTCCAGCCGCGGCGGCGGATCAGCGGTGCCAGGCACCACCGCGTGACCAGCACGGTGGTGACGACGGTCGCGATGGAGGCGATCGTCGCGACCAGCCACAGCGGCAGCCAGGCCATGGGCGCCATCACCAGGCCCGCGAACGGCGGGTAGGTGAAGCCGTACGGCGTGCCTTCCTTGAGGTAGTCGTAGACCAGGCCGCCGTCGCGGAACCAGTAGCGGACCGCGCCGGCGTAGACGCCCGAGTCGAAGTAGAAGTGGAAGATCCCGGACCAGATGAGGTAGCCGGCCGCCGCGGCCGCCAGGGCGACGAGGAGCAGGATCCGGCGGGTCACGCGACCACCCTACGGTCCCGGCGCCGGCGTGCGGCGACCGCCACGAGCACGACCAGGGCGGCGGTGACGGCGAACGCTCCGGGGATGCGGGTGTAGAGCGCCCAGTTGTAGCCGGCCGGGGTGGTCAGCGTCGCCGCGAAGGCGCAGAGGCCCAGCAGCCGGCGGTTCTCCGGCCGGGTCGCGGCGAGGACGGCCAGCGGCCAGGTGGCGTACCAGGGATGGAAGACCGGGGCGCAGAGGACCGTCGCCGCGAGCGCGAGGCCGGCACCGTCGAGGGCGTCGCCCCGCCGGGCCCGCCACCAGAGCGCGACCAGCACGACGGCCAGGAGCAGCACACCGATCAACCGCGTCACGGGTACGGCGGGGAGCCCGGTGACCGCCTCCACGGCCAGCCCCACGGCGGTGGACGGTGATCCCCAGCTCACGGTGTCCCCGCTGCGCAGCAGCCCCGCGACCCAGCCGGCGCCGCGCCCCGACACGGCCGTCAGCACCGCCATCGTCAGCAGCAGTCCCGCCCCGATCGCGGCGGCCGGCGCGACCAGGTCCCGCAGCGGCCGGCGATCCCCCGTCGGCGGCAGGGCGGCCAGGACGGCGAACGGGACCACGACGATCGCGGTCGCCTTGACCCCCACCGCGAGACCCAGCACCGCGCCGGCGGCGACCAGGACCGGCGTCGCGGGACGGGCGGCGGCGAGCGCGAGCCCCGCCACGATCAGGCCGATCATGACCGCGTCGTTGTGCGCGCCGGAGACCAGATGCACCAGGACCAGCGGGCAGGCCAGCACCATCCACGTGGTCCGGGCGGGGTCGGCGCCGCAGCGGCGGGCCAGGACCGGCAGGCAGGCGGCGAGAAGCGCCACACCGGCCAGCGCCACGACCCGCAGCCCCGCCACCGCCGCGGCGAGCGAGTCGCCGGCGACCGCGACCACGCGCGCGGCGAGCAGCAGGAACAGCGGGCCGTACGGGGCCGGCGCGTCCACCCACGACGACGCGACCGAGCCGAGCCACGGGCAGCCGGACCCGCCGACGCCGCCCGCGTACGGGTCACCGCCGGCGTGCTGGACGTACCCCTGGCACGCGTACGAGTAGACGTCCGCGCTGCCCAGCGGCAGGAAGGGAAGCACGGGCAGGAACCACAACCCGGCCGTGACCAGCGCCCAGCGGGTGGAGGGCACGACGTGCCGGCCGGTCCACCACGCCGCGACGAGCAGCGCCGTGCCGAGCACCCAGAGGATCGGCAGCAGCACCCCGCGCTGGCCGCTGAGCAGCGTGCCCGGGTTGACGCTCGGCACCCGCTCGAAACCCGCCCCGCCCAGGTACGCCGTCCCGGCCGTGGCGACGCTCCCGGCGAGCCCACCCCACCTGACGACCCGAGGGGTCACGGTCATGCCGGCGCCTCGACCGGGGCAGGACGCCGCAGCCACCGCACCGAGCGCCACGCGATCCAGCCGGCGAAGCCTGTCACGAAAAAGGCGAACGGCACCTGCAGCGGTTTCCACGCGCCGTCGCCGTTGGGCAGGATCAGGAACATCGAGACGATGACCGTCACCTCGAGCCACCGCATCCGCACGGTCGTCGCGGCGAAGAGCGCCAGCGTCCAGTACAGGTACCAGGGCTGGGTGATCGGTGCGAAGAAGATGACCGCCAGGCAGGCCAGCCCGGCGCCGTGCAACGCATCGCCGCGCCGGAAGTGCCACCAGATCGCCACGAGCGCGGCCAGCAGCAGGACCAGGGCGGTCGCGCGGACCGCCGGGACGACGTCGATCGCGACGCCGAACAGCTTGCCGACGGCGTTGACCGCGATCCCGACGGCGGTCGGCGGCGACGTCCAGCTGCGCGACTCCCCCGCCCCGGAGAGCGCGACCGCCCATCCGAAACCGAGCCCGGACACCACCGACAGGGCCACGAGCGCCGCGACCGCACCGCCGACGACCGCGCCGCCGCGCCGCAGGAACCGCAGCAGGCCGTCGCGGGTCAGCTCCAGCCCGCCGGCCGCCAGCAGGGCGGCGAAGGGCAGCACCACGCCGACGGTCGTCTTGACCGCGATCGCCGCGCCGACCAGTGCGCCGCCCGCCACCAGCAGACCGACGCGACGCCGGCCGGCGATGAGCGCCAGGCCCGCGAGCAGCAGCGCGATGGTCAGCGTGTCGTTGTGGCCGCCGCCGACGAAGTGCACCGGCACCAGGGGGCAGCAGAGCACGAGCCACAGAGCCCGTTCCACCGGTACGCCGGTGCGGCGGGCCAGCGCGGGCACCACCAGCGCCAGCGCCGCGACCGCGAGGACCGCGTACAGGCGGAAGATGCCGAGGGCGACGGCCTGCGAGCCGAACGACGCCGCCAGGCCGGTGAGCACGATCCAGAGCGGCCCGTACGGCGTGGGAGTGTCGCGCCACACCACCGACACCGACTCGATCCACGGGCACGGCTGCGCCGAGATGCCGACCACCGACGGGTTGAGGCCGGCGTCGAAGAGGGCGCCCTGGCAGGCGTACGCGTACATGTCCCGGCTGGCCAGCGGCGGCACGAAGAGCATCGGGACGATCCACAGCGCGGCCGTCACCAGGATCCACCGGCGCGACACGGTGAGGCGGCGCCCGTACCACCAGGCGGCGCAGAGGGCGCCGAGCCCGGCGATCCAGAGCAGCATGATCAGGACGCCGTTCGGGCCGCGCAGGATGCTCATGACCGAGACGCCGCGCCGGATCCACGTCGGGGCGCCGAAGAGCACCGCGTCGGCCGCCGCGCACACCGAGCCGAAGAAGCCCAGCCACCGCACGCCCGGGGCCGTCACGGGTTCGCCCGCAGGATCGGCACACCCTCGACGACCGGGCCCGGATGGTAGTGCGCGGCGAGCTCCGCGGCGATCCCGCCGCTGGGATCCACGGCCTCCGGCGGGGTGTCGAGGACGACGACGGCGGGCCGCTGCGGCGACGTCAGCATGGCGCGCAGCCGGGGCAGCGCGTCCGGGATCTTGTCGATCGGCTTCCCCCACAGGTACGGGTACGGCGACTCCCGGTCGGCCGCGAAGTAGAGGTAGGCCTCCGACTCCAGGACGTAGATGCGCTCGTCCGGCCCGGTGGAAGCCCTGATCACGGCCGCTATCCGGTCGTCTCGGGCGGCCAGCGCATCGTACGGGACGGTGTCCGCCCGGCGCGCCGGCGACATGGGTACGAGCGCCGCCAGCCACACCAGCGTGGGCAGCACGACGGCGCCGCCGAGGGCCCACCGCCGCCACCCGGCCCCGGCGCCCACCACCGCCGCCGCGGCGAGCAGCACAAGCGCGGGCAGCGGCTGGACGAAGTAGTGCGGCCAGTACGAGCCGCCCAGGTTGATGCCCACCACGCCGGCGGCCAGCCAGGCGCCGAGCAGCCATTGGCCGCCCCGGTCGAAACGGCGCCACCCGAGCACCGCGACGACCAGGATCAGCGTCAGGTCGAGCGCCACGCTCCCGGCGTGCCGGCCCAGGTCGGACCAGCGCGTCGAGGCGTTCGACCCCTCGCCGCCCAGCGCCGACAGCTGGTAGCCCACCAGCGCCGTCCAGTAAAAGCTCCAGCCGACCGCGATGCCGTGCAGCACCGACGCGACCAACGGCAACGCCGCGGCCGACAGGAAGGCCAGGGCCGCCCGACCGCTGCGGGCCAGCACCACGATGACCAGGCCGACGACCACGCCGTCGATGCCGGACTGCTTCATCGTCAGCGCGGAACCGGCGCACACGCCCGCGGCGGCGAGCACCCACAGCGGCCGATCGCGGCGCCACCACCAGACGGCGAGCGCGATCGACACCGTCGACGGGATGCTCGCGAGCAGCTCGCCGTTGAGCGTCATGCCCTCCAGGTGCGGGGCGAGACCGGCGATCGCGTAGCACCAGGCCGCCGCGATGCCCACCGACCGGCCCACGAGCAGCCACCCGATCGCCGCCAGCGCGAGCGTGACGACCACCCCTCCGGCGACCATGCCGGCCCGGATCGTCCAGCCCGAGCCGTCGACCGCGAGCAGCGCACGGTACGTCAGCAGCAGCCCTTGCGGACGGTCGAGCCACGCCGTGTCGTACAGGCGGTCGCCGCGCGCCCACTGCCGCGCCACGTACGCGTAGCCCCCCTCGTCCGTCGACAGGCCGGTGAAGACGAACGGCAGGCGTACCAGTACCGCCACCACCACCGCTGCCAGGATCGGCCGGAGCGCGCGGTGGTCCCGCTCAAGCATCGAGGACGCGCTCCATCGCCGCCCGCGACCGCCGGGTGATGCGCAGGTACCGGTCGACGAACTCGCCCGGGTCGCCGCCGCCGAGCAGCTGCACCACCCCGGCCAGCTCGACGCCGTGCTGCGGCAGTTGGTCGGTGGGGCGGCCGCGGACCAGCGTCAGGGCGTTGCGGACGCGTGAGGCCAGGGTCCAGCCGGCGGTCATCGCGGCGGCGTCGACCCGGTCGACCAGCTTGGCCTCCAGCTCCGCGGTGAGGGCCTCGAGCGTGCGGGTCTTCCGCAGGCCGGGCAATGCGTACGCGTGCCGCAGCTGCAGCAGCTGCACCGCCCACTCGACGTCGGCGAGCCCGCCGCGCCCCAGCTTCGTGTGGGTGTGCGGGTCGGCGCCGCGAGGCAGCCGCTCGGTCTCCACCCGCGCCTTGATCCGGCGGATCTCGACGACCTGCTCGCGGGTCAGCCCGCCGTCCGGATAGCGCACGCTGTCGGCGAGCTGCTCGAAGCGGCGGCCGAGCTCCTCGTCGCCGCACACGAACCGGGCGCGCAGCAGCGCCTGCGACTCCCACACCCGCGACCAGCGGGCGTAGTACTGCGCGTACGCGTTCAGGCTCCGCACCAGCGGCCCCTGGCGGCCTTCGGGACGCAGGTCGGCGTCCACGCCCAGCGGCGGGTCGGGCGCCGGTGCCCCCAGCGTGCGGCGCATCTCCTCGGCGATCGCGTGGGCGGCCGCACTGGCCTGACCCTCCGCGATCCCCTCCGGGGGGTCGTAGACGAAGAGCACGTCGGCGTCGGACGGGTAGCTCATCTCGTACCCGCCGAGGCGGCCCATGCCGATCACGGCGAACCGCAGCCCGTCGGGGCCGGGATGCACCCGCCGGGCCGCGTGCAGCGCCGCGCCCAGCGTGGCGTCGGTCAGGTCGGACAGGGCGATGCCGATGGCGTGCACGTCCAGCGGCTGGGCCGGGGCCAGCTCCCCCGCCCCGCTCAGGATGTCGGCGCAGGCCAGCCGGAACAGCTCCCGCCGGCGCAGGGCCCGGACCGCGGCGATGGCCGGGGCCGGGTCGGTGCTGCCGTCGCGCAGGTGCCGCTCGACGGCGGCGATGAACCCGTCGCGCAGCACGTCGCGCGCGCGGGGCTGAAGCTCGGCGTCGTCGGCGAGCAGGCGCAGCGCCTCCGGATCTCGGGTGAGCAGGTCGGTCGCGTACCGGGAGAGGCTCAGCACCCGGGCGAGCCGCCGCGCGACCGGGCCGCCGTCGCGCAGCAGGCGCAGATACCAGGGGGTGCTGCCGAGCTTCTCGGAGACGTGCCGGTAGTTGAGCAGACCGCGGTCAGGCTCGGGTCCGTCCGCGAACTCCTGCAGCAGCATCGGCAGCAGGGTCCGCTGGATCGCCGCGGTCCGGGTGACGCCGCCGGTCAGCGCCTGCAGGTGCCGCAGGGCGCCGGCCGGGTCGGCGAAGCCGAGGATCTCCAGGCGGCGGCCGGCCGACTCCGGCGTCATCCGCAGCGCCTCGGCGGGCACCCGCGCCACCGCCTCGAGCAGCGGCTGGTAGAGCAGCTTGACGTGCAGGCGGCGGACCTGAGCCGCGTGGCTCACCCAGTCGGAGCGGAACGCCTCGACCGCGTCGCGGCCGGCGAGCGCCTTGTAGCCCAGGGCCGCGGCGAGCCAGCGCAGCGCCTGCGGATCGTCCGGGACCGTGTGCGTACGCTTCAGGTTCTGCAACTGCAGCCGGTGTTCGACCGTACGCAGGAAGCGATACCCCCGCAGCAGCGTCTCCCCGTCCTCACGGCCCACGTACCCACCGGCGACCAGCGCGCGCAGGGCGGGCAGGGTGGCGCCGTCACGCAGCGACTCGTCGATGCGCCCGTGCACCAGCTGCAGCAGCTGGACGGCGAACTCGATGTCGCGCAGGCCGCCGGGACCGCGCTTGATCTCGCGGTCCACCTCCTTGGCCGGCACGTTTTCGATGATCTTGCGGCGCATGTCCCGGACGTCGGCGACCGCCTCGGGCCGCTCGGCGGCATGCCACACCAGCGGCGCGAGGTCGTCGATCCACTCCTGCGCCAGGGCGAGGTCGCCGGCCGCCGGCCGCGCCTTCAGCAACGCCTGGAACTCCCAGGTACGCGCCCAGCGGCGGTAGTAGGCCTGGTGGCTGGCGAGCGTGCGGACCAGCGGGCCGCGGTTGCCCTCGGGCCGCAGCGCGGCGTCCACGGGCCAGGCGACCAGCCCGCAGATCTCGATCAGCTTGGCCGCGACGGTGGTGCCGGCGGTCAGGTCGTCGTCGCCCGCGGCCACGAAGATGACGTCCACATCGGACACGTAGTTGAGCTCGCCACCGCCGCACTTGCCCATCGCCACGACGGCCAGCCGCGGCTCGGCGGTGCCCTGCGGCAGGCCGGCCACGGCGATCGCGTACGCGGCGCCGAGCGTCTCGTCGGCCAGCCGGGACAGCGCGGCCATCGTCGGCTCCAGGCCGCGCCCGCCGGTCAGGTCGGCGGCGACGATCCGCAACAGCGCGATCCGGTACGCCGTCCGCAGCGCCGGAACCGTCGGCGGCCCCTCCCCGGTCGAGTCCCCGAAGTCGAGGTGCCCCTCGGCGTTCGGAGGCAGGCCGGTCTTGCCCGTGGCCAGCACCCGCCACTGGTCGTGGTTGGCGACGAGGTGGTCGCCGAGCGCGCTCGAGGCACCCAGCACGGCCACCAGGCGGCGTCGCAGCCCGCCGTCGGAGCCGAGGGCGCCCAGAATGGCGTCCGCGGCGGGGCTCGACGGGATCTCCTCCCCCGGACCCGTGACCCGGCCGCCGTTGCCGCGCACCGCCGCCCGCGACACCGCGTCGACGAGCCGGTGCAGCTGGCGCAGCGCGAGATTGGGATCGGCCGCCCGCGACAGCTCCTGCAGCAGCTCCCCGGCGACGGGGTCGACCGGCTCCTGCGCCTCGGCATTCCACAGGCGCAACCCGTGCGGGCCGAGCAGGTCGGCCGCGCGGGCGCCGTTGTCGGCGAAGCCGTACCGGGCGAGCCGGCTGGGCCTGGTCATCTCACTGGCCCAGCAGCGGCAGCGTACGCGGGGTGCCCGGCGCCGGGATGTCCGCGCCGGGCAGCTCCCCCATGGCCAGCGCGGCGAACCGTGCCGCGAAGGGTTGCCACACCTCCTCGACGTCGGCGAGCACGTCCGCCGTGGCCGCGACGACCGCCTCGACGTCATAGCCGAGATCCTCGAGCACCGCCCGGTCCGACCGCGCCCAGCCCGCGATCATGTCGGCGTCGCACTCGATGTGGAACTGCAGGCCCCACGCCCGGTCGCCGAGGCGGAACGCCTGATGCGGATAGCGCGTCGACGCCGCCAGCAGCACGGCACCGACCGGCAGCTCGGTGATCTCGTCGGCGTGCCACTGCACCACGTCGGGCAGCAGCGGCACCCACTTGAACAGCGGATCGGTGTCGGCCGCGTCGCGCCGCCCGACCAGCCCCGGACCGATCTCGAGCCCCGACGTGCTGCGTTCCACCAGGCCGCCGTGGGCCTGGGCGAGCAACTGGGCGCCGAGGCACACGCCGAGCGTCGGCACGTGGTGGCGCACGGCCTTGCGAAGCAGCCCCTCGAGGGCCGGGAACCAGGGTGCGCCGGGCCGGCCGTCCGCGTCGGCGTACGCGCTCTGATCCCCGCCGAGAACGACCAGGCCCAGGAAGCCGTCGAGGGTCTCGGGCAGCGGGTCGCCCGCATGCGGCCGCAGGACGGTCAGCCCGAGCCCCGCCTCGGCGAACCATTCACCGAGCCGGCGCAGGTCGTCGGACGGGTCGTTCTCGATCACCAGTGCTGTGCCCACCCGTCGAGGCTATCGGGTGAGCACGGGTCCCCGCCCTGGTGCCCGGCCCCTTAGGCTGCCGATCATGGCTGAGCCCGCCGCACCCGAGTCCGGCGTCCGCGTGTCGACGCTGGAACTGTTCTTCGACCTCGTCTTCGTCTTCACCATCACGCAGCTCGCCGAGACCTTCGCCGAGCACATCACGCCCGGCACGCTGCTCGACGTGCTGCTCATGCTCTTCGTCATCTGGTGGATGTACTCGGGCTACGCCTGGCTCACCAACGCCGTCGCGCCGAACAGCACGACACGGCGTACCCTCCTGCTCGCCGGCATGGCCGGCTTCCTGGTGATGGCGCTGACGATCCCGGAGGCGTTCCACGGGTACGGCTGGCTGTTCGGCCTCAGCTACCTCGTCGTCAACCTCGTGCACTCGGGGCTGTTCCTGCAGGCCGGTCCGGGCGCGGTCGCGGCGATGAGGCGGCTCGCCCCGATGAACATCCTGGCCGCGGTGCTCGTGCTCGTGGGCGGTCTGCTGCCCGAGCCTTGGCGGCACGTGTGCTGGCTCGCCGCGCCGCTGGTGCAGATCGCCGCCGGCCACCTGCACCGCATCGAGATGCACTCGATCCAGGCCGGGCACTTCGTCGAGCGGCACGCGCTGGTCGTCATCGTCGCGATCGGCGAGTCGATCGTGGCGATCGGCGTCGGCTTCCGCGGCGTCCACCTGGGCCTCGGCGAGATCCTGGTCGCCGTGCTGGGCCTCTGCGTCGCCTACTACCTGTGGTGGATCTACTTCGCCGGCGACGACGAGCGCTCCGAGCACGTCCTCGAGCGGACCGCCGACCCTCGGCGCCGCGCACGCCTCGCCCTGAACGCCTGGGGCTACGCGCACTACGTGATGCTGGCGGGCATCGTGATCGCGGCCGTCGGCGTCAAGAAGACGGTCGGGCACGCGTTCGAGCCGCTGCACTGGGGCGAGGCGGTCGTCCTCAGCGGCGGGGTGGCCCTCTACCAGGCCGGCCACGCCCTGTTCCTGCGCATGCTCGGCCTGCCCGGATGGTTGCACCGGGCGGTGGCGGCCCTCGTCGTACTGGCCGCCGTCCCGCTCGGGCACGTCGTGGCGGTGGCGCAGCTCGCGCTGATCACGTTCGTGATGGCGGCCGCGGCGATCACCGAGGACCTGCCCCGGGCTCGCCGGGCCGGCAACACGGCGATCAGCGACTTCGGGCGTACCCGAAGCTGAGACTCAGGCGATGCAGGCGCAGACGATGAGCGCCGCCCCGAAGTGCGAGGCCGCGCTCACCAGCGCGCCGGGGTGACGGTCCTGCGTGCAGATGACCTCGCCCAGCTTGCCCGGCGTCATCCAGTCGAGCACCAGGAAGGCCAGCCCCATCACGCCGATGCCCAGGAGGCCGAAGATCGCCGTCGAGGCCAGGCCCTCGCCGAAGTTCTGGTAGCTGGTGAAGATCGCGGTGAACACGATCAGCGCGATGCCGACCTGGTTGGCGGCCAGCAGCAGGGCCGCATTGGGGTTCTTCTCCACCCAGATGAGGTCGCGCAGCTTGCCCGGGGTCAGCAGGTCGACGAGCACGAAGCCCAGGGCCATCAGCCCGATGCCCACCGCACCGAACACAATGCTGCGCCCGGCACCCTCAAGCAGATTCTCCAGCACGGTCTCTCCCTCGTCTCAGCATCCGAGGGCACCGTATCGGACCAGGGCACATGGTTGATCCACCGGCCGTACGAAAGCTTCAGAGTGTCCCGAGATAGCGCTGCCGCTCGTACGGGGTGACCTCGCGCCTGTACTGCTCCCACTCCTGCCGCTTGTTGCGCAGGAAGAAGTCGAACACGTGCTCGCCGAGGACCTCCGGGACCAGCTCCGACTTGGCCATGACCTCGATCGCCTCGGCCAGGTTCTCGGGCAGCGACTCATAGCCCATCGCCTTGCGCTCCTGCGGCGACAGGGCCAGGACGTCGTCCTCCGCGCCCGGCGGCAGCTCGTAGCCCTCCTCGATGCCCTTCAGGCCGGCGCCCAGCATGACCGCGAAGGCCAGGTACGGGTTGGTGGCCGAGTCGATCGAGCGGACCTCGACCCGCGCGGAGTTGGGCTTGCCGAACGCCGGCACCCGCACCAGCGCGGAGCGGTTGAGGTGCCCCCAGCTGACGAACGCCGGCGACTCGGTGATCCGGTCCGGCAGCTGCAGCGGGAAGAGCCGCTTGTACGAGTTGACCCACTGGTTCGTGACGGCTGTGTACTCCCGGGCGTGCACGAGCAGACCGGCGATGAAGGCGCGCGCGGTCTTCGACAGCTTGAGCGGGTCCTCGCCGTCGTAGAAGGCGTTGCGCTCACCCTCGAACAGCGACAGGTGGGTGTGCATGCCGCTGCCGGGCTGGTCGGTGTACGGCTTCGGCATGAACGTCGCGCGTACGCCCTGCGACAGCGCGACCTCCTTGACCACGTGCCGGAACGTCATGATGTTGTCGGCGGTGGTGAGCGCGTCCGCGTACCGCAGGTCGATCTCCTGCTGGCCGGGCGCCACCTCGTGGTGGCTGAACTCGACGCTGATGCCGATCCGCTCGAGGGCCAGCACGGCCTGGCGCCGGAAGTCGCGGGCGACCGAGTGGGTGGTGTGGTCGAAGTAGCCGCCGCCGTCGACGGGGATCGGCACCGAGCCGTCGAGCGGGCCGTCCTGCACCAGGAAGAACTCGACCTCGGGGTGGGTGTAGAAGGTGAAGCCCTTCTCCGCGGCCTTGGCGAGCATGCGGCGCAGCACGTGGCGCGGGTCGGCCCACGCGGCGGTGCCGTCCGGCAGCAGGATGTCGCAGAACATCCGCGCGCTCTCGCCGCTGGCGCCGCCCTCGAACGGGAACACCTGGAAGGTCGTGGGGTCGGGCATGGCCACCATGTCGGACTCGGAGACGCGGGCGAAGCCCTCGATCGCCGAGCCGTCGATGCCGATGCCCTCCTCGAAGGCGGACTCGAGCTCGGCCGGCGCCACCGACACGCTCTTCAGGGTGCCGAGCACGTCGGTGAACCAGAGCCGGACAAAACGGATGTCGCGCTCTTCGAGTGTGCGGAGCACGAACTCCTGCTGTCGGTCCACGTCAACCCCTCGTACTCGCCGGGCGGCCAGTCTCTCCCGTACCGATTACGCCGAGATTACGCTGACCACGGCGCGTCGGCGCGTTCCGGGTAGGGCCCGGTGTCGATCACAGACAGTACGGCAGGCACCCGCCACACGGGATGCCAACGCTGGGGAACAATGGCGGCATGCCCTCGTTGCGGATCGCTCTCGCCCAGGTGAACTCCACCGTCGGGGACATCGCCGGCAATGCCGCCGCGGTGCGCCGCTGGTCCCGCCGGGCCGCCGACGCCGGCGCCCAGCTGGTCGCCTTCCCCGAGATGATGCTGACCGGCTATCCCATCGAGGATCTCGTCTTCCGGGATTCCTTCGTGACCGCGTCCCAGGCGGCGCTGCGGCAGCTCGCCACGGATCTGGCCGCGGACGGCCTCGGTGACGTGGCGGTGGTGGTCGGCTACGTCGACGCCGACGGTCCGGCGCCCACCAGCGCCGACGCGGTGCCCGGCAGCGGCCGCCGGGACGCCTCCGCGCTGCTGCTCGGCGGCGAGGTGGCGGCCACCTACTTCAAGCACCACCTGCCCAACTACGGCGTCTTCGACGAGGACCGCTACTTCGAGCCGGGCACCTCGCTGACCGTCGTACGGCTCGGGGACGTGGACGTGGCCCTCACCGTCTGCGAGGACCTCTGGCAGGCCGGTGGCCCGTTCGCCGCCGCGCGCCGGGCCCGGGTCGGGCTGGTCGTGACCATCAACGCCTCCCCGTACGAGCTCAACAAGGACGACGTCCGGCTGCCACTGGTGCAGCGCCGCGCCGCGGAGGCCGGTGCGACGGTCGCGTACGTGAATCTGGTCGGCGGCCAGGACGAGCTGGTCTTCGACGGCGACTCCATGATCGTGACGGCCACCGGCGAGCTGCTCACCCGAGCCGGTCAGTTCACCGAGGAGCTCCTCGTGCACGACGTCGAGGTGGCCGCCACCCCGGTCGACGCGACGGCCCCGCCCGCCCCGCAGCCGGCCGCGGAGTCCCCGCACGGCGAGGACGAGGGCGACGACGACATGACGATCGAGCGGGTGGCCCTGGCCTCGGCTCCGCGCCGGGTGGCCGACGGCCCGGCGGTCGGCGGCATCGCGGAGCGGGTGACCGACGAGGCGGAGATCTGGTCGGCGCTCACCCTCGGCCTGCACGACTATGTGGAGAAGAACGGCTTCCGCTCGGTGGTCCTGGGCCTGTCCGGCGGCATCGACTCGGCCGTCGTCGCGGCCATCGCGGTCGACGCGCTGGGCCCGCAGCGCGTCGTCGGCATCTCGATGCCCAGCGGCTACTCGTCCGCCCACTCCCGCGACGACGCCGCCGACCTCGCCAAGCGCACCGGGCTCGACTACCGGTCGGAGCCGATCCAGCCCATGGTCGACGCCTTCCTGGCCAACATGTCGCTCGGCGGCGTCGCCGTCGAGAACCTGCAGGCCCGCGTCCGCGGCGTGATCCTCATGGCGCTGTCGAACCAGGAGGGCCACCTGGTGCTGACCACCGGCAACAAGAGCGAGCTCGCGGTCGGCTACTCGACCCTCTACGGCGACTCGGTGGGCGGCTTCAACCCGCTCAAGGACGTGCCCAAGACGATGGTGTGGCGCCTGGCCAGATGGCGCAACGCCGACGCCGCCCGCCGCGGCGGCGAGCCGCCCATCCCGGAGAGCTCGATCACCAAACCGCCGTCGGCCGAGCTGCGGCCCGGCCAGGTCGACACGGACTCGCTGCCCGACTACGAGGTGCTCGACGCGATTCTCAGCGGCTACATCGACGGCGACAAGGGCCGCGACGACCTGGTCGCCGCCGGGCACGACGCCGCGCTGGTCGACCGGGTGCTGCGCATGGTCGACATCGCCGAATACAAGCGCCGCCAGTCCGCCCCGGGGACGAAGATCTCCATCAAGGCGTTCGGACGCGACCGCCGCCTGCCGATCACCAACCGCTTCCGCGAGGGAGCGTGAAGCGGGATGTGACCGGCTCCACTCACCTCTGACCGCGCGCGGCCTCCGGGTGCGACCATTCGAGTCGGAACCCGGGGACCGCACACCGCGGCCTCGAGGGAAGGAGACGACGATGTCCGAGACACCCGCCGAGGTGCCCACCCTGTACGGCGGCCCGCCCACCCGCCGCGTCCGCACCCGCGACCTGATCGCGGCCAAGGAACGCGGCGACCGCTGGGCGATGCTCACCTCGTACGACCAGTACACGGCCGCCCTCTTCGACAGTTCCGGCATCCCGGTGCTGCTGGTCGGCGACTCCGCGGCCAACAACGTCTTCGGGTACGAGACGACGCTGCCGGTCACGACCGACGAGCTGCTGCCATTGGTACGCGCGGTGGTCCGGGCCACCACGACCGCCCTGATCGTGGCCGACCTGCCCTTCGGCTCGTACGAGGAGGGCCCCACCCAGGCGCTGCGCACCGCCGTACGGTTCATGAAGGAGGGCGGCGCGCACGCGGTCAAGCTGGAGGGCGGCCGCCGGGTCGCCGAGCAGATCAGGGCGATCGTCGGCGCGGGCATCCCGGTGATGGCGCACATCGGTTTCACGCCGCAGAGCGAGCACACCCTCGGCGGCTACCGGGTGCAGGGCCGGGGCAGCGCCGCCGAGGAGGTCATCGCCGACGCGCGGGCGGTGGCCGACGCGGGTGCGTTCTCGGTGGTGCTCGAGATGGTCCCGGGCGAGGTCGCCAAGGTGATCACGAAGGAGCTCGCCATCCCGACCGTGGGCATCGGCGCCGGCCCGGACACCGACGCGCAGGTCCTGGTCTGGCAGGACATGGCGGGCCTGCGCGGCGGCAAGGCACCCCGCTTCGTCAAGCGGTACGCCGACCTCGCCGCCATCCTCGGCGACGCCACCCGCCGCTACGCCGACGAGGTCCGCAACGGCGAGTTCCCGGCGGCCGAGCACACGTTCTGAATTTCGGGGCACGGCCCGGGCAAGATCGGGCAAGTGGCAGACTTCGTCGCCGGAGGTGTCACATGTCCGTTCCTGCCCGGGTCAGCCTCGCCACCCTCGGCGTGGCCGACGTCGTGCGCGCGACCGAGTTCTACGAGTCGCTCGGCTGGCGGCTGTCACCCGCCTCGGTGCCCGGGGTCGTGAGCTTCTTCCACACCGCGGGCGGCCTGCTGTCGCTGGTGTCGACGGACGACCTGGCGACCGACGCGGGGCTGCCGTCGCGGATCGCGCCGCCCAACCCGGCCACCGACTTCCGGGGCACGATGCTGGCGATCAACGTGGAGAGCCCGGCCGCGGTCGACGAGGCGCTGCGCACGGTCGTGCGGGCCGGCGCCACCCTGGTGAAGGCGGGCGGCGCCACCGACTGGGGCGGCTACCTCGGCTACTTCACCGACCCGGACGGGCACCTGTGGGAGATCACCCACAACCCCGCCTGGCCCCTGGACGAGGCCGGCGTACCCCGGCTCCCCTAGATCTGCTCGAACCGCACCGTACGCGTCTTGGGATCCGCTTCCGCCAGCCGCACCGGGATGCGCTCGCCCAGCGGCAGCTCGCCGGAGCACTTGGCCTGCACGGCGGGATCGTCGATCGCGACCGTCCCGCCCGGCGGCCGGCTACGCCCGTCGGAGCGCGGCTCGTCGACGTCGAGCACTCCGGCCTCGAACGTCTCCCCCACCCGGCCCGCGAGCAGCACCGCCTCGGTCAGCGCCACCGCACCCCGGTCGGCGGCGGAGGCCACCCGGTCGGTCGCCGCCATCGCCTCGGGCAGGCGCGGCAGGGCGGCCCGGGCCCAGTCCGGCACGGCCGCGCCGGCGTGCAGGGCCAGGCACACCTCGGTCGCGTACCGGTCGGCGAGCCGGCGCAGCGGGGCCGTGACGTGCGCGTACGCGGCACCCACCCCGCCGTGCCCGGTCTCGGCCGGCACCGACCCGTCGAACGCCGTGTAAGCCGCCCCGCGCAACAGGTCCGCGGCCTGGTTGAGGAACGCGGCGCCCCGGGGCGAGGCCGGATCCACGGACGAGACGACGGCGCCGACCGTGGCACCGTCGGGCCACTGCACGCCCAGGGAGTCGGCGGCCGCCCGCAGCTTCGTGACAGCCTCGGACCGCGGCGCCGGCATCGTGCGCAGCAGTCCCACCCGGCCGTCCAGCATCAGCGAGGCCGCCGCCATCCCGGTCAGCAACGAGATCTGCGCGTTGAACTCCTCCACCGGCAGCGGGGCCCGCAGCACCAGGGTCCAACCGTCCCCGTCCGGCTCCACCTCCTGCTCGGGCAGCGGCAGGTTCACCGCACCCCGGTCCGCCGCCCGGGCGGTGAGCAGCGCGCCGAGCTGCGGCAGCAACGCGATGGGTTCGGGCGCCTTCCCCGCGTCGACGGCCCGCTGCAAACCGGCGTAGTCCAGCTTGGCGCGGCTGCGGACCCGCGCCCGCTCGAGCGCGATCCCGGTGATCGCGGCGTCGGCGTCCAGGTCGATGGTCCACACGACCGCCGCCCGGTCGACGTCGGGCAGAAGGCTCACGGCATCCTCGCTGAGCACCGGCGGATGCAGCGGTACCTTGCCGTCGGGCAGGTAGATGGTCTGCCCGCGAACCCACGTCTCGGCCTCCAACGGACCCCCGGGCCGCACGTACGCGGCCACGTCGGCGATCGCGTACCGCACGCGGAACCCGCCACCGTTGCGGGAGCTGAGGTGCATCGCCTGGTCGAGGTCGCGCGACGTCGCCGGGTCGACGGTGACGAAGGGTATGTCGGTGCGGTCGGTCGAGGGCAGCGGCTTCGCGACGGCCTGCTCCGCCTCCGCCAGCGCCTCGGCCGGGTAGGCGTCCGGAAGCTCCAGTTCCTTGCGGAGAACGGAGAAGTCGATGCGCGGCGCGAGGACCCGTTTGATCGGCACGGCTCATTCCTAACACGCGAAAGGGCCGCGCCCGTGCCGGCGCGACCCTTCGACTCGGTGGTGCCTCAGCGCTTGGCGGTCGCCTTGCGCGCCGGAGCAGCGGTACGCCCGTTGCTCGCCGCGGTCGCCTTGCGGGCGGCGGCCGCGGTAGCGGGCTTCTTGACCCGCCCGGCGTTGGTGGCCGAGTTCTTGGTCATGGACGCGGGCCTGGCGTTGCCGGACTTGCCGGCGCCGGCCGCCCGCACCTTGGCGGCGGCCGCGTTGCCGGTCGCCCGGGTGGCGGTCGCCTTCGCCGCGGCCGGCTTGGCAGCGGTGCTCTTCGCAGCCGTGGACTTCGCCGCCGTGGACTTCGCAGCCGTGGACTTCGCGGCCGTCGACTTCGCAGCCGTGGACTTCGCAGCCGTGGACTTCGCCGCCGTGGACTTCGCAGCCGTGGACTTCGCCGCCGTGCTCTTGGCAGCGGTCGACTTCGCGGGCGTGGACTTCGCGGCGGTGCGCTTGGCAGCCGTCGACTTCACGGCGGTCGACTTGGCAGGGGTCGACTTCGCCGTCGTCGCCTTCTTCACCGCGGCGGTCTTGGCCGGAGCCTTCTTCGCCGTGGTCTTCTTCGCCGCCGTGGTCGCCTTGGCCGCGGTCTTCTTCGCCGCCGTGGTGACCTTGGCAGCCGCCTTCTTCGCCGCCGTGGTCGCCTTGGAAGCCGCGGACTTCGCCGCCGTCGACTTCGCCGCGGTCGACTTCGCCGCGGTCGACTTCGCCGCGGTCGACTTCGCTGCCGTCGTGCGCGCGGTCGACTTCGCCGCCGTCGACTTGGTGGCGGTCTTGGTCGCCGGAGCCTTCTTGGCCGTCGTCTTGCTCGCCGGCGCCGTCTTCGCGGCGGTCTTGGTGGCGGCGGTCTTGGTGGCGGCCTTGGCGGGCGCCTTGGCGGCGGTGGTCCGGCTGGTCGCCTTGGCCGCCGTCTTGGTGGCCTTGGCGGCCGTCTTGGTGACCGCCGTACGCGTGGTCGGGGCCGACGCCGTGGCGGTGCGCTTGGTCGGGGCCGAGGTAGCGGCGGCGGTGCGCTTCGCGGCCGCCGGCCGCTTCGCCGCGGCCGGCTTGGCGCCGGCGGGCTTCGTGGCGGCGGCCCTGGTCGGGGCAGCCTTCTTGGTCACGGCCATGGGGAAGTTCCTCCTTGCGAATGACTGCGGGCTCGTCTCCGCCTGGAGACCGAAGATTCCGGCTTGGACACAGGGGTCGAGCCGGCCTAGCTGACCTCCCCGGTCCAGCGGGCATCCTCGGCATCCCACGCCGCATTGCGCTTCTCGACCGTCTCGAGTGCCCGCGTGGCGTCGTCAGCGGAGGCGTACGGACCGAGCCGGTACTGGGCAGGACACACGTCGTCCCCGGACTCGACCCGGTCATGCCGGAGGCACCAGAAATAGCCGCCCCCGCCAGGCCCACTGTCGTTCATGCCATCACTGTGCACCTCAAACCGACCATGCGCTACCGATTCAGGCAAAAAGCCCGGATTTTCCATAGTGGAGCGTCCCGAAGACCCCCCGAAGGAACGACAAAAAAGTCCGCCCCGCCCCACCACGAGGCGGGACGGGGCGGGACGGATGAGGCGTCAGCGCAGGCCCGCGGCGACCAGCTCCGCCACCTGGACGGCGTTGAGGGCCGCACCCTTGCGCAGGTTGTCGTTGGAGAGGAACAGCGCCAGCCCGTTGTCGACCGTCTCGTCGGCGCGGATCCGGCCCACGTACGTCGGGTCCCGGCCGGCCGCCTGCAGGGGCGTCGGGACGTCGGACAGTTCCACACCCGGGGCGCCGGCGAGGAGCTCACGCGCCCGCTCGGGGCTCACGGGCCGGGCGAAGCGCGCGTTCACCTGCAGCGAGTGGCCGGTGAAGACGGGCACGCGTACGCACGTACCGGAGACCTTGAGGTCCGGGATGCCGAGAATCTTGCGGCTCTCGTTGCGGAGCTTCTGCTCCTCGTCGGTCTCGCCGCGCCCGTCGTCGACGATCGAGCCGGCCAGCGGGAGCACGTTGAACGCGATCGGCCGGGCGAAGGAGCGGGGTGCCGGGAAGTCGACCGCGGCGCCGTCGTGGGTCAGCTCGGTGGCGCGGTCGGCGACCTTCTTCACCTGCTCGTCGAGTTCGGCGACGCCGGCCAGGCCCGCGCCCGAGACCGCCTGGTACGTGGTCGCCACCAGGGCGACGAGGCCGGCTTCGTCGTGCAGCGGGCGCAGCACCGGCATCGCGGCCATCGTCGTGCAGTTCGGGTTGGCGATGATGCCCTTGGGCCGGTTCGCGGCGGCGTCCGGGTTCACCTCGGCGACGACGAGCGGGACGTCCGGGTCCATCCGCCAGGCGGAGGAGTTGTCGACGACCACGGCACCCGCTTCGGCGACGCGCGGCGCGTACTCCTTGGAGCTGCCCTTGCCCGCGGAGAACAGGACGATGTCCAGGCCCCGGAAGTCCGCCTTCTCGGCGTCCTCGACGGTGACCTCACCGCCCTGCCAGGGCAAGGTGCGGCCCGCGGAGCGCGCGGACGCGAAGAGCCGGAGCTGGTCAACGGGAAACTGGCGCTCGGCCAGGATGCGGCGCATGACGCCACCGACCTGTCCCGTCGCGCCGACGATGCCGATCCTCATGGGCACAAAAGTACGGCCCCAACTGCACCTACGGAAATCGGGTAACCGATAGCTTCTCATAATCCGAGATTGGTCTCCCGATATGCGAGACACGGTCGTAGCGTCGGCGGCATGGCTGCTGTCTACACCCACGGGCATCACGAATCGGTCCTGCGCTCACACCGCTGGCGCACCGCAGAAAATTCGGCGGCATACCTGCTGCCCCATCTGACCTCCGGCGCGACGGTCCTCGACGTCGGCTGCGGACCCGGCACCATCACGGCCGACCTGGCGACGCGCATCACACCCGGCCGGATCACGGCACTCGAGCACACCGAGGCGGCCCTCGACCTCGCTCGCGCCGAGGTCGCCCGCCGCGGCCTGACGACCGTCGACTTCGTCGTCGGCGACGTGCACGCCCTCGACTTCCCCGACGGCAGCTTCGACGTGGTGCACGCCCACCAGGTCCTGCAGCACGTCGGCGATCCCGTGCGGGCGCTGCGCGAGATGCGCCGCGTGACCAGGCCCGGCGGTCTCGTGGCGGTCCGCGACAGCGACTACGCCGCCTTCACCTGGTACCCGCGGTTGCCGGAGCTCGACGAGTGGCTGGCGCTCTACGAGAAGGTGGCGCGCGGCAACGGCGGCGAACCCGACGCCGGCCGCCGGCTGCTCTCCTGGGCACACGCCGCGGGCTTCACCGACGTCACCGCCACCTCGAGCACGTGGTGCTTCGCCGACGACGAGGACCGCGCGTGGTGGGGCGGCCTCTGGGCGGACCGCATCCTGAAGTCGGACATGTCACGCCAGGCCCTCGAGTCCGGCGCCGCCACCCAGGAGGATCTCGAGCGCATCTCGCGAGGCTGGCGCGCCTGGGCCGCCGACCCCGACGGCTGGCTCTCTCTGCTGCACGGCGAGCTGCTCTGCCGCGTCTAGCTCTTCGGCTTGTACGCCCAGTGCCACGACTCCCGCGGCACGTTCTCCACGAAGCCGTACTTCTCGGCGTTGGCGCGCATCCACGTCAGCGCCTTGGCGTTGAGGTCGAGGTCGGTCGCCATGCCCCAGCCGTGCTCGCTGGTGCCGGGCTTGGCGGCCAGCCCGCCCTGCGAGTACAGGCCCTTGCGGCGGGCGAGATCCACCTGCTCGCTGTAGGGACGGTAGGAGTCGGTGATGCCGATCGTCACGCCCTGCGCCTTGGCGTCGGCCATCATCCGGGTCAGCGACTGGGCCGCCGGCGCCCACAGCTTGTGGTTGGTGGCGCCCACCTTCTCGAGCGCGTTCGCCGGGATCTTGCCATTGCCGTACGCGGCCAGCTCGGTCGGAATCCCCTTGCTGTTCAACGTGTACGTCTTGCCGGCGTCCGGCGCGGACTGCGTGCCCATCGCGTCGGCGAGTGCCGAGGCGAACGAGGCGCCCGAGGCGGATGTGGTTCCCGTGGTGCCCGAAGCGGTCGTCGGTCGCGTGGCCTGCTGGGTCTGCAGGGCGATGATGCGGCTCTGGATGTCGGCGATCCGGTTGTTGACGGCCTCGATGCCCACAGCGAAAACCTCCGCGCTTCTCAGGCTGACCCCTGCCTGTTCGGCGCAACGGGAAAATCCCTGAGCCGCTCCCCGGACGAAATCAGACCGCCAGCGGCAGGTCGATCGTGTGCGCGGTGTGCGCCACCTTGGCCTGCAGGTAACGGACGTTCGCGTCGGAGGCGTGCACGCCGGTGGGCAGCACCGCGCGCACGTCGACGTCGTGCGCCCGCAGCTGGGCCGCCTTGTCGGGGTTGTTGGTCAGCAGGTCGACCGACGTGGCGCCCAGCGCCGTGAGCATCTGCGCCGCGGCGGTGTAGTCCCGTTCGTCGTCCGCGTGCCCGAGCGCCCGGTTCGCTTCGTAGGTGTCCATGCCGAGGTCCTGCAACGCGTACGCGTCGAGCTTCGCGTACAGCCCGATGCCCCGCCCCTCCTGGCGCAGGTAGAGCAGGTAGCCGCCGACCGTGGCGATCCGCTCGACCGCCTCGCGCAGCTGGGGGCCGCAGTCGCAGCGCTCGGAGCCGAAGACGTCGCCGGTGAGGCACTCGGAGTGCGGCCGGACCAGCGGCACGGGGGCGCCGGCCACGTCACCGAGGGCCAGAGCGAGGTGCTCCTTGCCGTCGGCCAGCCCGTCGAACGTGATGACCTCGGCCGTGGTGCGGTAGCCGTCCGCGAACTTCAGCGGAACGGTGACACGGCTGCGAATACCTACGGACATGACGGCTCCCTTAAGCACTTGATGCTTCAAGTACGGATCGACCGTACTCCGCACTTGTTAAGGGATCCACGAGCTGAACATCACAACGGATCAGGAAGCGGTCAGCCGATCGCGACCGGCTGGCGCACCTCGTTGCCCTCGATCCGGTCCTTGACCTCGAGATCCAGCTCCGAGGTGCGGTCGGTGCGGTTCGGCAGGAGGTTCGTGATGAGGACGAGCAGACAGCCGATACCGGCGTAGAGGCCCAGCACAGCCAGGTGCCCCGCGATCGGCGCGTCGGGGAAGTACAGATCGTCCCGGACCGCCTGCACGCCGGCGCCCGTCGGCAGGTTCTCGCCGACCACCCGGCCGAACACGGGCAGGAACTCCGGCAGGATGCTGGCGCCGCTGATCACCGTACCGATGGTGAAGTAGAGGCCGCCCAGCAGCGCGCCGCCCGGGCCGAGGAGCGAGACCGCGCCCGCGGTCGACGCGGTGATGGCCAGCGAGACGAGCGCGAAGATGCCCAGCATCTCGAGGTGGTTCGCGTCGACGCCCACGCCGAACCAGCTCATCGACCAGAGCACGACGGCCGCCGAGCCGAGGGCGTACACGATGAGGGTGGCCAGGTGCCCCAGCCCGCGTTTCCAGGATCGCCGCGTGCGCGGGATCAGCCGGCCCAGCCCCACGGAGGCGATGGTGCCGCCCAGCGCCAGCGCCTGGGTGAGGAAGCCGAGGGAGGCGCCGTTGACGTCGTCGGCGGGCAGCGGCACCACGTCGGTGATCGGCGGCGGCGTGGCCAGCGCCTGCGCCTGCGCGATGGAGATCGTGGTGCCCTGCTTCGCGAGAATCCCCAGCTGCTGCGCGTTCTGTTGCGCGATGACGCTCGTGTAGGTGTTCCTCAGCAGGCTCGCGGCCGCCGTACCCGCGGCGCCGGCCACGTAGAGGTGCGGCTGCGCGGCGGTGACGTCGACCCCGCCGTACACGTCGCGGCGTTTGATCCCGTCCCGCATCTCGGCGACCGAGGGGTATATGGTCGCCTCGAAGATCCCGTCTCGCTCCAGCAGATCCAGGATCGCCGCCTGCTTGCCGACCGGCGACACGAGCCCGACCGGTACGTCATGCGGCGTCGCCTTGTGCCCCATGCCGAGGTAGTAGGCCGTCAGGGCGAGCTGCACCAGCGCCCCGGCGAGGCAGACGACCACAGCGAACCGGCGAAACTGGCGCACCGATTTGATCCGGTTGTCCCCATCCGTCATACCTTCAGCATCGCGGACCGCCGGGGCAGACGCAGGGTGATCGTCGATCACCGTCGCCGTCACTTCACATGTACGGGTTGACCCCGCCCCAACCGCAACACCGTGGCCCCGCCACCAGGAGTCAGGCCAGGTCCGCCGGATCCGTGTTGGCGCCGCACAGCAGCACGATCACGCGTTCTCCGGGCGCCGGCACGTAGGCACCGGAGTCGAGGGCGGCCTGGGCTGCGGCCGTACCGTGCTCCACCGCCAGGCGGTAGTCGTCCCAGAGCCGCCGGCGAGCCTCCACGATCGCCTGGTCGTCCACCAGCACCGAGGTCAGCCCCGCCGCGACCGCGGTCTCGTAGGCGATCGAGCCGGCCCGGCGCGCGCCCAGCGAGTCGGCGGCCACCCCGGAGACCGGTACGTCCACCGGCGCACCGGCCGCCATCGCGGCGTGCAGCGCCTGTGCCGTCGGCGGCTCGACGGCGACGACCTTCGCGCGGCCGTACAGCGCCGCGACAACCCCCGCGATCAACCCGCCGCCACCCACGGCGACCAGGACCGTGTCGAAGCCGTCCGGCAGCTGTTCCCACAGCTCCAGGCCGAGCGTGCCGTTCCCGGCCACCATGTCCGGATCGTCATACGCGTGACAGAACAGCGCCCCGGTGCGCTCGGCCTGCACGACGGCGGCCGCGTACGCCTCCGCGTACTCGTTGCCGGCCTGGGTGACCCGGGCACCCAGTTTGGCCAGCTTCGCGACCTTGACCGCCGGGGCGGTGACCGGCACGTAGATCTCGGCGGCCACTCCCAGCTCCCGGGCCGCGTACGCGGCGGCCAGCCCGGCGTTGCCCCCGGACGCGCAGATGATGCCGGACGCCGGCAGTCCCTGCTCGGCGGCCACCAGGATCTTGTTGAGCATCCCCCGGGTCTTGAACGAGCCGGCGTGCTGCACCAGCTCCAGCTTGTAGCCGACGGCACCGTCGAGGAGGACGGGCGTCCGCCGCACCCGGTCGCCGATGCGCCGGGCCGCGGCTTCGATCGCTGCGAGCGTTATCACGGATCAGGCCGCGGCGGTCTTGTAGAGCAGGCCCGCCGGCACGGGCTCACGTTCCCCCACCAGGCGCGCGAGGTCGAGCAGGCGGTGCGAGAACCCCCACTCGTTGTCGAACCAGCCACGGACCTTCACGCCGCCGTCCGCCGTCGTCTGGGTGCCGGAGGGGTCGAACAGGCACGACGCGGGGTTGTCGCGCACGTCGATCGAGACCGTAGGGTCCGGGTCGTAGTCGATGAGGCCGCGCATCGAACCGGCCGCCGCCTCGGCGATCGCCCGGTTCACCTCGTCGGCGCCGACCGGCCGGTCGGTGAGGCCGCCCAGCTCGGCGAGCGACCCTATCGGCGTCGGCACGCAGTAGTAGCTGTAGCGGACCTCGCCCAGCCGCGGCAGCGCGACGGAGACCAGGTCACCGGCGACGTGATCGTGCGGGATGATGCTCTCCGCCGCGGCACGTCCCAGCCGCGGATCGTCCCGCGACGTGCCGGTCGAGGTG
Source organism: Actinoplanes sp. NPDC049548 (assembly GCF_040676695.1). Taxonomy (NCBI): domain Bacteria; kingdom Bacillati; phylum Actinomycetota; class Actinomycetes; order Micromonosporales; family Micromonosporaceae; genus Actinoplanes; species Actinoplanes sp. NPDC049548. The sequence goes on from NZ_JBFAPM010000003.1 coordinate 336,082, forward strand.
TCGTGCACCCGCTGCCACCCCTGGACCGCCAGCACCACCGAGGTGTGCACGCTGCGCAGCCCGAACCGGTCCAGCAGCACCTTGGCCATCACCGAGAGCGCGTTGACCCCGCAGGACGCCGGCGACACCACGTCGTGGCGCGCCGCGTCGTACGTGTCGTGGTTCACGCCGTAGACCAGCACCGCGTCGGGATCGTCGGCGGAGGCGCTGATCACCACCTTGCGGGCGCCCCCGTGGGTGATGTGCGCGCGGGCGAGGTCGCCGTTGCGGAACCGCCCGGTCGCCTCGATCACCACGTCGACGCCCGCGTCGCCCCACGGGATCCGGCTCGGCTGCGACTCCTGGAAGGTCCAGATCGGACGGTCGTCGACGACCAGCTGCCCGCCGGCCGTCCGCACCGAGCCGGCGAATCGCCCGCGTAAGCTGTCGCGTTTCAACGCGTATGCCAATCGGTCCGGTGCGGCGATGTCATTAATGGCCGCAACGGTGATTCCCGAGGCCGGAGCGCTGTTGATGATGCGCATGACCGAGCGACCGATCCGGCCGAAACCGTTGATGCCGATCCTGACACTCACCCAAGCACTCCTCGTGGCCGGTCCGACAAACCCTGCTACCCACGACGCGACCATACCGGGAGCTTTCCCAGCGAGCACCCGCCGTTACATATCAGACACTATGAGTATGCAAGTTGCACGTCAACCAGATCGCCGGCAGAGCCGGTCACCGGCACGTCCCCCGTCGGCGCCCTACTTTACTCACCCCATCGTCCTCTCAGGACGGCCGGTCCTGCCTGGTGTTTTCGGTCGCACCGAGGCGATCGGCGGGTCCCGACCGAGCCGCCGGCTGAGTAACGGGCAGCCCCGGCACCAGGGGTTGGCCCGCACGCCCCCGACCAGCGGCCCCGGTCACGCCTGGTACAGGCCACCCGGCGGCCGTCGCCCCAGCTCAATCCGTTTCCGGCGGCTATTCCCCGGCCCCGACCGATTCGTTTTCCCCGGTCCACCGGGCCGGCGACCGTCCATTTCCGGGTCCACCGGGGCTCAGTGCAGAAGAAAACGATGACCCGGCTCCGCCGCGCCCGGCCGAGATTCGCAGACCACCGCTATCCGATTCACGAAAACGTCATCGGCGATTCACGCTGCGAACCATTCGGCGACGAGCAGGCGCAACGTGGTTCAAACCTGTAGAAAGTGCCGCCGGGTGCACAATCAGACCGCCGTGGCGCCCCCCGGCTCGCCGTGGCGGTTACACGTCAGACGAGGACGATCAGCGACTCGACCCCGCGGGCGGTGAAGTAGTAGACGCCATGCCCCTGGTGCCGCACCAGGAGCCGCCCCACCTCCTCCCGCCACCGCCGCGCCGACGGCACGACGACGACGGAGTGGCCTTTGTGGAGCCCCGCCACGTACAAATTCATGATCGTCGCGTCCCCGCCCCAATCCCGGAGCCGGCAGCGGCGCGGACGAGCCTCCACCGCGGGGAATCCGGCGGCGCGCAGCGACGCGATCGCCGCCTCCGCACTCCGCCTATCGGGAACAAGTCCGGCGACGGCATCCGCCGGGCGGGCGAGAAACTCGGTGTTGTCCTGCGGGATCGTCATGATCGCCTCCTGCGGAACGACTTGCCCGCAGATTAGGACGGCGGCCCGCCACCGGGAATGCGGCGGCCAGATGCCCGACAGAAATGCATTAAACATCACCCATCGGCGACAATGCCCTCCGCCGCGGCCTCGTTGCCGCCTCCTGGGCTCGGCCTTCACCGCTCTGCCGGCACCGGCCTTTGTTGCCGCCGCCCTTGCCATCAGCCGCCGCCGCAGAATTCCCAACCGCCGGTGCCGGAGTCCGGCGGCACCTGCTTCTCGAAGCGCCAGGGCCGGCGCGTTCGCCGCTCGACGCCCTCCGCGTGGTGCAGGCAGGTCAGGCCCGCCAGCGGGAAGCACTCCCCCCGCCCACCGCAGTCGGCTAGGTAGACCCGGCCCCCGGCGACTCCCGTCTCGCGATCCACCCGGAACAGCAAGGGCAACTGATCATCGCCACAGCGCTCATCCTGGCGAGCCATCCGCAGCGTCTCCAGGAGCTGCGGGCCCTGCGGATCCCTCGGCGTGTAGTGCAGGAAACGACCGAACGCGTCCTCGCAGAACTGCGCGTACTCCTGCGTCTGCAGCACAAGCTCGTGCCACAGATCGTTCACGGCCACCGACGGCATGGCGAGTTGCGCCCCCGGATGCCGAGCGGTCAGCCGAAACCACTGCCGCGCGCCGTCCTCCACGATCGCCACTGCGGCATCGCTCAGGCCGGGGTGCCCGAACAGGAACCGCTGCCGCGCACTGCTGGGGAACCTGCACTCCTCGATGACCGTGAGGCGCCGGCCGAGTGCTTTGTCCCGTACCCGTATCCAGGCCATGTCCTCAGCCTGCAACCCGGCGACGGCCCGGGTCATCGGATGATCGGCCCTCAGTCGCGCCGCTACCCCTCCCGGGCGAGCCGCTTGCGCTCGCGCTGCTCCCGGCTGTACGCCTTGCGCGCCTCGAGGTCGCGCTTCCACTGCTCGCGGGCCGGCTGCTCACAACCGTGGACCGCGTTCTTCGTCTGCGCCGGCCCGATCATCGACCGGAAGAACCAGTCGTGGAACGTGTCGTGGAACCAGCGCCCGAACCGCCCCCGGCCCGCAGCCCGGTCGATCTTCGCCATGACGGGTGCATCTCCCTTGGTGTGCAAAACATTGGTGCCCCAACTATTGGTAGTCTAGCGGCTGACCTGAGGAGAACCACCTTGAGTGACACGACCGACAGCAACGCCCTGGCCCTGGAGGAACAGGTCTGCTTCGCCCTCTCCGTGGCGGCGCGCAGCGTGGTGGCCGTCTACCGCCCGATCCTGGAGCCCATGGGCCTCACCCACCCCCAGTACCTGGTGATGCTGGCCCTGTGGCAGTACGCCCCGCTGTCGGTCCGCCGCCTGAGCGAACTCCTCCAGCTCGACCCGGGAACCCTGTCCCCGCTGCTCAAACGCCTCGAGGCAACCGGCTACCTACGCCGCGAACGCGACCCCGCCGACGAACGAAGCCTCGCCATCACCCTGACCCCCGAGGGCAGGAAGCTCCGCGACCGCGCCGAGCAGATCCCGCCGGCGGTGGTGGAGCGGCTCGGCATGCCGATCGAGGACCTGAAAACCCTCCATGCGGCCCTCACCCAGGTCATCGCCGCCGCCAAGCCGATCGCTTGATCCACTAACCTGCCCTGGTGTGGAGAACGTGCGAGAAGGTGCAGGATCCCCGCCCCGAAACACCACCTGACGAAGTTCGGGACGGCAGCACTGGCTGGTTCCGGTGACCCGGACTCGAGAGCCGGCCATTGCCGGCTTCGCCACGATCGCGCTGATTGTCGTGGGCGTGGCGCTGTGGCAGCTCGATCCTTTCGCCGACCGCCCTGCACGGGTGCCGAGCTGTACCGACTTGGCGCCGGCCATGCAGTCGACGGCAGGTGGAGCCTGGTCCGTGAGCGACCCTGACAAGGATCGCAGCGAGACCGAGTCCTCGACGGTGTGCCAGCTGACTTTCACCTCCGCCGACCAGCGCTTCTCCGGCACGGCTCTCGTTCTCGTGCAGGGCGACACCGAGGAGGAGGCGGCCCGCCGTAAGGCTGCTAAGACGGAGTGCCTGGGCATCGCCACTGTCGCCGCGGTTCCGAATGGCTACTCGGCCTACCGCACCTGTGAGCAGAACAACGGCGAGCGGGTCAACGGCAGCGTCGTCGCCGCCAAAGGCAACCGATGGACCCACCTGTCGGTCTTCACCTCCGTGCCCGCAGGCGCTGAGGCCGCCGCCGCGATCGCATACGCCCAGGACATGGCCGGCAAGCTGGCCGAGCTTGCCATGACGCTGACCGAGAGCAAGGAGGCCGGAGCGTGAACACAAAGGATCGCCATTGTGCTGGCGATCATGTCGCCGTTCCTTCTGTGGTACCTGGTGTCGTGGCTGGCGTGCCTCGTGGTGACGCCGTTCGCCTGGCTGGCCCGCTCGACACTCGGCCGCCCCAGCCCTGTGATCGCGCACTGGGATGAGAACCCCTGGGCCGAGTGGTCGAGCGGCGCGGACGCCGCCGGGCAGCCGACGACCTGGTGGTGCACGTCGCGGGCGAGCTGGCGCAGTTCGGAACACCGCGCTCACTGACGGCGCCACGGGCTGAACTGATCGAACTCACCACTGTCCGCGAGACGCCCATCGTCGAACGGATCGCGGCTCGCCGGCGTGGGCGGCGTACCTGAATGATCGGTCCGGCCGGCGGCGGGAGAATTTCCCGGCACAGCGTCGAATACGGGCCTCGTCGTTCGTAGAGCAGGTGAGAGGCGGCCCCGGACCGCCGGGACACAGGGAGTCATGAGATGACCCGGTACTTGATCTCGTTCAATGACGGCGCGATGGACCACATCACCGACGAGGAGCTCCCCGACGTGGGCAAGGCCGCGCACGCGGTGATCCAGGAAGCCGTGAACGCCGGTGTGTTCGTGTTCGGCACGGGACTGGAACGCCAGCAGGCGAGCATCGTGTCCACGAACGGTACGGTCACCGACGGCCCCTACCCGGAGACCAAGGAGGTCATCGGCGGGTTCGTCGTCGTGGACGTGGCCACCCGCGAGGAGGCGCTGACCTGGGCTGCCAAGATCGCCGGCGCTTGCCGCTGCGCTCAGGAGGTCCGGGAACTCCTCCCGGACCCCGAGTTGGAAGCGATGCTCCGCCGCGCCGACTCGCGATGACGACTTCCTGACGTGATCAGGGCGTCTCCTCCAAGGGCCGCGTCGCCAACGCGATCTAAGGGTGTCCGACATCGTCGACGGCTTTCCGTACGACCATGGACCGATATGGTCGCTCAACGTGAGATCCGCGATACTGCTTGGGACTGGCTGTGGATGCCGCACACTGCCGGCGGCGTGCGGGCGGATCCGCCAGGTGATGCGGGACTACAGACAGTGATCCTTGAGGTGGTGGCGGCGTCCAGCTCTGCAAGAACGTGGGGGCGGTAAGGCCCGGGGAGGGCCAACGACGATCATGGGCTGCATGACGACGAACGATGCTGAGCGCCCACCTGGTGCATCATCGCGTGGCCAGCTCTTCATCATCTGCGGGCTCCCGGGAAGCGGGAAGACCACCAAGGCCAAGGAAGTGGCTGGTCGATGGCGCGGCCTGCGGCTCGGACCCGATGAGTGGTTGAAGGCTCTCGGCGTCGGCCTGTGGGACGCCGCCATGCGAGAGCGAGTAGAGGCGCTCCAATGGTCGGTGGCCAAGGAACTCCTGCTCCTTGGCAACACCGTGATTGTCGAGTGGGGCACGTGGGGTCGTTCTGAGCGGGACTCCCTCAGGCTTCAGGCGCGAGAGCTCGGAGCTGCGGTGCACCTGCTCTACCTCGACGTCCCCGATGAGGAACTCTGGCGCCGAATCAGCGAGCGCGCTTTGGAGGATCCTCCCATCCAGCGCTCGGACGTCGAAGAATGGCGGGGCGACTTCGAAGCGCCCGACGAGCAGGAATTCGGCCTGTACGACGCCTTGCCACCAAGCCCCGTGACCCCTGCACAAGCTTGAGCAAGGCTGGGCGGGGCGGACCGGCCGGCTGTTGGTGCGCCGCACGACGTTGACGTCGCCCTCGCCATGGCCAGGGTGGTGTCGGAGACGGTCAGGGTCAGGCATGGAAAGCTTCGCCGGACACGGCGAACCCCAGCACCGACGGAGACCGTGGAACTGGGGCTGCTATTCGACTACCGCACTGCGGCCGAGGTCTTCCTTGTTGCGTAGCCGTCGTCCCACGGCGCGGGTGTTCGGGTGGTCCTCGCCCAGCACCCGGCGGCGGCGGGCGTAGGTCTCCTCGTCCAACTCCCGCGCCCTTGCGACCTCACCCAGCACATGCAGGTCGCGGGCGAGGTTGTTGGCCGAGGTGAGAGTGCTCGGGTGGTCCTCGCCCAGTACCCGGCGGCGGCGGGCGTAGGTGTCCTCGTTCAACTCCCGCGCCCGCGCGACCTCACCCAGCACGTGCAAGTCGGCGGCGAGGTTGCTGGCCGAGATGAGGGCGTCCGGGTGGTCCTCGCCCAGTACCCGCAGGCGGCGGGCGTAGGTGTCCTCGTCCAACTCCCGCGCCCGCGCCACCTCACCCAGCACGTACAAGTCGCGAGCGAAGCGGCTGGCCGAGGTGAGAGTGCTCGGGTGGTCCTCGCCCAGTACCCGCAGGCGGCGGGCGTAGGTGTCCTCGTCCAACTCCCGCGCCCGCGCCACCTCACCCAGCACGTACAAGTCGCG